>JBJXGQ010000030.1:0-7314 GCA_046160525.1 Burkholderiales bacterium
CGGATCTCGCCGGGTGAAGCGTTCAGATCTTTCCAGTTCGTGATTTTTCCCGAGTATATGTCGCCAAGTTGCCGGGTGCTAATGTCGCGCAGCCCAACGGCGGCGCCGACCGCGAACACCACCGCATCCCGGGCAAACAACACTTCGCGAAGGCCCCGGCTCGCCTCGGCCGCGTTGAGCGGACGGGGAAAGCGCGCGAGTGCTCCGCCTTCGGATTCGATGGCCAGTAAAGCGCCTGCTATGCCGCTGCTTTGCGGAACGCTGGCGCGATGCGCGCTTTGGGAGAGGTTGAATGCGTTCGCCAGTGCGCGCACCAGCCGCTCTGGCGGGCCAGCGCCCGGAATGAGTAATTCTTCCGCCGCCGCCTGCGGCGCGATCCACGCCTGCAATAAGAAAAAGAGTGCCCCAAGCGCTCGGTACATATCGGTTTCCTTGCTGTAAGCCAGCCGCGATCGGCTATCAGAAGCCGATAGTAAGTCAACAGGAGGGCAATATGTAGACAGGGAGGATTGGGGCCCGGGCCGGACACTGGCCGAGACTCGAACGCACTCATAGATTCCAGATTGGCGCCGGAATCTCCTTCGGAGAATCCGGCGGTGCTCACAAGTTATCGCGCGCCCCGGCCTGCATCTTCTCGAATTTTTGATGTTGGTACAGGTCGTAATAATAGCCGCGCCGCGCTAGCAAATCCGGCGCCGTTCCTTGCTCCACGATCACGCCGTTTTTCAGCGCCAGAATGTAATCGGTATCCTTGATGTATGAAAACCGGTGCGCGATCAATAACGTGGTTTTGCCGCGCTGTAGGCGCTCCACCGCATCCTGGATCAATGCCTCGGAATGGGCGTCCACCGAGGAGGTCGGCTCGTCGAGAATCAATATCGACGGGCGCTTGATCAAGGCGCGCGCGAGGCCGACGCGCTGGCGCTGCCCGCCCGATAGCGTGGAACCACGCTCGCCGACGATGGTTTCATAGCCTTCGGGTAACGCCTGAATGAAATCGTGCGCGTGCGCTTCGCGCGCCGCGGTCTCGATTTCTTCGGCGCTGGCGCCGGGTTTGCCATAGGCAATGTTCTCGGCAATACTGGCGCCAAACAGAACGCTGTCCTGCAACACCACGCCGATTTCGCGGCGCAGCGATTCGCGCTTGTAATCCCTGACATCGCGTCCGTCGATAAAGATAGTGCCCGTCTGGGGCTCGTACAGGCGCAGAATAAGGTTGGTGATAGTGGATTTGCCAGCCCCGGAGGCCCCCACCAGAACGAGGCGTTGCCCGGGGGCCACGCTGAAACTGACATCGTGCAATACGCCCTTGGCGTCGCCGTAACTGAACGCTACATTTTCGAAACGAATCGCGCCCTCGAGATCGTGGGCTTCGACAGCGTCTGGCCGGTCCTGAATCTCCGGTTCGATATCGAGTATCTCGCGCAGGCGCCCCGCGCTCACCATTGCCCGGCTGTACCGTAGCGAAAGTTTCGCGATGTTTCTCACGGGTTTGTACAGGTGGTTCACGTAGGCCAGAAAGACCAGCAAATCACCGGGCGTCATCCGGTTTTCGAGCGCTTGCAGGGAACCGAATAAAACGATCGTGCCGGCTCCGACCGCGGTGATGATTTCGTTCGCGCGCGTCGCCGCTTTTTCCAGGCGTAACGCGCGGATGTTCTGCTCGACCGCCTCGGCGTTTTCGGCCTCGAACTGGGCCACTTCGTAACGCTCGCGCCCGAACGTTTGCACCAGGGCCGCCGAAGACAGCACTTCGCCAAGACGGGTGGCCATGCGTCCTTCCTGGCTGCGCTGGGTCTTCGCCGAAGCCTTGATCTTGCGGGTGAGCACGTTCAGTGTCAGCCAGAGAAGCGGAAACGTCGCGGCCGCGATCAGCGCCAAGCGCCAATTGAGGAGCATCATCACCACGAACATGCCCACAACCGTGAGCGTGTGCGCGCCAAAGGTCAGCACCAATTCGGTGAACGTACTGTTTAGTTTTTGCGTATCTCCAGTCATCCGGGTCAACAGCTCGCCGCTGCGGGTACGGTTGTGATACGAGAGAGACAGGCTTTGCAGGTGTTGAAAAAGCTCGCGGCGCAAGGCGAACACCAGCCGGTGCCCGATATGCGAGGTCAGATACACCTGTAAATAGGCGAACGCCGCCTTGGTCAGTGCGATCGCGACGATGCTCACGGCAATTACCACTAGCGCGAAAACCGCGCCCTGCGCGAGCAAGGGGCCCAGAGGCGCCAGCCCCGCCGCCAGCGGTTTTTGCAGCAGCACGTAGTCGATGATGATCTTCATCGGCCACGGCGCGATCATTTCCATGGCCGCGAATCCGACCATGCACAGCGCGGCAAGCGCGAGCCGGCCCCGCATCGACTTCAAGTGTCCGAGGATCGTTCGCGTGAGACGGTCTTGCGACCGGGCCGCCATGGTCAGCGCGCTCCCCGCGGGCTCGATGGCGCTCGCTGCCCCCAGCGGCCAGCCGGCGCGCGGGCAATCCCCGTCAACCCCGGGCTTGTCTCTTCTGCTTCCATTCTTCGCTGATCCACCGTTTCTCCCTTGATACTTTTGGTTTCAGCCCATTCAGGAGGTGCTCCACCTGCGGGATCTGCGAAAGCTTCTCGAAGTCCAGTTCCAGACGCTCCCAGTCGATGGGAACAACCTCTTTTACCGTCAAGGTATTCGGTTCGAAAATCAGGATCATGTCCTTGGAGTGCCAGGGAATGCGGACACCGGCGCCGTCCATGGATGCGGCAAGCTGCAGCATGACTGTTTCCGCCTCCGCCCGAAGGCGGACGAGGTCGGCCTCCTCGATTCCGGAGTCCTGGCTGCGAACCCAGCGAAACCCTTCAACTTTTTCGGCAATGATGTAATAGACGCCGCGCTGCGCTATCCGCGCATACGGCCGCGACGTCTTGAAGCCAAGTGCGAGCACAAGCTCCATGACCAGGAATTCGTAGAACGGGTTGCGCGCCCTCCATACGTCTGACTTGAGTGGATTCACACGCTTGCCGACCACGTGAAGCTCCCCGCCGGCGGAGTTTCTCCATACTGGAAAATCGCGCACCGAGGCCGGGTCGCACTTGAACCACCCGTGCTTCTTATAGGTGATTTCGCCCGTACGTATGATGGCACCCTGCTCCTCGAAGTATTTCATCGGGTCGGCGGCAAAATCCGCCGGCAGAAACGGCTCGATGGTCTTATCGACCTCCATCCTGCCCCCAGGGATCTGAATCGTCTTAAGTTCAATGGGATTTACGCGGTTGGTGTCATGCATCGTTTATCGGCACCCTATGAAAGTTCTAGTACTTGCCACGCGGTTGCTTGAACATCGAGGCAGCGCCGGACAACTTGTGTGTTGGTGGGGACGGGCTTGAAAAAACAGGTGCGTGCTGGCAAGTACATTGCGATGGCCCCTTGTCCTTTGGCGTGACTCTTGTACATAATACCAGTTGGTCGGTGCACTTGAATATGCCCATATGAAACCCTTTGTCATCCTCATGTACGGCCCGCCTTGCTCCGGAAAATCCGCGACGGTTGAAATGCTGATGGCCAAACATAAAGGGCTGTTCAGAGTTTCCGCCGACCGAATCAAGTGGTTCGCTTCCGGCTATGCCAGCGGCGGATACAGAACGGAAGTGGCCAATGTGGTATTGGCCATTACGTCGAGCGCGCTGGCCCAAGGGCTCCCTGTAATGGTTGAGGCCAATGCGACCATACTAAAGAACATGTGGCGGGAATATAGGGCGCTGGCCGAGAAAAACAATATCGGATATTTCGAGATCAATCTGGAAGCCCCGCTCGATGTGCTCAAGGAGCGTCTGCGGCTAAGGATCGCTTCTTCGGTAGCCCGCCGAAAAAAAATTACACTCAAGGATCCCTCCGATCTGGAGACGCGTTACGAGGTTTATCTGGCCCATAAGAAAGACTCCATCCCGACATTCGATACTTCGGCCGTGCCGCTTGATGAGATTGTGGAGAAGATCGAAGGGATGGTTGGGTTGCTAAAACCAAGTGTTGAAGACAACCAGTCGTTGCGGACTTAGAAGAATGGCACCGGCGCCCGCAAGTCCGTCGGGGTTGCGATCCCAAAGCTGGCCGGTACAATCCCTTGAACGATCCCACCGTTAATTCGCTTTCTAGAGTACGCACACACCTATGAAACAATTCGTCATCCTCATGTACGGTCCGCCGTGTTCCGGGAAATCCGCGACGGCCCTTTTTCTGATGGCCAAATACAATGGCCTGTTCAGAGTGTCCGCCGACCGAGTCAAGTGGTTCGTTTCCGGTTATGGCGGAGGCCCGTATCGCAAGGAGGTGTCGCAAGTGGTTTTGGACATGGCGGCGAGTGCGCTGGGCCAGGGCCTCTCCCTTATCGTGGAAGCCAATGCGCGAATACTGAAAAAGAAGTGGCCCGAATATAAAGCCCTTGCTGAAAGAAATAATGTTCCGTATTTTGAGATCAATCTGGAAGCCCCTCTTGACCTGTTGAAAGAGCGATTGAAGAACAGGCTGGCTGACTCTTTGGCGCGGGGAGGCAAGCATACACTCAAGGAACCCGAGGATCTGGAGCGGCGCTACAAAGCCTACTTGGAGTATAAAAAGGACTCCATTCCAACATTCGATTCCTCTGTTTCGTCCGTAATTGAGATTGCGCGGAAGATAGAAGAGATGGTTGGACTACCGGGCGCCGCCAGCCCGGGAAAATCAACCAGCCCTTCCATTTAGTCGTTCCCGAAAATTCAAAGGCGATCGCCGCCAGTCACATTCCCTGAGCCGCCAGTCGCGCTCTGAGTGGCAGCACTTGCCGGCCCATCGGTTCCCGCTGCGCCGGCTCGCCGCGGAACAGCGCTTTGATCGCAGCCTGCGGGGGCTTGTCTTCGTACAACACCCGGTACACCTGTTCCACGACCGGCATCTCGATTTTGAAGCGTCTGGCGAGGTGATAGATCTCGCGCGCCGCCGCGACGCCTTCGGTCTCCTGGCCGATCTGCGCGAGAACGTCGCTGAGTTTTCCTCCCCGGCCCAGACCGAGCCCGACGCGGCGGTTGCGCGAGGAATCGTCGGTGCAAGTCAGCACCAGATCGCCAATACCCGCGAATCCCTGAAAGGTCTCTGTCCGGGCGCCCATGGCAACACCCAGGCGCGTGATCTCTTCCAAGCCGCGGGTGATAAGAGCGGCACGGGCATTGGCGCCGAAGCCCAGTCCGTCGCTGATTCCGGTGACCACGGCCATGACATTCTTGGTTGCGCCACCGATCTGCACGCCGGCTACGTCCCGGCTGGTGTGAACCAGCAGGCGGTCATTGCGAAACCAGCCGGCCACCATCGATGCCGTAGCATCATGACGGGACGCGACGGTGAGCGATGCGGGCAGATCGCGCGCGATCTCGCTCGCGAATGTCGGCCCGGAAACCGCGGCGCTCAAGCGGTATGGGCCATGCTCCTCGTCCATGACCTCGCTCAGGAGCTTGCCGCTGCCCGCTTCGAATCCCTTGGTCGCCCATACCATCGTGGCATGCTTCGCGGGCCGTAACGCCGACAGCGTTGCCCGAAACGAGCGGCTCGGCACGGCGATCAAAAAGTGAGATGCTTGCGCCATCAGCACACCGAGATCGTCCTCGACGCTGACCGCGCGGTGCGCCTTTTCCCCGGTCCAGTCTCGTTGGAGACGTGCCCGTTGACCGCTACTGCTTCCCCACAACCGGACCGAATGCCCGTTGCGCACCAGGAGCTTGGCCAGCGCGCTTCCCCAGGCGCCCAGACCGAAGACGGCTATGGATTCCGGGGTCATGAGGGTTGCTCCAACCGAAGCTGTTTGGACAGCGCATCGGCAAAGTCCTTGACGCCCATCTCCCGCAGCCTGGCCAGGAAAAATGCCGCTCTTCCAAGCGCGCCGGCTGCCATTGCCTGTCCCAGCATTTTGTAAGTATGGATGAGCAACTCGTCGCGATTCGCGATTTGCGCATTCGGTGTATCGAAGGCGCAATCGAAGTCGATTTTCGGCGTGCGCCAATCGCCATAGTTCTCGGTCAAGTAGGTGTCGTAATCCTCGGGAATAAGAAACTCCTCGCCCAGAAAATTACGCACCGCAAGTTTGAACGGCGTGTTGTGCCAGATGATCTTGACCCCGCGATGCCAATAATCGCCGGGCGAGCGGAAGTGATAAAACATGTCGATGACGATGCCGTTCACATGCTTGAGCCGGACAATCTCCGGTGCGCGCGAGGCCTGGTCGTAGAACAGCCCCGACTTGAGCAGCACGGATAACAAGTGCTCGCGGTTTACCTCATCCCAGATTCCAACGTCGACATCGTGATCATGGCCCAGCAGCCGGCCTTCGCGTACACAACCAAGCAAAGTGCCGCTTACCAGGAACATCGGAATTTCCGCGGCCTGTAGCGTGCGCTTGAGGTCGATGAGCGCCAATTGCGCGCGGCGTGACGAATACTCGGGGGCCGTTGGCTGCGCGCCGGGTCCGCGCGGGGGCAATCCAGCAATGTGGCGAAGCAAATCCTGCCAGACCGATTTGGCCAGCGTAAAGTTGCCGGTGCGCAAGGCACCGAGCGCCAGATACTCCAAAGGGTGCTTGTCGGGAGCAACGACGCTCTCACCGGGGGTTGGGCCAGGGGAAACCTGGCGCTTTTGAAAATGACCCAGCAACCGGGTGAAATCCGTCTGCGACTGAACCAGGCTGGCCATCGCCGACCAGATCATGAGGTCATCGGACTTAGGTAACAGCGACTCCAGGGAGCGCCAAGCCGCTTCGCTTTGGCCCGCGTCCCTGAAGCATTTTGCCAACAGCGTGGCGGCTTCCACGTAATCCGGACTCTGGTACACGACGCACTGCAGGCGCTCAATGGCGCTGGCGTACTGTGCGTGAAGATAGTCGCTGTGCGCCTGATAATAGCCGCCTTCGGGAGCGCCGAATTCGTCAATCAGCACACGCGCCGCCGCTGCCAAACGCTCATGGTCGCCAGCGGCGAGTTCGGTTTCCGCCAGCAGCTTATAAAGCGACACCTGCGGCACCCCGCCGTCCCCCTCGTTCAACGCCACGCGCCAAGCCTGCCGGAATGCCTCGTACTCGGCGTTTTGCGCCAGTGACTTCAGCGACGCCAAGGTGGTCTGCGCCGGGCTTCTGAGCGCGGAGGACTTCGCCGCTGAGTTCGAAGGCTTGGCGCTCAAAGCCGCATGCGCTGAGGGAGCCGGGGCTAGCACCAGGGAAGTACGGGGCGCCATGATCGCAAAGAGGCTATCAAGCAGAAGCATGTAACTGCACCACGTTTCCAGCCTTCCCACTGCGAACAACATCCTTGATATGGCTGG
>JBJXGQ010000031.1:0-11024 GCA_046160525.1 Burkholderiales bacterium
CCATGGGGACCACTGCCTACCAGACCATCTACCCCGCGCGCGTTAAGCGCGCCGAAGACCCCAACCGGCGCCCGCCGCTGCTCAATTCCTGCCACACCTACGCGTCGGGCAGCCCCATGGGTTTGAAGCGCTGGCCGAAGTTTTATACGGGGCCGGAGGTGCAGGGTTGACCACAGGCGGTGTGATACACTTCTCGGCGTTTGTGTTACACAGGCGTACAAGTTTTCATGGAAACCGAGTTTGTCACTGTTCGGCTTACGAAAGACGAGGCGGACTGCATGCGGCGCCTGCGAGAGGCCACGGGTCTTAGCAAGACCGAGATTATTCGAAAGGCGTTACGTACTCTGGCCAGCGATCGAACTGAAATGGGCGCAGGCGTGGGACTGTTTGATCTTGGCGCGAGCCGGTTCGGAAAGCATGGCGATGCAAGGCGGCAGTCCTCGAAAATAGGACACATTGCGCGGACGCGAGCGAATGCTAAACGTACTGGCCGATAGCGGACCATTAGGAGCGCTATTCAACCGGCGAGATAAGTTTCACGTGCGCTCCGTAGAGTTTTTTCGATCGCACGGGGCCGGATTGCGATGCCACACGACCTGGGAGGTCGTATCCGAGGTGATGTATTTCTTGGATTTCAGTGCGGCTGCGCAAGGTGATTTCCTCGAATGGCTCCATGAAGGGCACGCCCGCGGGTTGATGCAGATTTCAGCCCTCGACCCTACCGACTTGCCTGGGCTAGCGACGCTGGTACGAAAGTACGCCGACCGCCCTATGGATCTCGCCGACGCGTCGCTGGTGTGGCTCGCGAACAAGACGGATATCACGGATGTGGTCACCATAGATCAAGCTGACTTCGCGGTCTACAGAACGTCCAAGCGAAAGGCTTTCAGAAATGTATTTCTGGTGTAGGGACTAAACGCTTTAGTATCGGCGCTGTTGCGTTACCCGTTTAAGCTTGGTGGGGTGGGTCTTAATTGGAGGGCTGATGGATCACGGTATGGCAGGGAAAAGCGCCCTCATCACGGGGGCCTTTAGCGGTCTCGGGCTACATTTCGCCAACACGCTCGCGCAGCACGGCGCAAAAGTCGTATTGGCGGGACGGCGTCTCGCGCTGGGGCAGGCAATCGCCAAGGAGTTAACGCAGCAGGGGCATACTGCCGCCGCGGTCAGCATGGATGTGCTCGACGGCGCCAGCGTAATGGCCGCGGTGGCGAAGGCTGCGCAGGAGATGGGGGGGCTGGACATCCTGGTGAATAACGCCGGTGTGGCCAATACCAAGCCCTTTCTGCAGATGGAGGAGGCTGACTGGAACGGTGTGGTGGACGTTAATTTGACCGGCGCCTGGCGCGTGGCCCAAGCTGCCGCCAAGTACATGGCGGCCTCCGGCAAGGGTGGGAGCATCATCAACATCGCCTCCATCGCCGGGTTGCGGGTGGCGGGGGCAGTGTCCCCATATGCGGCATCGAAGGCAGGTTTGATTCATCTGACCAAAGCCATGGCGCTGGAACTGGCGCGCCACAAGATTCGCGTGAACGCCTTGGCACCCGGCTATATCGAAACGGATCTCAACCGGGAGTTCTTCCAGAGCGAGGCTGGCCAAGCGCTCATCAAGCGCATACCGCAACGCCGGCTCGGTAAGCTAGAACATCTCGACGGGCCGCTCCTTCTTCTTGCCTCGGATGCTTCGGAATTCATGACGGGCTCCGTAATAGCCGTGGATGGCGGACACTTGGTAAGTTCTCTATAGTTGTGACCTAGCTTTGTGACCAAGCCAGCCTAGACGAAACTAAGAAGGGTAAGTGGTATGCCGTCAAAATACGTGTTACGAACAAGGGGAGCACCCCCTTGTTTATCCCCCAGGAACGTACAAGGGGTATCCCCTTGTAAATCCCCTAGAGAGACGTTTGCACTCTATAGGCCTTAAGTGACGACAGCCTCCTCCGTGTCCTTCTTCAACCTATACCACCACAATTTCATTCGCGCTGCCGTAGCGGTACCAGAGGTGCGCGTGGCCGACCCGCCCTTCAATGTGGCGCAGACGGTGGCGTTGATGGAACGCGCGGCGGGCGAGCGCGCGATGCTCTGTGTATTTCCGGAATTGGGGCTGACCGCTTACTCCTGCGAGGATTTGTTTCACCAGCAAGCGTTGTTGGACGCGGCACGGGAGGCCCTCGCGAAGCTCCTCGATAGCACGAAGCATCTGCCCGTAATCGGGGTGGCGGGCCTGCCTTTGCAGATCGGTGGCTTGCTCTACAACTGCGCGGCGGTGTTTTGCCAGGGACGGCTCTATGGCGTAGTGCCCAAGACCTATTTGCCCAATTACCGCGAGTTCTACGAGTTGCGCCAGTTCACACCCGGCGATTACTGCGCGCAGCATGAAATCGATTTGTGCGGGCAAGGCGGCGTTCCCTTCGGTTCGCGGCTTTTATTTCAAGTTCCCCAACAGCCGCTCTTTACCTTCTTCGTGGAGATCTGCGAAGACCTGTGGACGCCCGTGCCGCCGTCATCGATGGCGGCCATGGCGGGCGCGACGGTGCTGGTGAATCTTTCCGCCTCCAACATCACCGTCGGGAAGGACGAATACCGGCGGCAGTTGGTGGCCAACCAATCCGGGCGCTGCATCAGCGCCTATCTCTATTGCGCGGCGGGCTATGGAGAGTCCACCACGGATTTGGCCTGGGACGGCCATGGAATGATCTACGAGAACGGCTCCCGGCTGGCGGAAACGGAGCGGTTTTCCTACGCTTCTCACCTGGTCGCGGGAGATATCGACCTGGACCGCATCGCCCAGGACCGCATGCGGACTAATACCTTTGGGCAATCCCTGGCGCGCTACAAGGGAGCGGTGAAGGAGTTTCGCACCGTCTCGATTCCCTTGGATGTGCCCTCGGATGCGAACCTGCCACTGTCTCGCAACTACGAGCGCTTCCCTTATGTGCCCTCGGACCCGGCCACCCGCGACGCGCGTTGCCATGAGGTGTACGAAATTCAAGTGCAAGGATTGGTCAAGCGCCTGCGTTCGATGAAGTCGGACAAGGTGGTGATCGGTGTTTCGGGGGGGTTGGATTCGACGCAGGCGCTCATCGTATGCGCGCGTGCCATGGATGTCATGGGGCTGCCCAGAAGCCACATCCTGAGCTATACGATGCCGGGTTTCGCCACCAGCGAACGCACCCTGGACCAATCCCGGCGCCTGATGAAAAGCGTGGGTTGTACCGCCCGCGAGGTGGATATCCGGCCCAGTTGCATGCAGATGTTCAAGGACATTGGCCACCCCTTCGCCGAAGGCAAGCCGGTGTACGACGTGACTTTCGAGAACGTGCAAGCGGGCGAGCGCAGCAGCCATCTGTTCCGGCTGGCCAACGTCCACAATGCCCCGGTGATCGGGACCAGCGATCTTTCGGAATTAGCCCTCGGCTGGTGTACCTATGGCGTGGGCGACCATATGGCTCACTATCACTTGAATGCCAGCGTGCCCAAGACACTCATCCAGTTCTTGATTCGCTACGCCGCCCGCACGAATCAATTGGGAACCGAGGTGAGCGCGGTGCTGGCCGATGTGCTCGATACCACCATCAGCCCCGAGTTGGTGCCCGGCCAGAGCGAGGCAGATCCGGGCCAGAGCACCGAGGCGGTGGTCGGGCCCTACGAATTGCAGGATTTCCACCTCTACTACTTATTGCGTTTCGGATACCTGCCTAGCAAAGTAGCTTTCATGGCTTGGAGCACCTGGCGTGACCTTTCCGCGGGGCAATGGCCCGATATTCCATCCGCACAGCGGCGCCAGTACACCGTCACCGATATCAAGAAATGGCTGCGTGTCTTCCTTTTGCGCTTCTTCCAGTTTTCGCAATACAAGCGCAGCGCCATCCCCAATGGGCCTAAGGTCGGCTCGGGCGGATCGCTCTCGCCCCGTAGTGACTATCGCGCTCCTAGCGATAGCGAGGCCACGGTGTGGCTCGGTAATGTGGAAACCATTCCCGATACAGTGCCAAAGCCAGTTCGGCCTCGATGAGCAGTCCTTTGGGTGGCCGGTGGCAGGCGCTATTGATCGCGGCGGTGGCGGCCGCCGCGCTAAGCGCCGGGTACTTTGTGCGCCAGGGTAGCGAAACTGCTGCCGTCAAGGTGCCGGGGCAGGATTCTTCCGCCGCAGTCACTTCCACCCGGCTGCCGGATATCCACGGTAAACAGACCAGAATTTCCGACTGGAAGGGCAAGGTGGTCGTGGTTAATTTCTGGGCGACTTGGTGCGCGCCATGCCGTGAGGAAATTCCGGCTTTGGTGCGAACCCAGCAAAAACTGGGGCCTAAAGGCCTGCAAGTTGTCGGCATCGCGCTTGACGACTTGGCGCGGGTAAAACCCTTTTCCGTGGAAATGGGCGTGAACTATCCGCTCCTGATCGCTGGGATTGACGGCCTCGAATTGGTACGCCTTGCAGGCAACGAGGCGGGTGCCTTGCCTTTCACCGTGTTCATCGATAGGTCTGGGCGCATCGTGAAGGCGGAACTGGGGGGTGTGAACGAGGCAAAACTGGAAAAGCTGCTCCTGCCGCTGCTCTAGTAGGCCAGGGCGGAAGTCAAAAATCATTGAATCTCTGGACAACTTCGCCGATATTGCGGCAAACTCGTCCTTATGACACTTTCCAAATCGGCTGGTGGGAGGGCGGTTAAAGGCCGGAGTAAGGCCAAGGGTGCGAGCAAGGTACTTGTACTCAATGGCCCTAACCTTAACTTGCTAGGTACTCGCGAACCTGGCCTGTATGGCCAGGTGACGCTGGAATCCATCAGAACCCGCCTTATGGCGCTTGCGCAAGAAGCGCGGATCTCGCTGGATTTTCTGCAAACTAACTCCGAAACCGCGCTCATCGAGCGAATTCACTTGACGCAGTCAGACGGCACGCAATTCATCATCATCAATCCGGCAGCGTTTACTCACACCAGTGTCGCCCTCCGAGACGCGCTTGCGGCGGTCAAGGTGCCTTTTATCGAGGTGCATTTGTCGAACGTGTTTGCACGCGAACCCTTTCGCCATCACTCCTATTTCACGGATCTGGCGGTGGGGATGGTGTGCGGCCTGGGGGCCAAGGGCTACGAACTGGCCTTGGAATACGCCCTTTCCCACCACTCAACGGGCTAAAGAATGGATCTTAGGAAGCTTAAGAAGCTGATCGATCTCGTGCAGGAATCGGGGATCGCGGAGTTAGAGGTTACCGAGGGCGAGGAGCGCGTGCGTATCGCCAGCCTTGCGCGCCCAGGGGCGGCGGTGGCTTACGCGCCTGCGCCGGGGGCTCCAACGACTACCCATGCCGCGCCCGCACCCCAAACGGCGCCCAGTTCCGAGGCGCCAGCAGCACCGGCTGCGGCTGCTCCCCCAGAAGGGCATATCGTCAAGTCGCCCATGGTGGGCACGTTCTACCGGTCGGCCTCGCCAGGCTCAAAGGCTTTTGTCGATATTGGCGCCAAAGTGAGCCCTGGAGACACTCTGTGCATCATCGAGGCGATGAAGTTGCTCAACGAGATCGAGGCCGACCAAGGCGGCGTGGTCAAGGAAGTCTATGTCGAGAATGGGCAGCCGGTCGAATACGGAGAACCGCTATTCCTTTTGGGCTAGAAGCTAAGTAAGCGCCATGGCGTCACTACGTTCCCCGCCGCTGGCCCGAAAACCCGCCATGTTCGGAAAAATCCTGATCGCCAACCGGGGCGAGATCGCCTTGCGCGTGCAGCGTGCCTGCCGTGAACTGGGCATCAAAACCGTCGTGGTGCACTCGGAAGCCGATGCCGAGGCAAAGTACGTCAAGCTGGCCGACGAATCCGTCTGTATTGGCCCGGCCTCGCCCACCCAAAGCTACCTGAATATTCCCGCCATCATCAGCGCGGCGGAGGTGACGGACGCCGAAGCGATTCACCCCGGGTACGGGTTCCTTTCCGAGAACGCGGATTTCGCCGAACGCGTGGAGAAAAGCGGTTTTGTATTCATTGGCCCGCGTCCTGAAACCATCCGGTTGATGGGGGACAAGGTGAGCGCGAAGCAAGCCATGATCAAGGCGGGGGTTCCCGTGGTACCGGGTTCCGAAGGGGCATTACCGGAGAAGCCGGAAGAAATCATAAAGATGGCGCGCGCCACGGGCTATCCCATCATCGTCAAGGCCTCGGGCGGTGGCGGTGGCCGGGGCATGCGCGTGGTGCATACCGAGGCGGCGCTGCTCAATGCGGTCAACATGACTCGCGCCGAGGCCAAGGCTGCCTTTGGGAACCCCATGGTCTACATGGAAAAATTCCTGGAAAAGCCGCGCCACGTGGAAATTCAGGTGTTGGCGGACGAGTACAAAAATGCGGTGTATTTAGGGGACCGCGATTGCTCCATGCAGCGCCGCCACCAGAAGATCATCGAAGAGGCGCCCGCGCCCTTGATCAACCCGCGTCTCAAGGCCCGCATTGGCGAGCGCTGCGCGGAAGCCTGCCGCAAGATCGGTTACCGGGGCGCGGGCACCTTCGAATTTCTCTACGAGAACGGGCAGTTTTTTTTCATCGAGATGAATACCCGCGTGCAGGTGGAGCATCCCGTGTCCGAAATGATCACGGGTGTGGACATCGTACAGATGCAGATCCGCATCGCCGCCGGGGAGAAAATGACCCTGCGGCAAAAGGATATTGTGTTCAAGGGACATGCCCTGGAGTGCCGCATCAACGCGGAGCATCCCTACAAGTTCACGCCATCGCCCGGGCGTATCACCTCCTTTCATGTGCCGGGGGGGCTCGGCGTGCGGGTGGATTCCCACGCCTATACCAATTATTTCGTTCCGCCTTATTACGATTCCCTCATTGGAAAAGTCATCACCTGGGGCGATACGCGCGATCAGGCGATTGCCAAGATGCGCATTGCCTTGTCCGAAATGATCGTGGAAGGAATCGACACGAATTTGCCCCTGCACCAGGAGCTCATGCTGGATTCGGCGTTTGTTCGCGGCGGTACCAGCATTCACTACCTGGAAGAGAAATTGGCCAAGCAGGTTCGCGGCGATTAAGCTCAGTACATAGGCCCGGACTCCCAATTCAGTGTGGTTAGCGCTTACTTTTAAGATTGAGCCCAGCTTCGTCGAGCCACTCTCCGACGCCTTGCTTGCCCTGGGGGCAGCGTCCGTGGATGTTGCCGACGCCCACGCGGGCGGCCCGCAAGAAGTGCTGGTCTTCGCTGAACCGAACTGGAATTCCGGCTCCCATTGGATCCTTGCGCAGTTTCGCGTACTGGTTACCGAGAATTGCGTCGTTGAGCAGATCCTAAGCGAGGCGTGCGAGGCCGCCGGAGTAGGAACCGTTCCCGCCTTCAGCGTCGAAACCGTGCACGATCACGATTGGGTGCGCGAAACGCAGGCTCAGTTTGCGCCCATCCAAATCTCGCAGCGGCTTTGGATCGTTCCTTCATGGCATGAGATACCGGTACCGCAAGCGATCAACCTGCGATTGGATCCGGGGCTAGCTTTCGGGACAGGAGCCCATCCCACCACCCGGCAATGTCTGCGTTGGTTGGACGCAAACCTCAAGGGCGGGGAGGCGGTGCTCGATTACGGGTGCGGGTCCGGCGTCCTCGCCATCGCCGCGAAGAAATTGGGCGCCCGCGAAGTGGTTGGCACCGACATCGATCCCCAAGCGTTATTGACGGCCACCAGCAATGCCGCCGCCAACGCGGTTGAAATCGCCTGGGTCTTGCCAGGGGACTTGCCAGCGCAGCGTAGCTATGACATTGTGGTGGCCAACATACTGGCAAACCCCCTGCGAATGCTCGCCCCGTTGCTGGCCGCGCAAGTGCGCCTGGGGGGACACCTAATCCTCGCGGGAATCCTCGATAGACAGGTCACCGAAGTAATGGAAGCCTATGCCCCTTGGGTGGAGCTTGTGCCCTTCGAGCCGGACGACGGCTGGACGTCTTTGGCTGGGCGGCGCAGCGCGCCCGGCGCCCGGCCAGGAGCGCCAGAGTCATGAGCATGTACACGTGCTGCTCGTCTTGCCGGACTTATTTCCGGGTGACCGTTCAACAGTTGCAAGCATGCAACGGCCAAGTGCGTTGCGGGCGCTGCGCCACCGTGTTCGATGCCTTTGCCAGCCTGACGGCGCGCACCCCTGGGAAAAACGAAGACCCTCCGCCCCTTAGCCCGGAACGGCCCGCCTGGGAGAAGCCCGCGCCCGTAGCGCAGCCAGGTACCTTCGCCGTGGCGCATGCAACCGCCCCTGCGGCGATGCCGGTTCGGGGCAGAATCGAGACGCTCACCTTGCCGGAGGACTTGTTCGACCTCAATGGGGGTATGCGCAAATGGCGCGGCCCAATGTGGGCCTGGTCAGCGGGTGTATGCCTCCTGGGGGTGCTGGCCCTGGCGCAACTGCTGTTTTTCTTCCGCGCGCAAGTAGCGATGGCGTATCCCGGTCTTCGCCCCGCGCTGGTGGCTTTGTGCCAGCCCTTGTCTTGCGGGGTTCCCTTGCCAAGATTCCTCGATAGCCTTTTCATTGAAAGCTCGGACTTGCAGGTGATCGACCCCTCGCGCCCGCAGGAGGTGCTGTTGACGGCTAGCGTGCGAAATCGCGCCGAATATCTACAGGCCTATCCAACGCTGGAACTTACCTTGACCAACACGATGGATCACCCCATCGCCAAGAAGCAGCTCGCGCCCAAGGAATACCTTACGGCTCCGCATTCCGAAGAGCAGGGATTTGCGCCGGGTACCGAGGTGCCGGTGCGGCTGGTATTGAATACCCGCGACCTGCGCGCCGCTGGTTACCGCCTCTACCTTTTCTTTCCAAATTAGGCGTGCCTCACACCACCGTGCTCAACGCCGAGCATCGCGCCGCGGGTGCGAAGATGGTGGATTTTGGTGGCTGGGATATGCCGCTCCATTATGGTTCGCAGATGGACGAGCACCACCGGGTGCGTGGCGATGCGGGAGTGTTCGACGTGTCGCACATGCTTGCCGTGGACGTCGAGGGGGCAAACGCCCAGGCCTTTCTGGAGTGGTTGCTCTCCAACAGTGTTGCGAAACTCACTGTTCCCGGCCGCGCGCTTTATAGCTGCATGCTGCGAGAGGATGGGGGAATACTCGATGATTTGATCGTGTATTACCTGCAACGCGAGCACTACCGCTTGGTGGTCAATGCCGGTACGGCGGAAAAGGACATGGCATGGATGGCGTTGCAAGCATCCACGTTCCCTGGGGCACCGCGTATCGCCGCGCGGCGCGATCTTGCCATGCTCGCCATCCAAGGCCCCAAGGCCCGGCAAAAGACTTGGGATGCGCTCCCTCATCTCAAAGCCCTATCGGAGCCCTTGCCAAGTTTCAGCGCTGCCCGGGCCGGAGAGTGGCTGGTGGCGCGCACGGGCTATACCGGGGAAGATGGTTTCGAGGTCATGCTACCGGCAAGCGAAGCCGTGGGGGTTTGGCGCACGTTGTTACGTCATGACATCGCCCCCATTGGGCTGGGCGCGCGCGATACCTTGCGGTTGGAAGCCGGGATGAATCTCTACGGGCAGGACATGGACGAAAGCGTGACTCCTCCGGAAGCAGGATTGGCTTGGACTTGCGATACATCCTCGCCGCGAGAATTTGCCGGACGCGGGGCACTCGCCACACGGGTGCCGCGTTTCAAACTGGCCGGGTTGCTTCTGCTGGACAAAGGCGTCTTGCGGGCGCACCAGCACCTGATCACGCCTAGCGGCCCTGGAGAAATCACCAGTGGCACCTTTTCCCCTACGCTCGCGCAGTCCATAGCGCTGGCGCGCGTACCCTTGGCAGTGCGGCAGGGCGATATAGTGGAAGCCGAAATTCGCGAACGCCGTGCGCGGGCGCGGGTTGTAAAATACCCCTTCGCCAGACATGGCCGCGCCCTCGTCACAGCGGATCCGCAAGGCTCCTCGTAAAGGACTATTCATGCAGACCCCCAATAACTTGAAGTACGCCACGAGTCACGAATGGGCTCGCGTGGAAGCCGATGGCAGCGTGAGTGTCGGTATCACTTTTCACGCGCAGGAGCAGTTGGGCGACGTTGTGTACGTGGAGAGCCCCGCGATCGGCAAGAAAGTTCAGCAGGGCAAGGAATGCGGAGTCGTGGAATCGGTGAAGGCCGCCTCCGATATTTACGCGCCGCTATCCGGTGAAGTGATCGCCGTCAACGAAGATCTCGGTTCCTCGCCCGAAAAGATCAACGAGGATGCCTACGGTGCCTGGATGTTCCGGCTTAAACCCGATAATTTATCGGAGCTTGGCCAGCTCATGGACGCGGCGGGTTACGAAAAGATGGTTGCGGCGGAATAGTCACCAAGCCGGCGCCGTGCCCTTCATCCCTCACACTCCAGAAGAAGTTGCGCAGATGCTCAGCGCCATTGGTGTCGCATCGGTGGCCGAATTATTCGATGAGATTCCAGGCGGAATTCCCCAGGCGGATTTAAGCGGAATCCCGGCGGGATTGAGCGAGATGGAAGTTTCGCGCTTGTTGCGCACGCGGGCGAGCGCCGTGAGCCAGCCCTTGAACTTCCTCGGTGCGGGGGCATACGAACATCACATTCCCGCCGCCGTATGGCAGATCGCCACGCGCGGGGAGTTCTATTCCGCCTACACGCCCTACCAGGCGGAAGCGAGCCAAGGCACCTTGCAAGTGCTCTACGAGTACCAAAGCATGATGGTCTCGCTCACCGGCATGGATGTGACCAACGCCAGTCTTTACGATGGTGCTTCCGCCTTGGCCGAGGCCATTCTCATGGCGGTACGCCTAGCCAAGGGTTCGCGGCGGGTACTCATGCCGAGCACGGTGCATCCGGCCTATCGCAAGGTCGTAAAGGCCATCGTATCGAGCCAGGACATCGAGGTCGTTGAACTCATCTACTGCACCGAGCAGGGCACCACGCTCCCGGAGTCCCTCGCACGGTTCGAAGGCGTTGCCTTTGCCGCACTGGTAATTCCCAACCCCAACTTCTTCGGTTGTCTTGAAGAAGTGGACCGGCTTACGGACTGGGCGCACGCGCGCGGAGCGCTGGCGGTCGCG
>JBJXGQ010000032.1:0-2867 GCA_046160525.1 Burkholderiales bacterium
CGGACATCCAATAAAGCAAGGCCGCTTGCACCCAGCGGCTGCGATCCACCAGCAAGATGAATTGTGGCGCGGCCAACTCCAGCTTTTCAGCGGCCAGCGCGCCTTCGATGCGATGGGCGTAGTAGGCCTGCTCGTGCTCTGGTACGTCCAAACGCCGGTCCACTTCACGCGCGAAGTGCTCGCGCAGACCGGTTCCGCTGCTCCATGCCCAGGCATGAGCGCTAAGCGTTAGAGCGAACCACAATGGCATGAGGCGCATGCAAGTTCTCGCAACGTGGACCACACTCAATGCTGTTCGGTTAGCCGTTCGGGCTTAGTTTATCGAAGCCCATTCACCCTTCGACTTCTACTCAGGGCGAACGGGCTTAAGCGAACGATATTGGGATCGCATCACTGCAATGTATTCCATGGGAAGTCGCGGGCTATTGACTTTAAGCAACACCCGGGAGAACGCGAGCGGATATCTTTTAAGCCGCCACAACATCCCATCATTCGCATGAGTTCGCTCCCGCCGTTACCAGAAAGTGCGCTGTACCATCCCTGCGATCTTCAGGGTTTCGATACCACGGACGACTTGCAGGGCGGCGAGGAGCTAATCTCGCAAACCCGGGCGCGCGAGGCCTTTGAGCTAGGGCTGGAGATCGCGGGCGAGGGTTATAACCTTTTCGTGGTCGGGCCGGCGGGACTCGGTAAGCGCACGATGGCGAGCGCATTGGTGGGCGCGCGCGCCAAGACGCAACCCAGAGCCTCCGATTGGTGCTACGTGCATAATTTCCACGAGCCCCATAAGCCCAATGCCTTGCGGCTTCCGGCGGGATTGGGAGTCAAACTGCGTAACCAAATGCGCCAGTTTGTCGAGGATCTGCAAGTGCTCATTCCGGCGCTTTTCGATAGCGAAGAGTACCGTGCCCGCTCGGAGCAGATCAGCGCGCAGATGGCGGCCAAGCAAGAGCGTCCTTTCCGAGAACTGGGCGATGAGGCCGCCAAGGAAGGCTTCGCCCTCATCCACTCTCCCATGGGGTTTACCTTGGCACCCACTAAAGAGGGAGAGGTGATGACTCCCGAGGAATTCTCCGTGCTGCCTCCAGAGGAGAAGCAAGCAAAGCAGGCGAAACTGCTGGATTTTCAAGAGCGGTTACAAAAGATCGTGCGCCAGGCGCAACAGCTCCTGAAAGAGAATCGAGAGAAAATCAAGGCGCTCAACCGCGAAATGGTTCAGGTTTTGGTCAACGGTTTGACTGGTGACTTGTGCGCGGGTTACGAGCAATTACCGGATGTGCTGGCCTACCTGAACGAGGTCAAGGCCAACGTACTGGAATCCAGCGAAGAGTTTCGCCAAGCCCAGGAGCAAGACGGCGCACCGAGGAACGAAGAGAGCCCGAGTTTTCGCCGCTACGAGGTCAACGTGTTGGTTGGAGACCACGAGTACCCCGAAGGCGCCCCGGTGATTCACGAGAACAACCCCACCTATCCCAACCTTCTCGGGCGGGTGGAGTACATCTCCAAGTTCGGCACGCTCCTTACGGATTTCAATTTGATTCGTGGCGGCGCCCTACACCGGGCCAATGGCGGTTATTTGCTGTTGGACGCGCGCAAAGTGCTATCTCAGCCGTGGTCTTGGGAAGGACTCAAGCGCGCTCTCGCGGCCCGCCAAGTGAGCCCGGAGTCTCCGGCGCAATCCTATGGATGGATCAGCACCGTGGGACTGGAGCCCGAACCCATTCCGCTAGCGCTGAAGGTAGTGCTGTTCGGTGACCGGTACTTGTATTACATGCTGTCCGCCTACGATCCGGAGTTCCTGGAATTGTTCAAGGTGACGGCCGATTTCGAGGAAGACATCGAGCGCTCGGAGCAATCCGAGATTTCCATGGCGCGCTTGATCGCGGCCATGGCCAAGCAGGAGGAACTGCTTCCCTTCGACCGCGGTGGCGTGGCCCGCGCCATCGAGCACTTAGCGCGCGCGAGCGGGGACTCGCAGCGCTTGTCCACCCAGATCGAGGATCTCAAGGATCTCGCCGTTCAAGCCAACGCGGTGGCGCGGCGGGCGCAGCAGCCGGTCGTTCGCGGCGCCGACGTGCAAGCCGCGCTCGACGAACGGGAACGGCGCGACGGGCGTGCGCGCGAGCGCGTACAGCGGGCGATCCAGCAGGGCGATCTCCTCATCGATAGCGATGGCGAAACCGTGGGGCAAGTCAACGCGCTCTCGGTGGTGTTCACCGGCAGTTCCGCGTTCGCCTTTCCCACCCGAATCACCGCTAACGTGAGATTGGGTGAGGGCGAGGTCATCGACATCCAGCGCGAGGTGAAGCTGGGCGGGCCCATTCATTCCAAAGGCGTCATGATTCTGGAGTCCTACTTAGCCACTCGCTTCAGCGCGAAGCAGCCCCATTGCCTGACCGCCAGCCTGGTATTCGAACAAACCTATGGCGAGGTCGAGGGCGACAGCGCGTCGGTGGCGGAACTGTGCGCATTGCTCTCCGCCATTGGTGGATTTGCGTTGCGGCAATGGCTAGCGGTGACCGGGTCCGTCAATCAGTTGGGGCAGGTGCAACCCATCGGTGGCGTGAACGAGAAGATCGAGGGCTTCTTCGACGTATGCCGGGCGCGCGGGCTCAAGGGTAGCCAAGGCGTGGTGATCCCGAGCACGAACGTGAGACACCTCATGTTGCGCAAGGACGTGCGAGAAGCCGTGCGAGCGGGGCGGTTTCATATCTACGCGGTGAGCGGCATCGCGCAAGCCATCGAACTACTAAGTGGCCTCGATGCCGGCGCGGCAGGCCCAAATGGAGAATATCCGAAAGGGAGCGTGAATCACCGGGTGGGCGCGCGATTGAAGCAGTTCGCCTCCATTCGGAAAGCCTATGCCA
>JBJXGQ010000033.1:0-2807 GCA_046160525.1 Burkholderiales bacterium
CGAGCCGGATCTGGCGTCCTAAATAGGATTCATGGATCGCGTTTGACCGGCATCAAGGCGGCGGGTCCCGCGTTGCGTTTTACTAATCCGCTACTTGAGCAGACGAACGCGAATCCACGCCTGAGAAACTCAACCTATTGGAGGATTTTGCCGTGAAAATGATGAAGGCAGCAGTGTTCTTGAAGCCCGGCCGCATAGCACTCGAAGAAAAACCTGTCCCGCGCGTGGGTCCGGCCGATGCGCTGGTTCGTGTCACGACCACGACCATCTGCGGGACGGACGTTCACATATTGAAGGGCGAATATCCCGTCGAACCGGGCCGGATCGTCGGGCACGAACCGGTGGGTATCATCGAGGAACTCGGCTCTGCTGTCACCGGGTACGAAGTGGGCCAGCGCGTGATTGCCGGAGCGATTACACCCTGCGGGCAATGCCATCACTGCCTGGATGGCCACCAAGCCCAATGCGGCGGCAGGGCGATCGGGGGCTGGAGATTTGGCAATACCATTGATGGCTGCCAAGCCGAGTACGTCCTGGTACCTAACGCGCAGGCCAATTTATCGCTCATTCCGGCGGGCTTGAGCGACGAGCAGGTGCTCATGTGCCCGGACATCATGAGTACGGGATTCGGTGGCGCCGAAAGCGGCCAGATCAAGATTGGCGATATTGTTGCGGTGTTCGCGCAAGGACCGATTGGGCTGTGCGCGACAGCCGGCGCGAAGCTAAGAGGCGCGACGCTGATTATCGCCGTGGATACCGTACCGGCGCGCCTGGAGATGGCGAAACGCCTGGGCGCGGATATCGTAATCGACTACAAGGCAAGAGATCCCGTGGAAGAGATCAAGAAGATTACGAATAACCGGGGGGTAGATGTGGCGATCGAAGCGCTGGGCACCCAACAAACCTTCGAAAGCTGTCTGCGCGTACTCAAACCCGGTGGCACGCTTTCCAGCTTGGGTGTTTACTCGGGTAAGCTGACGTTGCCCCTTGACGCCATCGCGGCGGGATTGGGCGACCATAAAATAGTCACCACGTTATGCCCCGGCGGCAAGGAGCGCATGCGCCGGCTGATGAACGTCGTGGGCTCGGGCCGCGCCGATTTGCGGCCATTGGTTACGCACCGTTTCAAGCTCGATCAAATCGAAGAGGCCTATGCGCTTTTCGCCGCTCAAAGAGATGGTGTGCTCAAGGTGGCGATCACGCCGTAAGAGCCGGCCAAGCAATGTCTGGCCGGCCAAGTATTGCGTGCCGGGGCTCATCGCCCGCTTGCTCACGGAGTTGGGCTCGGCGCTTTCCAACATTGTCTTGATTTTGCTCACGGTAGTTTTCATCCTGTTCGAGGCTTCCAGCTTTCCCGTCAAGCTGCGCGCCGTTCTCGGTCATCCCCGGCAGGTATTCCCTCAGTTCACACGGTTCCTGGGTGATATTGAACGCTATATGGTCATCAAGACGCTTACCAGCTTGGCGACGGGGATTCTGATTGGGACATGGCTGTCCATTCTCGGCGTGGACTTTCCCACTCTCTGGGGTTTTCTGGCCTTTCTGCTCAACTATGTGCCGAGTGTGGGCTCCACAATCGCCGCCGTTCCGGCAGTGCTTCTTGCTCTTATCCAATTGGGGATAGGCCCCGCTCTAATGGCCACGGCAGGATATATGGCCGTCAACTTCATGCTTGATAATGTGATTGAAACGAGGCTCATGGGGCGCAGGCTCGGACTGTCCACGCTGGTTGTATTTCTCTCGTTGATTTTTTGGGGGAGTTTGCTCGGGCCGGTGGGTATGGTTCTGTGCATTCCGCTCACCATGACCGTAAAATTCGCATGCGAAAACAATGAACGCACACGATGGATTGCGGTATTGCTTGGGCCGGAAGTGTCCGCCAAAAGCATGACAGCTGTGCCGAAAGAAGGAACCCACGGCCGATAGATTGGCAATCACGAGCATCACGCCAGCGCCCCGAATAGGGTCCCGGCGCCTGCCGTAAGCCCCATGGCAAGTGCGCCCCAGAATGTGACGCGCATGGCGCCTCTCGCGACACCTGCGCCACCCACGCTCGCAGCCAACCCGCCCAGTATGGCGAGGAACACCAGCGAAGTCACGGAGACGACTGGGATAAGACTTGAGTGGGACACCATGGCCACGGCCAACAGCGGCATGAGTGCGCCAACGGCGAAGCTGGCCGCCGATGTCAACGCAGCCTGGACCGGCCGCGCACTGAGCGCCTCGGAGATACCGAGTTCGTCGCGAGCATGTGCGCCCAGCGCGTCATGGGCCATGAGCTGCTCGGCAACCTGTTTCGCGAGCGCGGGATCGAGTCCGCGGCCCACGTAGATCGCTGTCAGTTCCTGGCGCTCGCCTTGGTCGTCTGCTTTGAGTTCCGTGCTTTCCAGGTTGAGCGCGGCCTGTTCGGAATCTGCCTGTGAGCGGACCGACACGTACTCACCGGCTGCCATCGACATGGCCCCCGCCACCAGGCCGGCGATCCCCGCGACCATGATGCTGCTGTGAGTCGCATCCGCGGCTGCGACACCGAGCACCAGGCTCGCGGTCGAGACGATGCCATCGTTGGCACCCAATACCGCGGCGCGTAACCAACCAATGCGGTCCGTGCGGTGCCGTTCCATGTGGCGTAATGCCATTCCAGGGCGTCTTAGCGATGCGGGAACCAGTGGACCGTCGGAGCGGGTCGCATCATGCAAAATTCGGGTGGGTAGGGTCTTTGCCAACCAAGCGATACGTGCTGTGCACGCCGGCATTGCCAATGGTGTTTTCCAGACGGAGCAAACGGTCATATTCCCGTTTGACAA
>JBJXGQ010000034.1:0-6877 GCA_046160525.1 Burkholderiales bacterium
GAACTGTGGGTGATCGATGATGCGCACACCGTGCAACACTTGCAGGCTGCCTTCGAAATCTTGCCAGCGCTGTACATCGCAGATGGCCATCACCGCTCGGCCGCCGCTTCCCGCGTGGCGGCGGCCCGCCAAGGAATGCGCGGTACCGATAGCCACAACTACTTTCTGGTGGTGGCCTTTCCTCATCGTGAGACCCGCATTCTCGATGACAACCGCGTGGTGCGCGATCTGAACGGTATGACGCCAGAAACTTTCATCGAGCGGGTGCGCGCGAAGTTCGAGGTAGAGCTAAGCGAGCATGCCGTCAAGCCCGGGCGCAGAGGCGAGTTCGGAGCCTACGTGGCGGGGCGCTGGTACCGCTTGCGTGTGCATCCCGTGCATGTTCCAAACGATCCCGTCTCCCGCTTGGACGTGAGCATCTTGTCGGACCAGATCCTGGCGCCCGTCCTGGGCATACGCGATTTGCGCCTCGATGAGCGCGTGGATTTCGTCGGCGGCATTCGCGGCGTTGCGGAGTTGCAGCGGCGAGTCGATAGCGGCGCCGCGGCCGCCGCCTTCTCGCTCTACCCGACCAGCATGGAAGATTTAATGGCCGTGGCCGACGCAGGAAAAATCATGCCCCCCAAATCCACCTGGTTCGAACCCAAGCTCGCCGACGGCTTGGTTTCGCACGTCCTGGACTAGCTGGTATGGCTACGATCTTCGGCATCAAGAATTGCGACACCATGAAGCGCGCCTTCGCCTGGCTGGGCGGTCATGGCGTGCCCTACACTTTCCACGACTACAAAAAGGCGGGGGTTTCCGCAGGACAATTACGGAGCTGGGCCGCGCAGGCAGGTTGGGAGGCGCTGCTCAATACGCGCGGTACTACGTGGCGCAAGCTCGCTCCCGAACAACAGGCCGGCCTCGATGAAGACAAAGCGATTGCATTGATGATGGCAAATCCCAGCCTGATCAAACGGCCGGTGCTCGAACACGGGAAATCGTTGTTGGTGGGATTCGCCCTCGAGCGCTACGCCGCGCTGTTCGGCAAATAGTTTGTCCAAGCCTCGTGAGCCAATTTCACGACAACCACCTCGTCCAAATATCCGGGTAGCGCCAAGCCCGGTTTACTGCCATCTGTCTCTTGGGGCGTCCCCAAATTCGAAGTTCACGTCCCTTCCGAAGTAAGCGTAAAGCAGCTTCTTTGGTTTTAACCGGCTTATTGGATGGCCCTCGGGGAAGTGCAGTCCTACCGACACCAAATCTGCCATTTGAACCTTTGCGGTCCAGGCAATGGACTGAATCACCAGCTCAGGGGAGGAAATTGCACCGGCTTTCTGCCGTACCGAAGGATAGTGCAGCATGCCTCCCAGTGTGACGGGGCCGTCTCCCTTCGGACTAATTCCGGAAACGATGACTTGCTTGCCCTCACCCAAGCCCGCGCCACAAATCCGGGCGCCGCTTTCGGAGAAGCCCGTGGTTCCCATTTGCATGGGCAGACCCAGCACATCCGCTAAGGCTGTTAACGCGAGGTCTTGGCTGTACAAGCCCCACAGCATGTGGCGCCCCCGGCCACCGGAAGGGTCATCGCGCCCTTCTACCTCGGCGAAAATATAAGTCGCTTGAAACGGTGCCAGCCCAGGGCTCAATCCTGTTGCATCCTTAATGATGTAGTGCGATATCCCTACCGTATTGGCCGGCGCGGCCTGCACGCCCGGTGGGAGAAGAGATTGAATGGCCGCGCGCTCGGCTTCGAACATGCTCACCATGTACTCGCCCACGTTGGTTTCGAGATAAGGAGGCTGGGGATAGGGTGGCGCGAAACAGTGGGGAGAAGGCGAGGTGGCGGGGGGCGACCAGACGCCCACGGCCAGTATCCGGTACAGATGTCTGACCGCACTGACCCAGCTCCTACAGTTTGCTCCCACCAACACCACACTACCGGCGCTAACGTGCATGAATCCTTCCTCTATCGAACGTGAACAGGTTGCGCCCGGCGAACCGAAGGGCGGGCGTTCGGCCGAAATATGCCTGATTTGGCGAAGCCCTTCCACGTTCAAATTCACAGGTTTCGTGTGACTTACATCGCATCGTTTCCGTGATCTGGCTCACGGCGGAGCCGGACAGGGCCCAAACCACATCCATCAAGGCGGAATATCTGCTGACCTACGTGGCGCCGTTGGACGGCCCGTATCCTATCGATAGTTCGCTGCTTATTGTCAACGTGAAAGCCTCGGGGGGTGGGCGAAAGGACCAGGTATCAGCGGAACATTTCTACAACCGGGCGGGGATTGGCTGCGTGTAATGCCTTCCGGTGCCTTACGCCTAGACGTGCGCGCGACACTGCGGACCGACGACGGTGCGTTGATCTATCTCTCGTACAACGGCATCATCCAGCACTCCGCCGAGAGCGCGGATAAGTTGGCCAAAGGAGAGTTACTCACCACCAAGGACATCCCCTACTTCATCACTGCCCCCACATTTCAGACTGCTTCGCCGAAATACGCTTGGCTCAATAGCGTGCAAGCGATCAACAAGGTGGTGGAACTCAAGCTGGGAGAGGGCGGGTATGTGAAGTACGATGTTTTTGTGATTCGGTAGGGGTTCTGCGTATCGAGCCTTCAGCAATGCGCCGGCTTCTACGGTACTGCGCGTTTTCTGGAGGTTCGCTTGGAACGCGCAACCGAACCCGTGTTGTCTTTAATGATTGAAACGAGGGAACTCAATGCAGAGTTTACGGATTCTTCGTTTGGAAAGTACTTTGAAACCTCGGGCCATAAGCGCACAACATTGGATTGTTCGGTAAGTTTTCGGAGGTATTTGCCTCGTACGGGCTTGCCTAAGTCCACACCCGCGTAGGTAGGTCGCAACGTGTCCTGCTCCACAGTCCTCTTAACCTTTTTCGTAGAACTTGCGTTCATCTCGTTCCGCTCTTCGTGCGCTCATAATCCGGATAGTTTCCATCTTTTCGGTGTGCTACACAACTAAAAGTCGCTGGTTGTTGGAGTACCCAAAGGTAAGAAACCGGGGTTCCAAAAGGGAATGGTCTGGGTCAATGTAGGTCGCTGCAAGCGGATCGAAAAACACCGAAGACGCCTCGTCAAAATCGACCTTGTGTTTGCGCCGGTTCGCGGCGGCTTTAGAGGCGTCCCAATCGAATTTCATTGCCTAACGAGAAGCCCCCGCGTGGTACTTGGTTACCAGATCCACTTCATTCTTGGAACCCAGGAAAACCGCTACGCGCTCATGTAAGGTTTCTGGCTGGATTTCGAGGATGCGCTGGCGGCCGTTGGTGGCGGCACCACCCGCCTGCTCGGCGATCATCGCCATGGGGTTGGCTTCGTACATAAGGCGCAGCTTGCCCGGCTTGCCCGGTTCACGGGCATCCTTGGGGTACATGAAGATGCCGCCTCGGGTAAGGATGCGGTGGACATCGGCCACCATGGAGGCGACCCAGCGCATGTTGAAATCCTTCCGGCGTGGCCCGGGCTTGCCGGCGAGCAACTCGTCCACGTAGCGCTTGACCGGTGCTTCCCAGTGCCGCATGTTGGACATGTTGATGCTGAACTCCTTGGTGTCCGCCGGGATGCGCAAATCGGATTGCGTCTGGATGAAGCTGCCCAGTTCCCGGTCCAAGGTGAAGACATTCACGCCGTCGCCCAGGGTGAGCACTAACAAGGTGGTGGGCCCGTAAACCGTATAGCCTGCGCAGACTTGTTGCACACCGGGTTGGAGGAAATCCTTCTCCGTGGGATTGCCCTCTCCCTTCGGGCAGCGCAGCACGGAGAAGATGGTGCCCACCGAGACATTGACGTCGATGTTCGACGACCCGTCGAGGGGATCGAACAACAGCAGGTATTCTCCCTTGGGATACTGCTTGGGGATCTGGTGCGGGTGCTCCATTTCCTCGGAGGCCATGGCGGAGAGGTAGCCACCCCACTCGTTGGTCTCGATCAAGATTTCATTGGAGATGACGTCGAGTTTTTTCTGCGCTTCGCCCTGTACGTTCTCGCTCCCGGCATTGCCCAGCACGCCGGCCAGGCCTCCACGGCCGATGGCCACTCCGATGGCCTTGCAGGCTCGCGCCACCACTTCGATCAGCAAGCGAAGATCGCTGGAGATGCGCTGCTTGTGACGTTGTTGTTCGAGAAGGAACTGCGTCAGGGTCACCCGGCTCATGTCGTGTTACTCGCGGTGGTTGGTCATCAGCGCGCGAGTCTACGACAATTCCGCGAGCGACTTAGGGCGCCAGCCGCTCGATCTCCCAGCGCATTTCATTCTGCAACCGGTAGCGGATGCGGTCGTGCATGCGGTCGGGCCTTCCCTGCCAGAACTCCAGCAGGTTGGGTTTGATGCGGTAGCCGCCCCAATGCGGCGGGCGCGGCGGGTCGGATTCGTAGCGCCCTGCAAAGTCCGCGTAACGCTGCTCCAGGAACGCGCGGTTGGGCACCACCTCGCTTTGTGGCGAGGCCCAGGCCCCCAGGCGGGCGCCCAGGGGCCGGCTCTGAAAATACTCGTCGGACTCGATGGCGCTTACTTTCTCGATGCTGCCTTCGATGCGGATTTGTCTTTCCAGGGCGTGCCAGTAGAAGAGCAGGGCAGCGCCCGGGTTGCGGGCGAGTTCGTGGCCCTTGCGGCTTTCGTAGTTGGTGAAGAATACGAAACCGCGCGCATCGAAATCCTTCAGCAGGACGATTCTCGCCGCAGGCCGGCTCTCCGCGTCGCAGGTGGCGAGCGTCATGGCGTTGGCGTCGGTGAGACCGGACTCGCGGGCTTGGGTGAACCAGCGGCCGAACTGGTCGAAGGGGTCGGGGGCCACTTGCGATTCGTCAAGCTTTTCTCGCGCGTACTCGCGCCGCAATTGGGCTACCGTTTTTTGCACGCCGCTCACTGGATGAGCGCTCCAAATACTTTCTTCAGCAAGTTCCCAGTCTGTTTGACAGGGTTGGCGCGGATCGCTTTTTCTTCCTCGGCGATGGTGGCATAGAGCCCGTCAAGAGCTTTGCCCGTGACGTAGTCATTGAGGTTGGATTGTTCTGGTTTGAGCAATCCGAACGACGCGGCCTTTCCCGCGTATTTGTCGTACACCTGAGCCAACTTCACGCGCTGGGTAGCCTGTGCCACGATAGGTAGAAATTTGGCCTTGAGCGCATCGGCCGTATGGGTGCGAAAGTATTGCGTGGCGGCATTGTCCGGGCCGGTGAGAAGGGTCTTTGCATCGGCGATGGTCATGTTCTTTACAGCTTCCGTGAGCAAGGTCTTGGCCTCTGGCACCGCCGATTCGGCCGCGCGGTTCATGGTGAGAATCAACTCATCGGAGTATTTTCCCATGCGCATCTTGCGCATCAGGGTATCGGCCTTCTTGAAGTTTTCCGGAAGCGGAATCTTGATTTTCGGGTTGGCGAAAAAACCATCCAGGGTTCCTATTTGCGCCACCGCTTTGGACGCGCCTTGCAGCAGGGCTTCCTTGAGCCCGTTGCCCGTTTCGGTGCTCGTCAAATCTTCCAGGGCGCCCGCGCGGGCGAGGCTAAACCCGATGGCGATAGTCATTGCAGTAAGGAAGAGATGCTGGGCGAGAATGCGGTGCATGGATCGTGTCTTGAATGGGGGTGCACTGAAATCGGCAGGCTTTGCCTAGTCTAAACGAATACCGCAGGATGCTATGCTTTAGGTCAATGATCGCGGAGGAGGAACCATGAGCAAGATCACCAAGGTGGAAGTCCATGTATTTCAGTTCGACGCCCAGCATCTGGGGCAAATAGGCGGGGGAGGGGTAGGCGCGTTGGGATGCAAATACGGCGCGACCAGCCGCCTCACCAAGTATGCCCTCGCCATCATGACGGACAACGGCTTGCGCGGAGAATACGTGACCCACTGGGTGGGATCGGCCGCGGCCCTGGGCTCCACGCTCATGCTGGCGCCCTACCTGATTGGGCGCCAGGCCGAAGAAAGAGAGGTGCTCTACGACGACCTGAAGCGCGAAGCACGGCAATTCGACCACATGGGTCACGGGCCCTTGGATATCGCACTGTGGGATTTGCACGGTAAAAAACTCAATTGCTCCATCGCCGAAATGCTTGGCGGATACCGCTGGCGCCTGCCCGCCTACGCCTCCACCTTCATGAGTGACCGCAACAACGAACTGGGGAGCAAAGAGGCGCACGGCGAGTTCGCGTTGCAGTGCTATGAGCTGGGTTACCGTGCGTACAAAATCCACGGTTGGAACGAAGGCGATAAACACGAAGAGGCCGCCAACGTTTTGCATGTGCGCAAAACCGTGGGCAGCAAGATGGAACTCATGCTCGACCCCGCTTGCCAGTTGCGCACCTTCGCCGATGCCCTCTACGTGGGCCGTGCGTGCGATGAAGCCAATTTTTTCTGGTACGAAGATCCCATGCGCGACGGCGGCGTTTCCATGTACGCCCACAAGAAGCTACGCCAGTTGATCAAGACCCCGCTATTGCAGACCGAACACGTGCGAGGCGTGGAACCCAAGGCGGACTTCCTCATGGCGGAAGCCACGGATTACCTGCGCGTGGACCCCGAGTACGACATGGGCATCACCGGCACCATGAAGATCGCCCACATCGCCGAGGGTTTCGGAGTGGATTGCGAAGTTCACGCCTGCGGCCCTGCCCACCGGATATGCATGTCCGCCATGCGCAATTCCAATTACTACGAGGTCGCCCTAGTGGGCCCCAGAACACCCAACGCGGTGCCGCCGGTATACAAGTGCGGCTATAGCGACAACTTGGAGGCCGTGGGCAAGGACGGTTGCTTCCCGGTTCCCAAGGGCCCCGGCCTGGGAGTCACCTACGACTGGGATTTCATCGCCAGGAACCGGGTGGCGTTGCATGAGTTTAAGTAGGTGAGGCGTGAGGCGTGCGAGTGGATG
>JBJXGQ010000035.1:0-19079 GCA_046160525.1 Burkholderiales bacterium
GTGGCCCCACCCCAGCACTCCAGGGAAAACAGCTCCGGCAGCATGCGTGCGTAGTAGGGCGCGATGGGCAGCATGTCGCGCGTGCGCATGCGGGTGGCGAACAGCGATTGGTGCGCATCGCGCATCGGTGTATCCGTGAGCAGTACGCGCTTGTGTGCCTTCATCCATTCGGCGAATTTCTCGGGCCCCAGCTCCTTGAGTTTGTCGCGCGTGCCAGGAGGCGGTGCTTGCGTCATGTCAATACGCGGCAAGGGGGCGGGCTCTGGCCTCGCATCGCTGGCGCGCCGCCGTTTCATTTCCGGGTTGCCGTTCACCGCGATCTCGCCGATGAAGCGCAGTAACTTGGTGGCACGGTCGCGGCGCTTGGTGAAGCGGAACAACTCCGGTGTTTGGTCGATGAAGCGCGTGATGCATTCGCCGGAGGCGAACTGCTCGTGACCGATCACGTTCTCCAGGAACTGCAAGTTGCTGGCGAGCCCCCGGATGCGAAACTCGCGCAGCGCCCTGTCCATGCGCGCGATGGCCTCTTCCTTCGTATGCCCCCAGGAGGTTACCTTCACCAGCAGAGAATCGTAGAAGGGCGTGATCACCGCGCCGCCGTAGGCCGTGCCGGCATCCAGCCGAATACCGAAGCCCGCCGCGCTGCGGTAAGCGGTCAACCGCCCGTAATCCGGCGTGAAGTTGTTCTCCGGATCTTCCGTCGTCACCCGGCATTGCAAGGCGTGGCCATTCAAGCGCACGTCCTCCTGCCTGGGCACGAAGGAATCCGCATCACCGATGCGCGCGCCCTCGCTGATGCGGATTTGCGCCTTCACGATATCCACGCCGGTGACCTCCTCGGTGACCGTGTGCTCCACCTGAATGCGCGGATTCACCTCTATGAAATACACCGAACCCGTATCCGCGTCCATGAGAAATTCCACCGTGCCCGCGTGCGTGTAGTGCGCCGCGCGCGCGAGCTTGAGGGCGGCCTCGCACAGCGCCGCGCGCTGTGTATCGTTCAAATACGGGGCCGGTGCGCGCTCCACCACCTTTTGGTTGCGCCGCTGCACCGTGCAATCGCGCTCGAATAAATGCACGATCTGGCCATGGGTATCGCCCATCACCTGCACCTCCACATGGCGCGCGCGGCGCACCAGCTTCTCCAGGTACACCTCGTCGTTGCCAAAGGCCGCCAGTGCCTCGCGCCTGGCGACCTCCATGTTCTGAGCCAGATCGGCTTCCGTCTCGATCACCCGCATCCCGCGCCCGCCGCCACCCCAACTCGCCTTCAGCATGAAGGGATAACCCACCCGCGCCGCCATGCGCTTGGCCTCCTCCAAATCATTGGGAAGCGCCGCGGTCGCCGGCACGACAGCAACGCCGGCTTGCTGAGCCAAATTGCGCGCGGCCACTTTGTTGCCCAGCAATCTCATCACCTCGGGCTTGGGGCCGATGAACACGATGCCCGCCTTCGCGCACGCCTGCGCGAAATCCGGATTCTCAGAGAGGAAGCCGTAGCCCGGATGAATGGCATCCACCCGGGCTTCGCGCGCGATGCGGATGATGTCCTCGATGTCCAGATAAGCCTGAACCGGCTTCTTCCCCGCCCCCACGAGATAACTCTCGTCCGCCTTGAACCGGTGCAACGCGAACCTGTCCTCGTTGGAGAAAATCGCCACCGTGCGAATCCCCATCTCCGCGGCGGCACGCATGACGCGGATGGCGATCTCGGAACGGTTGGCGACAAGCAGGCTGCGGATGGACTTCACGGGTGGCCCTTTGGGAATCAGTGCGGAGGAGGAATGATAACCGGGAATTGGCGCGGTGCAGCAAACAGGGTGGGTTTGAAAATGAACCAAGGCCGAAAGGCTTGCAACGCAAGGACGCAAAGGAAGGCTTTAAGGCGGAGTAATGCCTGGCGGGAAAGGGCCGAGTCGAGGAGCTGCCGATGAGGTCGTGGCCCACTAGATACACCTTCGTAGCTCTTAGAGGCGGCGGATGGGCTTGTCTGTAGAATTAGCCAGCACATGAGAGGGCTCTGCACCGCGCACGCGGAATCCACAAACGTAGCGCAGTAACGCGAGGCCAAACTACTTGAACGCACCCGATCCAACAAAGGCGCAGGTAATCTCCCTCCGCGAGCTTGCCGGAACTTTTCCTGCTCTTGGGATAGGGGCCGCCACGCTCTGCTTCTCCATTGGCCTGTTGATCGTAAACATAAGGCGGGCGCAGTTCGGGGTGTACTCAATGGATTTTCTGCGGGCCGAGTACGTCCTCGCGGGTGCGCTCTATCTTTTCCTCACCGCAATGGCCGGAACCACGGCGGTTTACGCTCTCCCGTATCTAGGCGAAGGGGTTAACAAATGGAAGGCTCGCCGCCATACGCACGGGGTGGCAAAAATTCTTCAAGCACTTATCTACTCTCTCGCGCCGTTTGGCATTGCACTACCTCTACTCTCCCAATACCGGTTTCTGTTTTTTAGCTGGGAATATTTTATCGCGCTAGCTTGTCTGTTCTTACAGGCAATTAGTGCAAGGTCGTTAGTCGCCACAGCTTTACTCGCGTGGCGAACACAAGCCCGCCGAACCACGGATGTTGCAGCAAATGATTTGATGCTCGATTTAGATCTAGGCATGCACAAAATTATCGCTCTGCTTTCAGCCTTGGTGCTGTACAGTTATTTTCTGTATCCGAAGCTTTCTCCGGCCTTTGGAGGGGGCTTCAGGACGAACGTGTACCTAGTGCCAACCGCAACCGGAGCGGCAACACTGCGAGACGTAGGAATCCCGTCTCAATCTAACGGAACCCACTTCGGCCCCGTCCAGGTTTTGACGAGTTCCGATCAGGAAGTAACCGCCTTATTGTTGCTAGAGGAAGGCCGGTTCTTTCCTCGTTATCAGGCGTTCCACCTTAGCCGTGGCATGTTGCAGGCAGTCGTGGGCGAAGACACTGGTTCACCGAGGAGCCCGGACGCGCTCCCGGCCCCCAAGCCAGACGATGACCTTGCCCTATAAACGCCTGGGCTGATGACGGGCAAAGCCGCTTTAAGAGCAGAAACGGCTCACACAGGGAGCCACTGGGGAGGAAATTTGTTTCACCAGCCCACTAGACACCGGAGAAATTCCATGACATCGCGGCGCACGTGGTAACCGCCAACGACCAACGTAGCGAGCGCCGTACAGTAAGGTGTCATTAGGTCCGAGAACGCGGGTTGACCTAAAGCAGCCTTGCGATAGTTCCTGGCAAAGAGCCGGACCAGTTTCGTGAGAGGTACTTGAATAGTCAGTTCTCGGTTAGGCTGGATTGGCTCCAACGTTCCGCCCACTAGCTGACGATGGAATGGTGCCGTTACATGCACCCAACGCATTCCAACGCGCTTGTACTTGATCAGGTTGGAGACGGTAATGATCTCAGCGGGGTCGATGCTTGGGACAGCAAGTTCAACATTTAGCGGTACTAGCCCCTTAGATCCCAAGACCGGAAAAATATCAAATAGCCGTCGTACCTGTGCACCGAAAGCGCTGTCGCCGTCCAGCATCTCACGATATCGGGTCCATATTCGCCCATGCTCTTTCCGAGCATAAAGCCAGTAGCGCCACAGGAAATAGAAGAACGCTGTCCACAGGAGCCATAGTAGTACCGACGGATTCTTAAGCGCGACCTTTCCCAACACGACTGAAACCTCTAGCGGCTGATGGGGTTCGATGGCGCCTCCGCCGAGGTAGTAAACCAAGAGCACAATGCAAGTCACAAGGAGATTACGGCGCTGGCGTGCCAGCGTTCCCTCTTCCAAAATGTCCGTTTCGCTCACTGGTTCTAACCTCCCTATTGATGGTTTCTCATCTTCCTTCGCTCCCTGCTATGTTCTCCGGCAGTACAGGGTTATACATGAGTCGCCGACCTTGAATAGGGACACAGAAGGGACACCTCTATTTGCGCTGGTTGTTGCCCTAAGCCGGACGAGCCGGAACCAAACAGGCTAAAGTATCCAGGGCACACGGAATTCGATGGGGGCGGTGATGACTCAGATGCCGACCGAACGTTACGCCGAGCGCATGGGGCACGGGTCGGACCACCGTAACTTATTGATGCGGCCCGCTTAGCCAGGATAATTGGGGTAAATTTCGGTCTTAGCCCGACGTTTTCCTCGCCAAATCTCGAACGCCAAGAAACCCGCACACAATGCCTCGCGCCAATCGCTATTTCTTGCCCGGCCACGTGTGGCATATCACCCACCGGCGCCGCGAGCGCGCTTTCTTGCTCAAGTTTGCCCGCGACCGGGCAGTCTATTTGCGCTGGTTGTTCGAGGCGAGAAAGCGATACGGAATTTGCGTGCTCAACTACCTCGTGTATGTGGACTTGAACATGGTGCGGGCAGGGGCTGTATCGCATCCGGCCGAATGGGAGCATGGCGGATACCGGGAGATTCAGAGTCCTCGAAACCGGTACCGTGTCATTGATCTGGGGGAACTCGGTGCGCTATGCGGATTTTCCGAATTGGCGGCGTTTCAAGAGGAATATCGCAACTGGGTGGGCATGGCGCTTCGAGAAGGCGGGAGCAAGCAAGACGAAACATGGACTCGGTCGGTTGCCGTGGGAAGCGAGCATTACATTGCCGGAGTAAGGGAAGGGCTAGGGCTCAGGGCATCGCACAGAGAAATGGCCGAGTCGGGCGAAGGACACGTACTGCGCGAACCACAGCCACCTTATAGGCTCGAATCCGTTATGGGAAATGCCGCTTTAAGACCGGAAAACACCTTCCCATGGGACCATTTGCATGAATCCACAACGGCTTAGGCGGGTCCGACCCGAATCCAGAATCCACCATCGCGCTCTTTCTTGCGAGCGGTCAGTCATTAGCGCCAGTCATTCCAGGGCTGGCATCGGCGGCCCCGCCCGCCTATGATTGGTTGCCCGGAGCGCGCGCAGCCGCGGAACGCATGAATAACTTGCTCGGCGCATCCGTACCGTTCGCCGCGAACCCGGCCAAGCTGAAACTTGCGCTCGTGGCTGCATTAAGAGGCTGCCACCAAACCGATGTGCTGGTGCTGGGTCCATGGTCGTCATTCATCGAGTACGCGCCGGTGCTTCGGCCTTGGATCCGAAACGTTTTGGCGTCGGGGCGGCCGCTGGCTGAGAACAACCCGGACAACTTCAACTGCGTGTATGACCAGCCTGCGTGTAACAAGGCGGATAAGCTCTTGCGCATGACCGGCAATGCGGTGTGGGTGGATTTGCCGGCGGATGGCGTGTCCTACCCACCCACGCAAGAGATGGCCGATCAACTCGCCGGTGCGGGCATGCCAGGTCTGTTGCGTGCCGCGCTCAATGCCGATCCTTCACAGTGGCTCGGCACGCGTCTCTGGGATGACACAGCCGCGCTGTACCTATTGGCCCCCGAGCATTTCAGAGCCAACGGCGCCCATCTCGAGCCGGTGATCGACGAGGAAACTTTACGCAGCGAATTGGTGAAGGCGATTAACGGTACGCCTGCCGACTAATAGTGTTGCCCCTTCCCCGTCAAACATCTCAGGAAATCAACGGTGCTACGATTCACCGCCGAGAGGGCGGCGAGTTACAATTTTCCGGGAAGCGCCGGAGGAACGCTTCGCCACGCGATGCCCTAGTTTTTAATGACCCCCACCTGCATTAAGACAAACGCCACCATCGTCACCAGCATGACGGACGCGGCGAGCCACAGAATCCAGGTCGTCACTTGGCTGGGAGCTACGTCCTCCGGGAGTTTCTTGTAGCGGAGGTACAAGACCGCGAATGCCAGCACCGGGAGCATCAATCCCAGCACCACGCCGCCCGTTTTGATCATTTGCACCGGTTCTCCAGTGGCGAAGTAGATGAAGCACGGGATCACCGCGAGCGCGATGGTGAATAGTCTCTGGTAGCGTAGCCGCGCGCCGTAGTCATTGGCCTTGAAGCGCCCCATCAGCCGCATCATGTCGGCGAATATTCGGGAATTGGCGGCTGTGGCGGCGAACACGGTGCTGTAGAGCACGAAGATGGCGCCTACGTAGAACAAATACAGGCCGAAGCTGCCCATGGTCTCGCTGTACATCTTGGAGAGCACGGCGATGGTTTCGTTGCCCTTGGGTATCTGTCCCAAGGTATGCAGCACGCCCGCGCCGAGCATGTAGAACGCCACGGTGGCCAGGGTGTACACGCACATGGAAACGAAAATGTCGAAGTGCATGACACGTATCCATCCCTTGGCGCGGCGGCGCCAGGCTTCGTTTTCCTCGCGCGGACCCACGAAGCGGGCGTAGCCCTTCTCGACACACCAGTAGGGGTAAGCGGATAGCTCCCCGGCGTTCACGCCGGTGATGCCGAAGACGGCGATGGCCACGACGATGCCTTTTTCCGGGAGATCGAACTTGAGGCCACCGGCCATCTGTCCCCAGGTGAAGTATTCCGGCTGGCTGGTGAGGACGGCCGCGGCGCACAAGGTCATCAAGGTGAATACCGCCACCATCCATACGGCAAGGAACTCAATATGCCGGTAAGCGCCTCGCAGCAGCACGGCCAATGTCACGAGTGTCAGGATGACGACCCACACCCCTTCAGGCAGGGCCGGGATGAATTGCACCATCACCTGCGCGACACCGGCATACATGGCGCCGATCAAGGGCAAGGAGAGCAAGATGATGATCCCCCAGGTCCACACTACCCAATTGACGCCTCGCGCGCGCGGGCCGGGAAAGTGATTGAGCGCGGCGAGGCCGGTTTCACCAGTGGCCACCGTGTAACGGCCCCAAACGGATTGCACCACGGTCTTGATGAAGCAACTGAACAAGATCATCCACAGCATCACGTAACCCACGTCCGCGCCCAAGCGGGTGGTGGCGATCAACTCGCCGGTACCCACGATCGCGGCGGTCAACAACATGCCTGGGCCAATACGCGATAGCGTGCCGCCCAGGGTGCGCGGCGGTTCTTCGATTGCCGCGGGGTCAAAGGAGTAAGGGTCCGCGCTCATGACCCGAGGATCCGCCCGTAACGCGCGATCTTGTCTTCGTCCAACTCCACGCCGAAACCGGGTTTGTCCGGCAGGGGCATGCAGCCGTCGGTGGGATCCAGCCGTACAGGTTGCGCGAGATACCACTGAAAGAGGTCGCTCGTGAATCCGGGCGGATCGTGAAACACCTCGACGAAGGGGCAATTGGGCAATGCCGCGCAAAGATGAAGGTGAGCGATGAATCCCATGCCGCCGCCGCCGTGGTGCGGCGCGCAGAGTTTGTGATGCATCTCGGCGTAGGCGCAGGCCTTGCGGATCTGGCTCATGGTTTCTCCCACCATGGCTTCGGGCTGCAGCACGTCGTAGCAATTGCGCTCCACCAGCCAGCGATACTCATGCAAGCCGAGATTGTTCTCGCCGCCCGCGATCAAGATGTCCACCGCCGCCGCAAGCCGCGTCAAATTGTCGAAGTCGTAACGGCCCAACGGTTCTTCGAGCCAATACACGCCTAGGCTTTCGAGCTCGCGCGCCGTGTGCAACGCGCGTTCGTAACTCCATACGATGCTTGGTTCCGGTTGTTGCGTACCGGGCAACTGGGCTTGATTGGCATCCACCAGCAAGGTGAACTCGCTTCCCACGGCGTTACGCACCGCCTCCACCTGGGCAATGTCGGCCTTCAGGGTTTCCTCGTGAATGCGCAGCTTGGCCGCGCGCCAGCCACCGGCTTGCACGCTTGCGATATCCCGCGCTCGCGTTTGCGGTTCGCGCACTTCGATGCAAGAAGCGTAGGCGGGGACCCGGTCGCGATAACCGCCCCAGAGTTTGTACACCGGCTGGTTGCAGGCTTTGCCGATGATGTCCCAAAGGGCGATCTCCACGCCCCAGGCTTCGCCCGCGCCGCGAAATACGCGGGCGTGACGCTCCAAGGCGAAAGGGTCTTGCCCGATGAGTTGCGGTTTGATCCAGGATTGGATCTTGGGTGAGACCGAGTAGCCTGGAGAACCCAGGCCGGTGATCCCCTCGTCGGTGAAGACCTTGACCACGGTACCGCCGTAACGCTGCCATTGGCTGCCCGGCGCCCAAGCCGGCTTCACGGGGTAAGGCAACGACGGGCCCGCCAGTTCCAGCACCTGGATGTCTGTAATCTTCACGACGCTCCTCCCAGTTTCGCGGGACTCTAACTTCTTACGGGCTTGGTTGCAATTGGGGGCACGGGCCAGACCACTTAGCCGGGATGATGGAATTGATCGCTGAGAGTTCGTAGGGTCAGATCTATACTTTATATCTTGGGCTGCCCAACAGATTAAAGGGGAAACCACGGAATACACGGAACACACGGAAAAAACACGACACTTTCACGTGTTCCGTGGTCGTGGCCTCATGGATTTTCTCATTACGCCGCACAATACACACCGAAAGTGCCTTGTACCGATCAGTTCGGGATTTCTGGTTCCATGAGATATCGCCGTCCCATTGGTGGAAGGTAGACCCTGCCTTCAACAGTTTGATCAATCAGCGGTTTGGCGAGCTCCACGCGCGCAATGCCGTGCTTGGGCGAGGCTCAACACCAGAAGAGCTTGCCTTCCTGGCTGAACCTGGGCCGAGCTTCGGAGACCTCGTTGTTCCAAAGCGCTAAAGCCCATTGGGGGAAGCTGCTGTGGCAGCCATGAATATATGGAACATCCCGTGCTTCTGGCCCCTGCGTGGAGAGAACCCCGCGGTTATCCGCTAGGCTTAGCTTGGCGCAAGGGGGAGCAAAGCGGGTGTGTCTCGCCGCCGAGACAAGATGTCTCGAACATTTTTCGGCAAATCTCATGGAGAAACGGTATGAGGAAGTCCTTCGCACTCGTGGTAATAGCCCTCTTGGCAATGCCTGTTCATGCGCAATCCCCCGCGGAGGGCAAGGCGGGCAACGACGATCAGGCGCGCGCCGCTCAAGAGGCCAAACTGAAGAATTGCAATGCGGAAGTCAAGCGCAAATCGGCCAAGGCCGATGACTATAGAAAGCTCATGAGAGATTGTTTGTCCAGATAGGCGCGCCCACCTCGCCAGGAGAACCGTTATCGGCTCTCCTGGTTGGGCGCCCGCAGGCCCCGCCATCATTCCGAGAAGTTCGCTCGGGAATCGCAGAGTTCCACTTGAATCCCTCTTGTTACGCGGCCACCGCGTAACGCTCCACAAAACCTTCGTTGATAGTCACACCCAGCCCAGGCCGCTCGGGGATTTCGACCATGCCGGCATCGATGGGAAACCCCTCCACGGAAAGTTCCTGCAAGAGGGGATTCGCGCCGAAGGAATATTCGAGAATGAAACCGCAGGAGGTGGCCGCGCTGACGTGCATTCCGGCGGCGAAGGCAAGCGCGCCTGTCCACAAGTGCGGCGCGAGGCGCAGGTTGTAGCTCGATGCGATGGCCGCGATTTTCATGGCTTCGCTGATACCGCCACAGATGGCGAGGTCCGGCTGGAAAATATCGGCGGCCCCTAGCTCGGCCAGTTCCTTGAAATCGAAGCGGTTGAATTCCGATTCTCCGGTGGCGATCGGCACGCTCGATGAGCGCCGCACTTCGGCGCAGCCGCGCTTGTCGTCGGCAGTGACCGGTTCCTCGAACCACATGAGGTCGAGATCTTCAACCTTGCGGCAGAATTGCTTGGCTTCCGCAACGCTCCACGTACCGTGTGCGTCGCAAGCCAAGCCGATGTCCGGCCCTAGCGCTTCTCTCGCGGCCTTGGCTCGCTTCACCGAATTCGCCACCGTGCCGTCGATGATTCCCACCCGCATTTTCACCGCGCGCACGCCGCCTCGCCTGACGTAACCCAACAGTTGTTCGCCAATCCCTTTTTCATCGGCCCACCCGCCTGAGGCGTAGGCTGGCATGCGATGCGCCTTGCGCCCGCCCAGCAGTCTCCACACGGGGGCATTCAATGATTTGCCGAGAATGTCCCACAGCGCCAGATCGATGCCGCCCATCGCGCACACGGACATGCCGCGCCGTCCGAGCGCGGGGAACACCCGGCCATGCGCCAGCGCGTAGTGGGAGCGCACACCGTTGTACATCTGTTCGTTGATGAGCACGATGTCGCGCGGATCTAGGCCGATTAGGGCCGGACCATATTTTTCGTTGATGGCGCGCGTAACGCTGTGGTTGTTGCTGGCACTCCCCACTTCTTCCTTCGCTTCACCCCATCCCACGATGCCGCAGGCGGTTTCGATGCGTACCAATGTGGAATCGAAGGAGGCGACGCGGCCGAAGTCCGAAACGTGTTGCCGTTCAAGGGGAATGGGGCAGTGCAGCCACGTTGCCTTGACGCTTTTGATTTTCATGGAGGACTCCGCCGCTTGAACTGTAGCCTCAATGCTACCAGTGCCGTGTCTCGGAACCGAGTTCCTAATTGACATCCAGTGAATTAGTTTGCTAACGTGTCTTGCGACGACATCAAGAAAACGCCCCCGCATGCCATAACGCCCGGGCGTCAATACGAGGGGGAGTGTGGCATGAGAGCCGGCTATTTCATGATGCCGCTTCATCCGCCGGGTTCGGATAGCGCCCGTTGCATGGAGCAGGATCTGGAGCAAATTGTTTTTCTCGAGAGCTTGGGATTCGAGGAAGTGTGGGTCGGCGAGCACTTCACCTCGCGCTGGGAGAATCTCCCCTGCCCGGACCTTTTCATCGCGAAAGCCCTGGGCATGACGAGCAAAATCAAGTTCGGCACGGGCGTATCTTGCCTGCCCAATCACAACCCCCTCATGCTGGCCCACCGAATCGCCGTGCTCGACCAATTGGCGCGCGGGCGGTTGTACTGGGGCATCGGATCCGGCGGGTTTCCGGGCGATTTCGAGTTGTTCGGCTTCGATCCACCTTCCGGCGAGCACCGCGAGATGACTCGCGCCTCCTTGGAAACGATTCTCAAGCTCTGGAGCGACCCCAAGCCTGGGCTCTACGAATCCAAGTACTGGAAATTCCGCATACCCGAGCCGCAACCTGACATCGGGCTGGCCTTTCACATGCGCCCGTACCAGCTCCCGCACCCGCCCATCGCCGTGGCGGGGGTTTCGCCCAAATCCGACACTCTTGGGTTGGCGGGCGAGCGCGGTTACATTCCCATGAGCATCAACTTTGTGCCGGCGCGAATTTTGAAAACCCATTGGGAGTCGGTGGAAGCGGGCGCCAGCAAAACCGGGCGCAAGGCCGATCGAAATTCCTGGCGGGTGGCGCGCGACGTTTACGTCGCCAAGACCACCGCGCAAGCGCGCCGTGAAGTGCTTTCGGGAACCTTGGCGCGCGATTGGCAAGATTGCTTCTTGCCGCTGCTCAAGAAAATCGGCTTGTTGAGTTTGGCCAAGATCGATCCGGATATGCCGGATTCAGAAGTCACGGTGGAATATCTGGCCGAACACATATGGCTCGTCGGGGATCCCGGTGAGGTCACGAACAAATTACAGAAACTCCAGCGGGACGTGGGCGGTTTTGGCAGCATGCTCGTCATCGCCCACGAGTGGGAACCGCGAGAGGGATGGGTGCAATCCATGAAATTGCTCAAGGAGGAGGTTTTACCAGCCTGTACAAACTAGCAGTTACACAGACGGAGGAGACTATGAAAACGAAAGTTCAGCAGTTCAAAGCGTTGGCGGTGTCGTTCATTGCTACTGCAATGGTTCCAGTTGCGGCCATTTCGGCGGATTTCGAATTGGCGATGGTAATCAAGGAAACCACGAATCCCTACTACAACGCCACCCTGGCCGGCGCGAAAATCGCGGCCAGCGAGATCGGCGGGACGGCAAAGAATTACGGCCCCACCCAATCCAGCGCGCAAGCACAGATCGAACTCATCAACAACCTCGCCGACCGGCGCGTGGCCGCCATCGCGGTTGCCCCGAGCGATGCCAACGCGGTTGTGCCCGCGATGAAGCGCGCGCAGAAGATCGGCTCGAAGGTCATTACCTTCGATGCGGATTCCGGCGCGGACGGGCGGCCATTCTTTGTCAACCAGGCGACCACCGATTCCGTGGGCCGCTTTGCCGCCGTGAAGCTCGCCGAAACCATGGGTAAGAAAGGGAAGGTCGCCATCGTGTCGGCCCAGCCTCAGGCTGCGAACCAGAACGCTTGGATCAAAGCCTTTCGCGACGAGTTGGGCAAGCCCGAGTACAAGGCCATGCAAATCGTCGATGAAGTCTATGGGCACGACAACGAGCAAAAGGCGTTCGATCTCACTGTCGCGCTGACGACCAAATTTCCCGATCTCGGAGGAATTTATGCCCCCACCTGCCCAGGAGCCCCGGCTGTCGCGCGAGCGCTCGAATCGGTGAACAAGGGCAAGGGCGTGGTCAAACTCACGGCCCTGTGCGTGCCAAGCATTACGTCGAAGTACATGTTGAATGGCACCATGCAGGTGTTTTACCTGTGGGATCCGATCAAGCTGGGTTACGTTACCTACTACGCCGCGAAGTACTTCGCGGAGGGTAAGATAAAGGGCAAGGCAGGCGACTCCTTCACGATCGCCAAGGGCAAGTGGCCGGGAACCTACACCATCCTGCCCAACAACGAGATCGTCACGGGCGAGCCGCTGCAATTTACCGAGGCAAACCTGAAAGACCATCAGTACTAAGCACGCTACTTTAGGGCGCTAGACCACAGCGGCACGCGGCACTAGCGCCCGCTTCGTATCCTTGCCTGACGCTCATGCAAACGGTGCCGTGATGAACGCCGAGACTCCCGTGATCGAATTGCGCGGAATCGGCAAGCGCTTCGGTGCGGTGGAAGTGCTCTCCGGTATCGATATGAGCCTTTACGCGGGCCGGGTGCACGCGCTCGCGGGCGAGAACGGCGCGGGCAAAAGCACCATCGTCAAGATCTTGGGCGGCATCAACGTACCCGATGGCGGCCGAATTTTCAAAGGCGGGCAGGAGATCACCATCGACGGTGTGACAGGGGCGCGCCGGCACGGAATCGCGGTGATCCACCAGCATCCGGCGTTGTTTCCCGATCTATCAGTGGCCGAGAATATTTTCGTGGGCCGCCAGCCCCTTCGCTATGGGGCCATCAGCTGGGCCGCCATGCAGCGCGAAGCGCGCGAGCTTCTGAACGAATTGCAGGTGGATCTGGACGTTCGGCTGCCGGTGAAAATGCTGGGCATCGCCGAGCGCCAGACCGTGGAGATCGTCAAGGCCCTATCCCTGGATGCCCGGGTGTTGGTCATGGACGAACCCACGTCGGCCGTTTCCAGGGAGGAAGCCAAGCGCTTGTTCGAGATCGCGGGCGCGCTTAAAGCCCAGGGCGTGGCGGTACTTTTCATCAGCCACTTCATCGATGAAATCCTGGGGTTCGGCGATGACGTCACCGTGCTTCGCTCCGGGCGCCGCATTATCACGGCGCCGGCCAAGGAGCTCACTCCAGAGTCCATCGTGCGCCACATGGTCGGCCGCGCGCCCTCCGCTTATTTCGCCAAGGAGGAGGCGCAGCCTGGCAAGGAAGTGTTGAGCGTGCAAGGCCTGTGCGGTTGCGATTTTGTCGAAGACGTAAGTTTCAGCCTGCGCGCCGGGGAAATTTTGGGTTTCTTTGGCTTGGTGGGCGCCGGGCGTTCGGAGGTTGCTCGCATGCTCTTCGGCATCGACCGTCCCGATGCCGGTGAAATCCGGATCGATGGCCGCGGCGCGAACATTGGGTCGCCCCGCGAGGCCATGGCAATGGGTATTTCTCTTCTACCCGAGGACAGGCATCTGGAAGGGCTCGTGCTCGAATTTCCCATCCGCGCGAACGCAACCCTTCCTATTCTGGACCGCCTCGTCAAGTGGTTCGGACTGGTGGACCGCGAACGCGATGAGAGCATTGCCCAGGACTACACGAAGCGCATGCAAGTGGTGGCCACGGGAATCGAACAACTGACGAACGCACTCTCGGGCGGTAACCAGCAAAAGGTATTGCTGGCCAAATGGCTGATACCTTCGCCGCGTATTCTCATCCTCGATGAACCCACGCGCGGCATCGACGTTGGCGCCAAGGCGCAGATCCACCGCATCATCTCCCATCTCGCCACGCAGGGCATGGCGATCATCTTGATCAGCGACGACGCCCCCGAGGTGAAAGCCATGGCGGACCGTACCTTGGTGTTCCGCGGCGGGCGCGTAGTCGCGCAGTACGGGCGGGAGGCAGCCGACAGTGAAACCATGGTACTGGCCGCGGCGCATTTCGGGCAAGATGCCGCCGCAAGCATGGCCGCAGGAGCACGCGCATGATGGGGCGTATCTTACGCGCACGTGAACTTGGTCTCGTGCTGGTGCTGCTCATCATCGGTGCCATCGTTGCTGGCTATGAGCCGCGTTTCCTAAACCGTACAAACCTCGAGCAAGTGGCGCTTTCCGCCACCCTGGTTTGCATCGTCGCACTGGGCCAGGCATTGGTCATCATCGCGCGCCAGATCGATTTGTCCGTGGGGGCCATCGTCGCATTGAGCGCCTTCATCGCGGCGGGTTGGCTCGAACGTAATCCCGAGGGCAGCTTGGCGATTGTGTTCCTTATTGGATGCGCCGTGGGGACTGCCCTTGGCATTGGCAATGCACTGCTGGTGGCCGTTGCAAAGATCCCCGCCATCGTTGCGACCCTTGGCACGCTCGCCATCTATCGTGGTGTCGCGATTGTCATCGCGGAAGGACGGCAGATCTCATCGACGGTGTTACCGGAAAGCTACCAGGAAGTGGCGCAGATTCACGTTGCTGGCTTGCCGTTTTTGGTATGGCTCGCCATTGCGCTCACCGTGTTTTTCGGCTGGCTGGCGCGTTATACACGGCTCGGGCGCAATCTGTATGCGCTAGGTAGCAACCCTCAAAGCGCGCGCTTTGCGGGGATAAGCGAGGCGAGGGGCATCGCCTTTGTATTCATCTTGTCCGGTTTTCTATGCGGGCTGGTGGGCGTGCTCTGGGGCGCTCGCTTTGGCACCGTGGATGCCGTCATCGCACGCGGGCTTAATTTGGAAGTCATTTCCGCGGTCGTGGTGGGCGGTGTGAGCATATTTGGCGGCAGCGGGTCGGTCTACGGCGCCGCGCTCGGTGCGGTGATCTTCGCCGTACTGCAAAACGGCGTTCAGCTACTGCACGTTAACCAGTTCTGGATCGAAGCGGTGATTGGCATGGCCATTCTGGGGACGGTGGTTTTCTACGTCACCCTCGCCCGCAGGACCGAAAGAGTGCAGCGTGAGGCGCGCCGGCGTGCCGCAACCGCGCGGGTGGCGGGAGCATGATGCGCGTTCAGCGCTATTTCGCCCGCTGGGAAGCGCTTCTTCTCGCCTTCCTGGCCGCGGCCTTCGTTTTCGGCACCACGATGTCGGAGTATTTCTTAACCGCATCCAACGTTTCCATCGCCATTGCGGCCTTCATGCCGACCGCCATCGTTGCGCTCTCAATGACGCTGATCATCATCACGGGAGAGATCGACATCTCCGTGGGTTCCATCATCGGATTGTGCGCGGCGGTGATGGGGCTTTGTCTCGAACAAGGCATGCCGATGGCGATGGCGATTCCCATCAGCGTCCTGGTGGGAGCCCTGGCGGGGCTCGGCAATGGAATCATGGTGGCCTACGTGGGACTTCCTTCGCTCGTTGTGACGGTGGCAACGCTTGCCTTGTACCGGGGCATCGCGCAGATCCTCCTGAAGGAGCGCGGCGTGACCGATTTCCCCGAGTGGTATTCCAATCTCGGTTTCGGCACCATCGGTCATAGCCCCATCCCGTGGACTCTGCTCGTTTTTATTTTTCTTGCCGTATTGTTCGCGGTCTACCTGCACGCAACGCGCTGGGGGCGTGCCCTCTACGCCATCGGTAACAACCGCGAGGCGGCGCGCTTTTCGGGCATCGATGTGAAGCGCACGATGCTTGGGCTCTTCGTCACCTCCGGTGTGATGTGCTCGGTGGCGGCGATCATCCTCACGGCTTATCTTGCAAGCGCGCGCGCCGACACGGCGGTTGGGTTCGAGCTTCAGGTTGTCACCGCGGTAGTGCTCGGTGGCGTCAGCATCTTTGGCGGGAGCGGAACTTTGGGCGGAGTAGCCATCGCCTTGTTCGTGCTAGCGTTCGTGCAGAATGCCCTCGGCTTGGCGGGGGTGGCGCCGGAGGCGCAGCAAATCGCCACGGGCGGCGTGCTCATCGTGACCCTCATCGTTTTTAGCGCCGCGCGATTCCTTCGAACCCACGCCTCGACACGCCGTCTACGCGGGCTTGCGTAGAATTAAGAAGGTGCGATTCCACAAACGGCAATGAACTAAAATCAGCGCTCCGCGCGAACCCGTTTAATCCAGGTTCCCATGACAAAACTACGAGGCGCCGACATCCTCGCGCGCTCACTCGCCAATGCGGGCGCCAGCCGGGTCTTCGCGCTTTCTGGCAACCACATCATGCCGGTGTTCGATGCCAGCATCGAGGCCAAACTCGGCATCGTGCATGTTCGCCATGAAGGCGCGGCGACTCACATGGCCGATGCCTGGGGTAGGCTTACGGGAACGCCTGGGGTGTGTCTGTTCACCGGTGGTCCCGGCCATGCCAACGCGGTGGGGCCACTCTTTACCGCCCTCGGTGGCGAATCACCAGTGGTGATGATCTCGGGTCATGCGCCGCTGAACATGCTTGGGCTGGATGCATTCCAGGAATTGCGCCAAGCCGAAATGGCCGCGCCTGCCTGCAAGGCATCCTGGACCGCGCAGAGCGCGCAGCGCCTTGGCGAGGATGTTGTGCGCGCGATGCGCATTGCGCAATCCGGGCGCCCAGGCCCGGTGCACATCAGCCTTCCCACTGATGTCATGGAAGCGCTCGTCGATAACGGCCAGGATCATGTGGCGGCGGCATCCGCCTTCGCGCTAACGCCTGCGCAACTGGCCGAGCCTATCGCTAGTGCGGTAATCGATGCGCTCGCCAACGCCAAGCGCCCCCTCATTCTCACCGGCCCCATGATGGGTAACGGCCGTGGCCGCCAATTGCGCGAAGCGTTGCACGCCGCCAGTGGCATACCGGTCATCTACATGGAGAGCCCGCGCGGGGTAGCCGACCCATCCCTCGGAGCGGTAGCCGAGGTCCTGGTGCAAGCCGATCTGGTGCTGATGCTGGGCAAGAAACTCGACTTCACCGTGCGGTTTGGCAATCCGCCCGTTTTCGATGGCGGCTGTCAATTCATCCAGATCGATCCGGACAGCGAAGCCTTGCGCCGCGCCGCGCTGGCCATCGATAAGCGCTCGCGTATCGCATTCGCGGTGGTGGCGGACGTGTTTCCCGCGGTGGAAGCGCTTACCGAGGCGGCCAGGCGGCGCGGCCTCAAGCCTAATGCATGGACCGAAGAAGTGGCGGCCGCGATCGCTTTCCGTCCGCAAGACTGGTCGCGGATCCAATCCCGGGATGGCGCCGTCCACGCACTCGATGTCGGCCGCGCGCTACAAGCGGTTGTCGGCCGCACACCCAACGCGATCTACATATCCGATGGCGGCGAAGCAAGCCAGTGGTCGCAGGCCTGCCTTGCCGAGCGCGCCGCGATGCGCATGACCAACGGTCCGGGTGGCGCCATCGGGGGCGGCGTACCCTTCGCCATCGCCGCCAAACTCGCGCATCCGCGCTCGCCCGTACTGCTCACCACTGGCGATGGCTCCTTCGGTTACCACGCCATGGAAATCGAAACGGCTCTGCGCCACAACGCCCCGTTCGTTGCCATCGTCGGGAATGACGGCGCCTGGAACGCCGAATACCAGATTCAACTTCGTACCTATGGCGCTGAACGCGCCATAGGCTGCGAGATGCTTCAGCCGCGCTACGACCTCATGGCCGCCGCGCTCGGCGGCCACGGTGAATTCGTCACACGGGCAAGCGAGCTGCCAGGCGCCATCGAGCGTGCACTTGCATCGGGCAAGCCGGCTTGCGTAAATGTGCTGATAGAGCGCGCCGGGGCGCCGTCGTTTTCCAGGCGCGCTGGCTTGCCGTCGGCCAGTGGCGCTTCTTGACCTGGGAAGCGAGCGCAGCAGCTACGGTGCGGGGATCGCGTTATTCGGTGCCCGCGGCGCGCGACACCGTTCGCAGCACGCGGCAGCATAAATCGAGCGACGGAGTCGCGACGCCCAATTCCGCGGCCAGTGCCAGGATGTGATCCAACGTCTCGTGTACTTCGAGGCGCCGGTTGCGATCCGCATCCTGCAAAATGGACTGGCGAAAACTGGGGGCGGTCGCTTTTAATTTGGCGCCGTGCGCTTGTACAGCCTTCACAGCGTCTTCCTCGCTGCCGCCGGTGAACGCCTTGCCGCTAAAGCCGCTATCTTGCAGTTTTACGCCGTGACGCATGGCCACATTGGCCGTCTCGCGCATGACACGAGCGGCGACCAGGGCCGTATCGGCATCGGCGAGAAAGCGCCAGGTAGGCAAGCGCGTCATCACGGCGAGCGTGCTCAAGCCGGACCATCCCACGAATTTGGACCACTCCACCGAGGTGATGTCCGATGATGATTGCGCATTGAGGCCCGCGCGCACAAGCGTATCCACCAGTTCCTTTACTCGCGGTGATTCTCCACCCGAAGGTTCGCCAATAATGGTCGGGCCAGCCATGTTGTAGCGAGCCGCGCCGGGAAGGCCGCCTTCGGCCGGCAGAACGTCGCCACCGACCATGCTGACCGCGCCCAGCGTTGCTTGCGGCCCGAAAGCCCCGCTTAGTTGAGCATTCTTGAGGACGCCGTTTTGCACGGAGAACGCGCTTCGCACGGTGAGCCCGCGAAGAGATGCCAGCGCTTGTTCGGTGTCGTAGGTTTTGGTGGCCACGATGAGGACATCGGCGTCGCGTAATGTTTCGGCCCGTGTCACGATATCGCAGCGCGCCGTGAACGAATCTTGTCCGACGACAGCGATGCCGTGCTTGGCCAGCGCGGCGGCACGGTCGCCGCGGGCGATGAGCGATACCTGATGCCCGCCGCGTGCAAGGTAGGCGGCGTAGATGGACCCCAGCGCGCCCGCGCCAACAATCACGAGAATCATGTGTTCAGTTCCAATTCAGGTTATGAGAAGTGGGATTAGATTTAAATGGGAATCGTGACTAACGCAATTCGTAAGGGGAGTTCGCGAATGGCTCTTACATGAAAGCAGCGCATTGAATCGTCCCTATCGGTGGAGGAGAAAAGT
>JBJXGQ010000036.1:0-26759 GCA_046160525.1 Burkholderiales bacterium
CTATTCAACCCCGTTCTTTGAGGAATCCAATGAAGAAATTCTTCGGTTTTATCGTGGCAAGCGTGCTGCTTTTAGCAGGGCCCGTGGCGGTGTTCGCGCAGGAGCAAGATCCAGATGCCATCGCGGACACTCTGGAAAGATCGAAGGCCAAGAAAAAATTGCTCGGCTGCGCCGATCCGTATTCGTGGCCCTATTCTCAGCAGTCCTACAGCGATCCGGGTTTCGATGTTCGGATCCTGGACGCAATCGCCAAGGAAGGGGGAATGGAAATCGAGATGGTGTGGGCGGATACGGGAACGCGTGGCGGTACCGGAAGAGCCTTCAGAAATTCCATTTTGCGCAAGCGTTGCGATGTATTCGTTGGCCTGTCGGACAACGGCGAGGAAGATTTCCTGCCCGACGAGCTTGTCTTCTCCAAGCCGTACATGAGCCTGGGCTACGTCATGATGGTGCAAGGCCCTGCCGAGGGAATTAAGTCCCTTGAGGACGCGAAGAAAGGCAACGTCAAGGTGGGAGTGCCCATGTCCACGCCCATCGACGATTACTTGTTCATGAACCAAGTGCCGCGCGAACTATATCTTAACAACCGCCGGTTGATGCAAGGCATGAGCAAGGGCGAGGTCAATGCCGCCATGGTATGGTCGCCGGCTATCGCCGTGGCGAAAAAAGAGTTTCCCGAGGGTAAGTTCCATTTGGTGCAGGGTTATGTTCCCAAGCCCGAGCATCGCACCAATAGTTCCTTCGTGGTGCGCCGGGATGACAAAGCGCTGCTGGAGTTTTTGAACCAAAGCATCGGCAAACTCGTGAGCGCGGGAAAAATCAAACCCATTGTCGAGAGCTACGGCATGCCGTTTTTCGACGTAGTGTCTCGTTGATAAATTTAGGGAGGTCGATTAGAAAATGTGGAGCGGTATGAATGCGGTAGCGGTAAGGGTTCTCGCACTTCTTGCGCTGTCCTTGGGGCTGTCTTTCGTGCAACCGGCGGCGGCCCAGCACAAGATGAACGAGAACGACATGGAATTGCCCATAAGCGATGCCAAGGTCGTTGAATTCGGCCGGGAGAAGTACGCCCAGCGCTGCTCCTTTTGCCATGGCGGCGCGGGTAAGGGTGGCAAGGGGCCTTGCCTTTCGTGCGGTCGGTTCCCCTATTCCGGGAACACCAACATGGGAATCTATACGACCATCGCGGTGGGCGTTACCAACCGCTCCATGGGGGGGACCATGGGTGCTTTCGGTACAACCATGAGCGCCGAGGAAATCATGGCGGTGCTGACGTTCATGCGCTCGGAGGAAAAACGCCGTATCGCGGCGGGCGAGATCGACGATCCCTACAAAGAGCAATAAGGTCTAAGGCGTTGGAAGTACAAATGGCCGGTCTAACCGGCCATTTTAATTTTGGCCTGTGCTTCCAAAGCCTGCCGCACCGCGCGTGCTGTCCGCGAATTCCGAGACTTGCCTGAACTGCACTTGCAGGACCGGAACGATCACCAGCTGAGCGATACGCTCCATGGGCTGCAGCAGGTAACTCGTGGAGCCCCGGTTCCACGCCGACACGAAAATCTGTCCTTGGTAGTCCGAGTCGATGAGTCCCACGAGATTCCCAAGCACGATGCCATGCTTGTGTCCCAGGCCCGAGCGGGGAAGGACCATGGCGGCCAGCCCGGGATCGGCCAAGTGCACGGCGATGCCCGTGGGGATGAGTTCGGTGCGTCCTGGATGAAGTTCCAGTGCCTGCGTCGTGCATGCCCTCAAGTCCAGCCCGGCGGCACCCGCCGTGGCATAGCTAGGCGGAAATTCCGTGAGCCGGGGATCGAGAATGCGGATATCGATGGTTCTCATGGTGTCTTCATAAGCTTTGCAATATGCGCCACGATGCGGCGGGCGCTCTCGATTTTCGCGGCCTTGGGTAGGGGATGGCGGCCGTTGCCGTCGTAGAGAACAACGGCGCTGTCATCGGCGCCAATGGCTTCTTGCGCGATGTTTCCGATGAGGAGCGGAAGCTTTTTCCGCCGCCGCTTGTCTTCGGCATTGCGGTCCAGATCCTCGCTCTCGGCGGCGAAGCCCACGCAAAAGGGTGCATTGCGCTGGGAGGCGATGGTCGCGAGAATGTCGGTCGTGGGCTCTAACTCCAAAGTTAAGGCTGCCGCGTTCTTCTTCAATTTTCGCGGGCTTGCGGCGGATGCGCGGTAATCGGCGACCGCCGCGACGGAAATAAAAATGTCGGCGCCGTTCCCCTGGGTCTGCGCTGCCTCCAGCATCTGAGCTGCCGTTGTGACCGCAACGACCCGGGCACCGAACGGTGCCGCCAGCGCCACGGGGCCCGAGATGATCGTGACATCGGCCCCGCTTTCCAGGGCGGCTCGGGCCAGGGCATATCCCATCTTTCCCGAGCTGCGATTGGTGACCCCTCGCACCGGATCGATGGGTTCGAAGGTGGGTCCTGCCGTGAGGACCACCTTCTTGCCTGCCAGTACCTTGGGGGCCAGCGCGCGGGTAATCTCCTGGACGAGTTCGTGCGCCTCCAGCATGCGCCCGAGGCCGGTTTCGCCGCAGGCTTGTTCCCCCGCCGCGGGGCCCGCGACCAGCACGCCGTCCGAGTGCAACTGCTTCATATTGCGTTGGGTGGCGGGGTTGTCCCACATCTGCCGGTTCATCGCGGGGGCAACCACCAGCGGGCATTGGCGGGCAAGGCACAGCGTGGATAACAGATCGTCCGCGCCGCCTTGTGCCAACTTGGAAAGGAAGTCCGCGCTGGCCGGGGCAATAAGGATGAGGCTGCGGTCACGCGACAAGTCGATGTGTCCCATGCCATTGGAGGTGCCACTGTCCCACATGTCCGTGTAGACCGGTTTGCCCGACAGCGCTTGCATGCTGAGCGGCGTGATGAAGCGGGTGGCAGCCTGCGTCATGACGACCTGGATGTCCCAATCGTCTTGAGCCAGCAGGCGAACCAATTCCGCGCATTTGAAGGCGGCGATGCCGCCGGTCATGCCCAGCAGGATTCGCTTCGAATAGGGAGGCTGATTCATCGGTGTGGGGCTTGTGGGGCGCGGTAGTATAGCCCGCGACTACGAGCAACTTTTTAGGTGGAGGGTTCGATGTCCATCAGTACTTGGCCCCAGGATCAACGGCCGCGCGAGAAGCTACTTAAGCAGGGGGCTGCCAGCCTGTCGGATGCGGAATTGCTGGCCATCTTCCTTCGCACGGGAGTGCGCGGGAAAAATGCCGTTCAACTAGGGCAAGATCTGCTCAACGCCTTCGACGGAGTCGCCGGGTTGTTCGCCTCGGCGCCCGAGGCCCTGAGCGAAGTAAAGGGCCTGGGCCCGGCCAAGTTGGTTCAACTCCTGGCGGTCAAGGAACTGGCGGCGAGAGTGCTATCCGGGGAACTGCGGCAAAGGGATTCCCTGACCTCTCCCCAGGCCGTGAAGGATTATCTCCGCCTGAAACTCATGCACCTTGGCCGCGAGGTCTTCGTGGTGGTCTTTCTGGATGCCCAACACCGGGTGATTACCTCGGAAGAGTTATTCGCCGGGACGCTGACCCAAACCAGTGTGTATCCGCGCGAGATCGTCAAGCGCTGTCTGGCGCTTAACGCCGCGGCTGTGATCTTCGCTCACAACCACCCCTCGGGAGTGGCCGAACCCAGCCGCGCGGACGAATTACTGACTGCGACCCTTAAGCGCACCTTGGAATTAGTCGATGTGCGGGTCCTGGATCATTTCGTTGTGGGCGGATCGGGCATCCTGTCCTTTGCCGAGCGTGGTTTGTTGTAACCGGATTAGCGCAGGGCTATTGAGGGGCGGCCCTGTTCCGTGCTATAAAGCGCCCCTTTCCAACGTACATTGCGCATTCAAGAGAACCATGGCACGAGTATGTGAAGTCACCGGCAAGCGGCCGGTCAAAGGGAACAATGTCTCCCACGCCAACAACCGGACACGCCGGCAATTTCTCCCCAACCTTCAGTCGCGCCGTTTTTGGCTTGAGGATGAAAAGCGCTGGATTCGGCTGCGTGTCTCGCGTGCGGGCTTGCGCACCATCGACAAGAAAGGCCTTGACGTAGTGCTGGCGGAAATCCGCGCACGCGGCGAATTGGCCTAAGGAGCGAAGAGATGCGTGAAAAGATCAAACTGGAGTCCTCCGCTGGTACCGGGCACTTCTACACCACCACCAAGAACAAGCGCACCATGCCCGAGAAGATGGAGATGAAAAAATACGATCCCGTCGCTCGCAAGCACGTGAACTACAAAGAGACCAAGCTCAAGTAAAGTTCGGCCCCAACAAAAAAGCCCGCGAAAGCGGGCTTTTTTGTTTCATGCGGTGCGATTCGCTAGGCGGTGGCGTATCCGCGCAATTGGGTGGAAAACTCCCGTAACTGCGCTATGCCGCTGCGTTCGGCGCGGTGGCACCAGTCCTCGAGCAAATGCAGCAACTGCTCTTTCGAGGCGGTGGAGCGCTTCCACACCCCGGTCAACTCCTGGCGCATGGTGTAGATGGTCTCCAGCACCTTGCTGGTCTTGAGTACTTCGTCCAGCTTGGCCTTTTCGTTGGTGGTCAGGGCGGCCGGATCGCGGTGTAGCCACTTGCGGAACAGGCCCGTGTCGATGGCGAGACCACGCTCCTTCAACTTCCCAATTTCCACGGCGCAGGCATGCTTCAAGGTATTGGCAAAGCGCGCCGCCACGTCGTAGCGATGGGTGATCACCGCTTGCAGCGTGTGCAGGTCGCAATTCGGCTTGGGCAGTTGGATGCGCATCGAGGGTGCGACTTTCTTGACTTGGGCGAGACCCAAAATCTCCAGGACACATATATAAAACCAGCCGATGTCGAACTCGTACCACTTGTTCGACAGGCGCGCCGAGGAGGCATAAGCGTGATGGTTGTTATGCAACTCTTCCCCGCCGATCAGGATTCCGAAGGGCACGATGTTGGTGCTGGCATCCTCGGTCTGGAAGTTACGGTAGCCGTTGAAATGACCGATGCCGTTGATAACGCCCGCCGCGGTCACGGGAATCCATAACATCTGCACGGCCCAGATGGTGAGTCCAATGGGGCCGAAGAGCACGATGTCGATAGCCGCCATGAGAGCAATACCCTTTGCGGAATGCTTGCTATAAACATTGCGCTCGATCCAATCGTCGGGGGTGCCGTGCCCGTACTTCGCCAGCAGTTCCTTATCCTTGGAGGCGGCCCGGTAGAGTTCGGAGCCTTCCAGGAGCACCTTGCGGATGCCGTAGACCTGCGGGCTGTGGGGATCCTCCGGAGTTTCGCACTTTGCGTGGTGCTTGCGGTGAATGGCGACCCACTCCTTGGTGACCATGCCAGTGGTCATCCAGAGCCAGAAACGGAAGAAGTGACTGACCGCCGGATGCAGATCCAGGCCACGATGAGCCTGGTGGCGGTGCAAGTAGATGGTGACGCAGGCAATCGTGATGTGCGTCAATACTAAGGCCAAAACGACATAGCCCCACCAGGGTAGGGAAATAGCGCCGGACAGCAAAGTGAGCATGAGATCCATTGGGGGATAGGAATGCAGGAAGGTGAATCGAAGGGAAAATCGAGCGTATTGTACCTAAAACCGCCGGGCGTAACGCATGCCACCGTCCTCTGGGCATTCCCGCTCACACGCGCGGACCTTACTCAGGTTACGGTACGAACACCGGAAACTGAAGGAATCCCCGCGGGAAGGCCACCGGGCGGCCGGATGTTTTGTAAAAGACGGACTTCGCGTTGCGGATAGGGGATTTCGATTCCCTCGCGCTGAAACACCTTCCAGATTTCACGGTTGATATCCGACTGAACATTGGCTTTGCCGCTTTCCGGATCGGAAATCCAGACGTAGAGCTCTAGGTCGATCCCGCTTTCGCCAAACTTGCTGAGCAATGCCATCGGTTCGGGCTCAGCCAGCACGCGCGGGTGTGCCTTTGCGATGCCGAGCAGCAAGGATAAGACACGCTCCACCTCGCTGTGGTAGCTCACCTGCACCGCTAAATCCACTCGTACCCTTCGGTCGGAATAGGAGTGGTTGATGACAACGGAGGTAACGAGTGTTTCGTTCGGGACGATAGCCTCCGTGCCATCCAGGCCGCGCACCACCACATAACGCGAGCCCACGTGGGTGACTTGTCCGTAATACTTGTCAATGGTGACGAGCGCCCCGGGGCTGATGGACCGGTCCAACAAAATCATGAATCCGCTGACGTAGTTGCTGGCGATTTTTTGCAGACCGAATCCGATACCCACGCCTAAGGCGCCGCCAAACACCGAGAGCACCGTCACGTCGATGCCCAGGGCCGGCAGTGCGATAAGCACGGCCACGACCATGAGGGCCACGCGCATCAGGCGCGAGATAACTACACGCACGTTGAGATCGAAAGTTCCCGCGCTCATCAATCGGCGCTCGATGAGCCGCCCAATCCACATTCCAAGGACAGCGGCCACGGCCACCACGATGGGGGCTTGCATGATCGTGAGTAGGGAGATGCGTTTGCCGGACATCTTGAAACTGACTCTGTCGAGGGCGCCCGTGATCTCCGGCAGAACGCCCGTGAGATAGAGGGCAACCCCGATCCATACCGCCCAGGCCAGCGCCCGTTCAGAAAGTGCTAGCCATTGCGAGGCGTCGAAGGCCGTGCGCAGCAAATAAATGAGCGCACGGATGAGAACGAGAGATGCCAAGAGCGGAATCGCCAGATTGAGCAGCGCGACGCTCATGTTGAGATGCGGCAGCACAAAGCGGGCGACCAGCACGAACAAGAGCGCGCATACGGGGAGCAACAACCGGTGTGCGCCGCCCACACCGAAGCGGGCGGCGGAAGCGGAAGTCTTGGTGGTGGTCAGCCGGGTGCTTAGGTAGCGGGTGAGGAGCCACGCCAGCACGAGGCTCGCGGCAATGATGCCGAGCTGCCACAACACCGCTGTTTTTTCCAGTTCGGCGAAGAAAGCGGCAATCAGATTACGAAAACCCGTGCCCGGTTTCATGCTCAGGCCTTGGCGCGCTCCATCACGGCCGCAAAAAAGCCGTCGGTCTCATGCAAGTCGGGGCGCAGACGTAGATAGCTGCCCGTATCGAGATCGATCCCAAAGGGTTTGAGCGCAACGCACGCATTGATCGCATGAAAGCCGGGTTGAGCCGCGAGGAAAGCTTCCACCACCGCCTGGTTTTCCTCTTGCAGAAGACTGCAAGTGGCGTAGACCAAACGGCCGCCGGGCTTGACCAGCTTGGCGGCGGAATTAAGAATTTCGGATTGTTTCGTCGTCATCTCGGCTATATCAGCCTCGGTCTGGCGCCACTTGAGGTCTGGATTGCGGCGCAAGGTACCAAGCCCGCTACAGGGAGCGTCCACTAGAACCCGGTCTACCTTGCCCGAAAGCCGCTTGACGTGCGAATCGTTGGATCCGGCAATACGTTGCGGAAATACGTTGCTCAAGCCGGAACGCTTCAAGCGCGGGCGCAAGTTGCCCAAGCGCTTATCCGAGACATCGAAGGCGTAGAGCCGGCCTTGGGAATTCATCATCGCTCCCAGGGCGAGTGTTTTGCCGCCGGCCCCGGCGCAAAAATCCACCACCATATCTTGCCGCCGGGGCGCAACCAGGAAGGCCAGGAGTTGGCTGCCTTCGTCTTGGACTTCAATGGCCCCGCTCTCGAATAGCGGATGGCGGTTGATGGCGGGCTTTTGCGTAAGCCGGATTCCGGTGGGGGAGTGACGAGCGGGCTCGCATTCGATTCCGTCCGCGCGCAGCCGCTCGATGGCTTGTTCGCGGGTTGTCTTGAACGTGTTGGTTCTTAAATCAAGCGGGGCGGGGCGCTGCAGCGCGCGGCCCAGGGATTCCACCTCGGAGGCCGTGAACTCAATGATGAGCCGGTCGTAGATCCAGTCTGGAAGATCGAAGCGCACGGCGGGCGGGAGTCCTTCGCGTTGTGCGGCTTTCACTTGCGCCAGCCAAGGCAGTTCGTCTTGCTTCGCGAAGTGCTCCATCACCCCCAATGGTTGCCCTTCGAGCTTCACCAGAGCGGCTAGCAACATTCGCCGGGGGGTTACGGTGCCGCTCAATGCTTCCAGCCAGCGCCGGTGGCGCAGCATGGCGTAGACCATATCCGCGATTAGGCCCCGGTCCCGTTGCCCAAGCTGCCGGCGGATGCGGAAGAAATTTCCCAGCACCACATCGGCAGGCAGGGCAAAGTCCAGCACCTCCTGCAAAGCGGCGGTGGTGGCGAGCAAGAGCCCGGGAGTCCAGCGTGTGGGCACCTTAAGGATGCGCGGCGGGACTCAACTGCGTGACGATGGAGTCCACGGTGGTATCGTCATCAGTGAATAGAATTCGCACGGGAAGATAATGGTTTTGAGTGGCCAGCCAAAACTCGAACCCGCGCTTGTCTCCGGGTTCGAGAGTTTTTTTGATGTGCACCGTATCGAGCTCGCCGATGGCGGTTTTGAGTTTTGCCTTGCCCACGATGGCGTAACGGTATTCGGAGAGCTTGCGCCCGTCGGTGAGGGCCACCTTACCCTCCTTGCCACTGGGGGGAGCGAAGGCAAAACTCCACGCGAAGGAAGATTGATCGAAGGCGTCTTCGGGCATGGGAAGGGTTTGCGGCCCGTTGCCGCTGTCCAGCGTAATTTGCTTCGTCTCCCAATCGAAGCGCGCGGTTTTCTTCGGTTTCTTCGAACGCTCTTCGAAGAAAGAGCCCGAGCGCAATCCCGTCTTCGTAATGGTTCCGCGGGCTTCGCGGTGGATCGTGAGCTTATGCAGCATGGCCGCCATCCCGACGGTCTTGGTATGGGAGACGATGCTGAACCGCTTGCCGTCGTGTTCGAACTTGTCTTGCGCCTGTCCGATGGTCATCCCGTTCCATGAAACCTTGTACTGGATTTCCACGCGGCTGGGCAGATCCGACGCGAACGCAAGCGCCGGGAGTGTTGCGATTGAAATGAGAAGTAGAAATCGTGTCATGGGCAAGCCGGAGAAATTAGTGCGTCCTCGCTCGCCACCGCGCGGGCCAATCGTACCCGGCGTCCTTCGAGCTGAATTCGGTCATCGAGTAACCATCGTATGGCGGCGGGAAGAATGCGGTGTTCTTGCACGAGCACGCGAGCGGCAAGGCTGGCAGGCGTGTCGTCGTCGAGCACTGGTACCACTGCCTGTGCGATGATGGGGCCCCCATCCAAGGCGGACGTCACGAAATGCACCGTGCAGCCATGAACCTTGACGCCTTCTTCGAGGGCACGTTGGTGAGTATGGGTTCCTGGAAAAGCCGGTAGCAAGGATGGGTGGATGTTGATCAAGCGGCCCTGGAATGTTTGTACAAAGTGCTGGGTCAATATGCGCATGAAGCCCGCGAGCACGATCAAATCCGGTTGGTGAGGCTCGATCCGCCGCATGAGGGCGAGATCGAAGGATTCGCGCGATGGGTGAGTTCGGTGATCGACCACCACCGTGGGAATGCCGTGGGACTGTGCAGTGAGTAACCCTTGGGCGTCTGGCGTGTTGGAGATCACTGCTGCAAACCGTGCGTTCAAACCGGAGTTGACCAGCGCTTCCATATTGCTGCCACGGCCTGAAATCAGGATGACGATACTTTTCATCGCACGATGGCTGCGCGCTCGCCGTCGCGGCGCGCGCGAATCTCGCCGATGCGATAGACGGTTTCGCCCGACGCCGTTAAAAAATCTATCGCTGTTTGCGCTTCGTCTGGGCTGGTTACCATCACCATTCCAATCCCGCAGTTGAATACGCGGTGCATTTCCTCGTCCGCCACGCCTCCCGCCTCTTGTAACCAGCGAAACAGCGCGGGGCGCGGCCAGCAGGTGCGGTCCATCACGGCCTGAAGATCCTGCGCAAGAATGCGCGGTACGTTTTCCAATAGCCCGCCACCGGTGATGTGGGCCAGGCCCTTGATATCCATCTTACCCATGAGGTTGAGTAAAGGCTTGACGTAAATTCGTGTGGGCGCCATTAACCAGTCCCCTAACGGACGGCCCTCTAAGGCCGTGGACAGATCCGTCCTGGAGTGCTCCAGTATTTTCCGGATGAGGGAATAGCCGTTGGAATGAGCGCCGCTGCTCGCGAGCCCCAGCAGTACGTCCCCCACGGCGATGCGGCTGCCGTCGATGATGCGGTCGCGCTCCACTACCCCCACGGCGAAGCCGGCCAGATCGTACTCGCCCGCGCTATACATCCCCGGCATCTCGGCGGTTTCTCCGCCAATCAAGGCGCAGCCCGCTTGTTCGCATCCGCGCGCGATGCCGCCGATGACTTGCGCTGCCGTATCCACATGGAGTTTGCCGCAAGCGAAATAATCCAGGAAGAACAAAGGTTCCGCCCCTTGCACCAGGATATCGTTGACGCTCATGGCAACCAGATCGATGCCTATGGTGTCGTGACGATCAAGAGCGAAGGCGAGCTTGAGCTTGGTCCCCACGCCGTCGGTTCCGGAGACCAAGACGGGATTGCGGTAACGCTTGGGCACCTCGAATAGCGCACCGAAGCCACCGATTCCCGCCAGGACGCCCTCGCGCAAAGTCTTGCGCGCGAGAGGTTTGATGCGCTCCACCAAGCTGTCGCCCGCATCGATATCGACGCCCGAATCGCGATAGGAAAGGCCAGAGTCTTGGGAGGAAGCCATGGATTAAAAAGAGGGATCTTATGGAGAAATGAGAGACGCGGTCCGAGGCGCGATGGACGGTTCCCGCCGAATGTACGATACCATTACCTACTCTGGCGAATCGGGCCGTGCTCCTTTCGCGGGTCTGCACCGTCACCGGCGGCGCGCATTCTAATGGATATGGACACTACTCGGCCGAAATTGATTCGTTATCTCGCCTATGCGGCGGCTGTTCTCGCGACGGCTTGGCTGGTTCACCTCCTGGCGCCCATCCTGGCGCCCTTCGTCGCCGCGGCAATCCTGGCTTACATCTGTACTCCCATGGTGGATTACATGCAACGCCGCGGGCTGCCCAGATCCTTGGCGGTAGTGCTGGTGATGACCTGCGTGGTATTGGTCATCGTGAGTTTGATCGTGCTACTTGTGCCGCTAGTCATCGATCAAACGGCAATCTTGTCCGCGAAGGTGCCCGCTGTGCTCGACTGGCTGCGTCATACAGCCTTGCCCTGGATCACCGAGCGTACCGGCCTGGAGCCGGGAGAAGGGTGGATGAAATTGAAGGAAGCTCTCGCCAAGAACTTTCAATCCGCCGCCCATCTCCTGGCGACCTTGTTGCCGACTTTAGGCGCCAGCGGATTGGCTTTGCTGAGTTTTATCGGCATGCTGGTCTTGCTCCCCATTGCACTATTCTTTTTTCTGAGGGATTGGCACCGGTTCACCAACTTGCTCGCTGGGTTGATACCGCGCCGGCTTCTTCCCGATATTAGTGGCATTGCCCGCGAGATCGACTCCGTGCTGAGCGAGTTCTTGCGGGGGCAGTTGTCGGTGATGGTGGCCTTGAGCGTGATCTACGGGTTCGGTCTGTGGATCGTTGGCGTGGACGGTGCGCTTTCCATCGCGGTATTGGCAGGCATGCTCAGTTTTGTGCCCTACCTGGGCTTTGCCATCGGAGCACTCTTGGGAACTTTCGCCGCTATCACCCAGTTTGAAAGCATAGGGGGTGTGGCGGGGGTTTGGGCGGTGTTCGTGGTGGGCCAGCTGCTGGAGTCCTACGTATTGACTCCCAAGCTGGTGGGCGACCGAATCGGGCTGCACCCGTTAGGTGTGGTCTTCGCCATCATGGCTTTCGGCCAATTGCTAGGATTCGTGGGCGTGCTCCTGGCGGTACCCTTTGCCGCATCCTTTCTGGTGCTGATGCGCTTTTTCATGCGCCGGTACAAGGCGGGTAGCTTCTACCAGGACTAATGGACCAGTTGATTCTCGAACTCACGGCGCCGCCTGAGTCCACCCTGGAGAACTTTGTCGCCGGCCGCAACGCCGAGGCCGTGCAGGCTCTACGTACCTTGGCAACTGGCCAAGCCAGCCCTGGCGTGATCTACCTATGGGGAGAGCCTGGTTGTGGCCGCTCCCACCTGCTCATGGCCGTCATGAGGGCATCGAGGACGGCTGCGCTAACAGTGGTTGATGAAGTGGAGAATCTAACGCACGCGCAAGCCGAGGCCTTGTTCCCCGTGGCACGAGATGCCTTGGCGGGTACGGGTTATCTGCTGGCAAGCGGAGATCTCCCACCGGCTTCGCTCGCCTTGCGCGAGGATCTGCGCAGCCGGTTGGGCGCGGGAATGGTATACCGGCTATGGCCCCTTTCCGATGACGAGAAACTCGCCGCCCTGTATGCGCGTGCACGGCATCTTGGGTTTGAACTTCCCTCGGACGCCGGGGCTTACTTGCTCCGGCACTCCCCGCGCGATATGCCCACCTTGCTGAGCACGCTCGATGCTCTGGACCGCTTATCGGTGAAGTTGCAGCGTTCGGTCACCCTTCCTCTCCTGAGGCAATGTCTGGATGAACATAGATAGCCGGTAATTCAGTGACTTGCGTTATACTCGCTGGACTTTCTTTGCATCTCTTGGCATGGGCAAGCCCGCTCGGCTGATAATTACCTCACCCTGGTCCTGACTTTTTCATGCGTCTTGCTCTGTTCGACCTCGACAACACGCTTCTGGCGGGAGATAGCGATTTCGAATGGGCGCAATTCCTCATGGACCAAGGGGTTGTGGACCGGGAGGTGTACGAGGCCCGCAACCAGAAGTTCTACGATCAATACAAGGCAGGGACTCTGGATATCCGAGAATTTCTTGATTTTCAGCTTCTGCCCCTGTCGCGCCATTCCACCGAACAACTCCAGCAGTGGCACGCGGAGTACATGGAAGCGCGCATCAAGCCCATGATCACTCAAAAGGCGCGCGACTTGGTGGAGGGACACAAGAATGACGCCCGCGTGATCATCACGGCCACCAATAGCTTCGTGACAGGCCCCATCGCGCGAGAGTTTGGCATCGAATATCTGATCGCCACGGAGCCGGAGCAGAAGAATGGGAGTTTTACCGGGCAGGTGCAAGGGACGCCATCCTTCCGGGAGGGTAAGATCACGCGCTTGAATGCGTGGCTGGCGGAGCGGGAGCTGGCCTGGGAGTCTTTCTCGGAGACCTGGTTCTACAGCGACTCGCTCAACGATTTACCCCTGCTATGCAAAGTCAGTCACCCCGTTGCGGTGGATCCGGATGAGACGCTGAAGGATCACGCCATCAAGAACGACTGGATGATTATTTCCCTACGCTAACCGGAATGGATGCCCCATTCCACCTTCCATAATACTTTCAATGCTGAAGAAGTTTCTGAACCGGGTACGTTCCATCGGTAGCAAACGCAGCCATGGCCCGCGCATCATCGAAGTATCCGAACATGGATTAACACGTGAGCGCATCAGTTCCGGGGCGCGCAAGACCATTCTCGGTCTTCAGGAAAAAGGCTATAAGGCCTACGTCGTCGGGGGGGCGGTGCGCGATCTATTGGTCTCGTTGGTGCCCAAGGATTTCGACGTCGCCACCAGTGCTACTCCCGAGCAAGTGAAAAGTGTGTTCCGGCGGGCGCGCATCATCGGCCGGCGCTTCCGTCTGGTGCATGTGCCCTTTGGCGACGACATCGTGGAGGTTTCCACCTTTCGCGGCAGTGGCAACGGGGGGGACGAATCCCAGGTGCACGATGAACACGGGCGCATTGTTCGCGACAATGTTTTCGGTTCTCAGGAAGAAGATTCCCTTCGCCGTGACTTTACCGTCAATGCGTTGTTCTACGACCCGTCCACTGAGCAAATCATCGATTACTGTAACGGCTACGCGGACGTGAAGAAGCGAACCATCCGCATGATCGGGGTACCCGAGGAACGCTACCGGGAAGATCCCGTGCGGATGCTGCGTGCGGTTCGCATGGCGGCGAAGCTGGATGGAAATATCGAACCGGCCACCAAGGCACCTATTCGCGGCATGGCGCAGTTGATGTCCAATGTGCCCCCCGCTCGCGTCTTCGAGGAGATGTTGAAGCTGCTGTTGTCCGGCCACGCGAAATCGTCCCTGGAAAAGTTGCGCGCGGAAGGTTTGCTGCACGGCCTTCTCCCCATGATCGACTTGATTCTCGCGCAGCCCTTGGGGGAGCGCTTCCTCATGTTAGTGCTGGAGAAAACCGATGAGCGGGTGCTGGATGACAAATCCGTGTCCCCCGGTTTTCTCTTCGCCGCGCTGCTATGGCCTGAAGTCCTCGGTGCCTGGCGCAAGGACGTGGAGGACGGGGCGAGGGAAATCCCCGCGTTGCACGAGGCGATGGATTCCATCATCCATGCTCAGGTGGAAAAACTCGCCATTCCACGGCGCTTCACCACGGATATGAAGGACTTGTGGCTGTTGCAGGCGCGCTTCGAACACCGAGCGGGCCGCAGGCCTTATCGCTTGCTGGAGCATCCGCGTTACCGGGCGGGTTACGATTTTCTGTTGTTACGCTGCGAGGCCGGTGAGGCTGACCAGGATCTCGGGGCATGGTGGACACGTTTTCAAGACGCTTCGCCCGATGAGCGCGAAGGCATGCTGCTCGCGGACCACGCGCCGCGCAAGCGCCGCCGGCGCCGCCGCCCTGCAGGGGAGAAAGCGCCAGCCACGCCCTCCGCTGTCTAATAGGCCGCGAGTGAGTGGCGAGCAAGTGTTTGTTGGCTTGGGGGGTAACGTGGGTGATGTCCTGAAGAGGATCCCGCAGGCGATCGCCGAGTTGTCGGAGATTCCTCGCACTTGCTTGCTTGCAAAATCGTCCCTCTATCGCACGGTGCCGGTGGGTATCGAAAACCAGCCTGATTTCGTGAATGCCGTGGCAAAACTACGCACGGATCTGTCCGCCAAGGAATTGCTTGCTGAACTGCAACTCATGGAGCGGCGCCACGGTAGAGTCCGGCGTGAAAAGAATGGTCCGCGCACGCTTGACCTGGACTTGCTGGTATACGACGGCCTTGTATCCACTGACCCAAGCATGATGATTCCTCATCCACGCATGCATGAACGTGCCTTTGTGCTGCTTCCTCTAAGCGAGATCGCACCCGAGAGCGTGATCCCTGGCCATGGCCCTATCGGCGCATTGCTTGCAAAGCTGCCGGCTCAAGGAGTGACACGGCTTCATGCTGCCTGAGCGCTTGCGTTATATCGTAGTCGAAGGTCCCATTGGAGCGGGCAAGACCACGCTTGCGCGCAAGCTGGCGGAGCGTGCAGGAGCAGATCTTCTGCTGGAAGATCCGGAAAAAAACCCTTTCCTGGGAAGTTTCTACCAGGATCCTCAGCGTCATGCCCTGGCCACGCAACTGTTCTTTCTATTTCAGCGGGTCAACCAGGTCAGCGCGCTCAAGCAGCGCGATCTGTTCGAAAAACGCACCGTGGCGGATTTTCTCTTCGACAAGGACGCCCTCTTTGCCCGGCTCACTCTGGGAGACGCAGAGCTGGGCCTCTACCAGCAAATCTTCCAGCATCTTTCCCCGCAGGTGGCTGTACCGGATCTGGTGATCTACCTGCAAGCGCCCACAGCCACGCTCCTGGAGCGGGTTCGGCGCCGGGCGAAGGAGTATGAGAATGCCATCTCCGAGGATTACCTGCGGCGCTTGAGCGAGGCCTACAGCCGTTACTTCCACGAGTACACGTCGGCCCCTTTGCTCATAATCAACAGTACCCGTCTGAATTTTGTTGATCGCGTAGAGGATTTTGATTTACTGTTGCGCCGCATCACCGAAATGCGAGGTCCCCGGGAGTTCTTCAATCTGGGGAGTTAGAAGCCCGTTAAGGCCACCGGGGAGGGTGGTTCACAAAAATGGAAGTCATCCAGACAGTTCGAGAACTCAGGCAGCGCCTGGCCTCCGAGAAACAGGTGGGCTGCGTACCCACCATGGGCAACATTCACGAGGGCCACCTAAGTTTGGTCGATCTAGCTCGCGAACAAGCTTCTTGTGTGGTGACCACCATTTTCGTCAACCGCCTGCAGTTTGGCCAAGGCGAGGATTTCGACAAGTATCCCCGCACCTTCGAGGATGACTGCGCCAAGCTTGAGGCCCGGGACAACACTATCGTGTTCGCGCCGGACGAAAAGGAAATCTATCCCGAGCCGCAAGTTTATTACGTGGATCTACCCAAAGTGGCCAATGTGCTCGAGGGCCGTTTTCGCCGCGGCCATTTTCGCGGCATGGCCACGGTGGTGCTCAAGCTCTTCAACATCGTTCAGCCCCAGATCGCCGTTTTCGGCAAGAAGGATTACCAGCAACTGGCGATCATTCGACACATGACCGACCAGTTTTCCCTGCCCATTCGCATCATCCCGGCGGAAACCATCCGCGCGGAGGATGGGCTGGCCCTATCTTCGCGCAACCGCTATCTTTCTCCCGAGCAGAGAAAGGAGGCTGTGCGCCTGCGCCAGGCGATATTGCAAGTCCGGGATTCCGTGGTCTCTGGCGACCGAAATTTCGTTGCTATGGAATATGCCGCTGGTGCTTTGCTGGCTCGTCACGGATGGAACGTTGACTATGTGGTTGTCCGAACTCAGCGAGGGCTGTGTCGGCCGGAATCTCAGGACAAAGACTTGGTTCTGCTGGGTGCCGCGAAGCTTGGGCAGACACGGCTCATAGATAACTTGGAAGTTGTCGCGCCTTAAAAAAAAACGCGAGATCTCGATCTCGCGTTTTTTTGCTAGCCCCCTCACAGGGGAACACGCTGTTACTTCCGTTTTCTGCGTACTGCCATCAGTGCGGCGCATCCAATGCCCAATAGCGCCAAGCTTCCTGGTTCCGGGACTCCGCCGCCGCCACCGCCAGGTGGCGTGTACTTGTCTCCCGTGAGAGCGAGGATTTTCATGTAATCCTTCTTGCAGGTACTTGTCGTGGTCGTATACGTAGTACTACTAACGCCAACACTGCCCGACGAGGTGCAGCCCGCGCCATCTGGATTAGTACCCGTATCCCCAGCTAAGCCATACATGTAGGCACCCACCAACCAATAACTCGATGTAACGGCGGTATTGATCACAGCCGAGTCGTTTAACAGCGAATCTAGGTTTCCATAGTGACCGATCAATGTCCAGCCGTCGCTTAGTAAATTCGCGTAGTTATCTCCAACAAGACTCGGTGCCCCCACCCCCGTGTAGGCAAGCACGGTGATATCGGAATCGTACCCAGCAACGCCGTCGGTCGTATCCCACCCGATCTGGGCCGATTTGAGGTTAATTGCCTCACTGAAACTAAACAGCATCATGTCCTGGCGCTGGTCATTGTCCATGGCATGTTCCGGCGCGGTGGAGGCCACATCCCCCGTATCGTACTGACTGTTGGTGCTGGTGCTCCCGTCACGGTTGTGGATACCGAGACCATTGGTTGAGTATGAGCCAATCCAGGCAGTTTCCAGGGTGGTGTTGGTAGTGCCGCTGGCTGGGCCGCTTAGGGCTCCGGCTGCTGTGTTGGAATACCCCCCCACAACCACTGAAGGACTACCCGCGGGTGTATACGTACGGGTCGTGCAGTTGGGGCTGGTACCTCCCCCACAGGTACCGCCTGTACTGAAGTTCCAGCTAATGGCGGCACTGCTTTGCCCGGAAACTCCGGCGAGCCCCACCACTGCCCCGGCAATCAAGGAAAATTTAGAGATACGCATAGGTGACTCCCATATTGTTCTAGTGGAGGATACCCACTACCTGTTCGCTTGTTGAGCAACTAGTGAGCCAACTCTAATGAATATCATTAATTCAATCACTTATGATGCATTAGATTCAGGCGGATGGTTTAAGTGTAAAGAATTCCGACAGGGGATTGATAAGGATCCGTTACAGGCTTTGGTACAACTTCCGGGCTGCCTCAGCGCCCTCGAAGTCGGCGGGGTTCTGGGCGATCGGCTCTAATTCCTTCTTCGCTTCCGCTTGCCGACCGAGTTTAGTAAGGGCCAGGGCAAGGTGGTAACGAATCTCTTGATTAGTTGGGTCCCGCAATCTCGCCTCTCTAAGGTACCGCAGACCACCTTCGGCGTCCCCTTGCTGGAGCATGAGCCAGCCAAGAGTGTCTTGGATGACCGGATTTTCCGGGGAGAGTTGATTGGCTTGGCGCGCATAATCCAGAGCTTTTCCATCCTTCTGCTTCCAGGCGATGTTTGCCAGATTGTTTAGTACGTGGGCGTTATCCCCGCCTTTCTTCAGCGCCGATTCATAATGGGAACGTGCGGAAGATAGGTCCCCTATTAAGAGATAACCCTCCGCCAGCGCGGAGTCGATCGCATAGTCGACTGGATGCTTGGCGGAAACACTCTTCAGAAACTCCAGCCCCCTTTTGGGCTCCTTATTCGCCAGATGAACGCGAAACAGCCTCAGTGCCAATTCCTTGGTCTCCTGTACCTGAAAGGCTGCCATGTAGTAAGTAAAGGCTGCGGAGTACTTTTGTCTCGCCATCTCGACGTCGCCGCGGATTCTGTTGCCGAGTCCTGGGTTCGCGTTCCCAGCAAGGATTTTGATGGCGCGTTTTTCTGCCTTGTCTAGCTGGCCATGCGCTATTTCCAGATCGCTGAGGAGCGCCATGGCAGGTTCGAGATCCGGGTTGGACAAGAGCGCGCTCTCAAGACTTTTCACCGCCCCATTGGGGTTCTCCGCGGCAAGTTGCAAGTGAGCGATTCTTAGTTGCCACACGGGATCGCGTTCAGCCCGCCCTGTCATTCGGTCAAACACTTGTTGGGCATTCTTCGCATCGGCATTTGCAAGATACGCCCGTCCGATAACTTCCAACGCCAGGAGATTTCCTGGAGCAACCTGCTCAAGTTCCTGGGCTACCTCAAGCGCTTTTGCGTTGTTCTTGCGCGAAATGTATAGAACGACAAGTTCCGAGGCCACGCCGACATTCTTTGGATCCATGGCCCGAACCTTTTCGAACCAACGAATTGCTTCGGAATGGCGCCCCATCGCCTGCTCGACTCTTCCTAATTCCATCATGACTTGTATATTGTTCGGGCGGGAATGCTGTAATCGGGACAGGCGCTCGTGCGCGGATTTCTCGTTATGTTCCATGACGTCGAGGCGAGCGAGATTTAGTTGGGCCGGTAAGAAGCGCGAATCGATCTTAACGGCGCGTTGGTACGCCTGGCGTGCCCCGCGAGAATCCCGGTTGGCACCTCTCGCTGCGCCCAATAAATTTAGCACTGCCAGATTTTCCGGTTCTCCCTTGGCCAATTCTTCGGCCACGACAAGAGCCTCTTTGAGATTTCCCTGCTTCATGTAGAGGGTAGTGAGGGCGAATCCGACTTGGCCTTGTTTGGAGTTCTTTTCCCAAGCGGCTCGCAGATGTTCCACGCCGCTGCCCGCCTTTCCCGCCGACGCAAGACCGAAACCAAGCGTTGCTTGAATTGTGGGATCATCGCCGCTCAATCTGAGTGCGCGTTCCATGTATTCCGCGGCAACGAGTGTGCGACCGCGTGCCTGATAGGCTGAGGCAAGCAGCGCCAAAGCGAGTGGGTCATTGGGGGAATACTTGACTGCGGGTTCCAGCATGTCCGTGGCGCCATGGGTGTCCCCGGCGCTTAAAAGGATCGAACCTAATACCTTGCGTACGCCCACATGCCGGGGATCATCCTTCAGATAAAGGGCCAGGTAGGTGCGAGCCTTCTCCGTCTGCCCTAGACCGTGATTGGCCATGCCTGCCAAGAGAACCAGTTTGGGTGCGCGTCTTCGCAACGCTTCCGGGGGTAGGTGGTCTATGTGGGACAAGGTATTCTGCAGCGCTTGCTTGGCGCCCAGTGGGTCACCTACCTTGGTCAGATAGAGGGCGCGCAGGTATTGCCCCCGCGGTTCGAGGGGCATCTCCTTTTGCAGAAACTCAATGTCCTTGGCGGCCTCCGCGTCACGTCCCATATCCAATAGAAGGGAAGTCCTGCTTACTCGGGCGTCCACGTGATAGGCGTTAAAGGAAAGCGCTTTGCCGTAGGCTTCCAAAGCGGCCTGAGGTTTTGACGTCAAATGGGCGACGTTGGCGATGAGGTTCCAGCAGCGCGGATCCTTCGGGCCGATGGATACTGCTTTTTCGGCGAGCGACTGAACCCCCTTCGCATTGCCTTTCTTGATCAGAAATTCCGCATAGGCGATGAGTGCGTTGATGTGGCGCGGATTCTGGTTATGGGCGTCCCGGTAGAGGCTCTCCGCGGAGGTTAGATTGCCGGCGAGAGAGTAGGCGTGCGCGCGCAAGACCATCAATTCGGTGCGAATATTCGAAGGAAACTCCTCTGGAGGATAGAGTTTGATCAACTGGTCGGTCTCGCCTTGGAGCAGTAACGCTTCGGCGTGGGAGACGGCGATTTCAATCTTATTGACACCTAGCTTGAGCCCCTTGTCAAAGGCGTCCGCAGCCCCATCCGCATCACCCTTCTCCAAGAGCAATTTACCCAACAGAATTTGAGCGGCCAGCATTTTTGGATTTTTCTGGAGGGCGTTGCGCACTTGGATCAATGCGCCAGCCGCATCCCCCTGGTCGTAGCGTCGCAACGCATCTTCATATTCGCGCGGTGCATCGTCGGCACGCACCACTGCGTTGGCAGTCGCGAGTGTGAGTAGCACAAATACCAATGCAAGGCTTCGTGACATGAAATTGTTCCGATTAGATGGAAGGGTTGGACGGCCAGTAAGATCAGAATCCGCGGTCCTGCCTAGGATAGCGAAGACGGTGCCCGCGGAAATTAGCGCCTCGGCTAGCCTTGCCAGTCGCGCAATCGCATAAAGCCCCCCCGGGGGGCTGTGCAATTCACGGCATCGTTGCCGAAGGTTCGCCAGGATATGGAGGTACTTAGGACCGCCGTCGTGCGCGGCGGCAATTGACTTCAAAGCCTAAAATCTTGTGCAGTCTCGTGGCTAATCCTAGCAGACTACTTGGGCCAGCCAGCCAAATTCATGTCCTGTTGGATCCAAGACGCGAACGGGATTTGCGCAGTGGCCCCTAGGTTCGGCATTTCCTAAATACAGTACGGGGCCAGCTTTGGGAAGATCTTCGTCCACGGCTCCCGGACGAAGTGTTATCAACTTGGAACCATTCTTTGCCGCCAAGCACAAGTGATTCTGGTCCTCATCGTCCTGCAGCCACATGGCGATTGTTTCACCGCGTTCTTCCATCCAAGCCGACAAAACGCTTCGAGTTGGCCTGGATGGCCCGGCAGCACACACTTTGATCGCCTTGAAGAACTCGGATAGATTTTTCGCCCAGCCTTGTACTGCGGGCGAATCCTGGATGATCTTTGGAGCCATGGCGGCGGGTACATCGCCCGGGTAGTCAGGGCGCGCCTTGAGATGACTAATGCGTGTCGTGTACGTGTGCTCAATACAGACTGCGGGGTCGGCAATTTTCTGGCACTGGGCGCGTTCACCCCACCATTTGCGTTGTTCCGATTCCAAGGTGCGCTTGGCGCCCGTATCGGTGCCTCTTAGCAGCCGCGCGTAGACAGCGGCCAGTTCAAGGTCTAATTCGGATAACCGGTCGCTGCCACAGATGGTCTTTTCGATCCATGTGGTGGCCTTCGTGCAGAGAAAACTTGGCGTCCCTGCTACCGCGGGTAGAGAAAAAAGTGCGGCAGTAGCCAACCAGGCCGGAAATAAAGTGCGGGGAAATGACATGGAAACCTCCAAGAGTCTTCCTAATCACGGCTCATCCCCGTGGAACTACAGCCCGAATTGCGTCTGCCGCAGGCGTCAGGCGTTGGGCAATTTGTGTCCCGCGAAATTCTCGCGCAGTTTGGTCTTGAGCAACTTGCCCGTGGCGGTGTGGGGAAGTTTATCGACGAACACGACGTCATCGGGCATCCACCATTTGGCGATCTTGCCGTCGAAGAATTTCAGCATTTCCTCACGCGTAAGGTTCGCATCTGCTTTCTTTACCACGATCAGCAAGGGCCGCTCGTCCCACTTAGGGTGAGCAACGCCGATGACCGCGGCTTCCGCCACACCCGGATGAGAGACCGCCAAGTTTTCCAAGTCGATGGAGCTGATCCATTCCCCGCCCGATTTGATCACGTCCTTTGAGCGGTCGGTGATTTGCATGTAACCGTCCGCGTCGATGGTGGCGACGTCTCCCGTGGGAAACCATCCGTCTCGCAGCGGGTCGCCGCCTTCGCTCTTGAGATAGGACGACGTGATCCACGGCCCTTTTACCAAGAGATCGCCGAAGGTCTTGCCATCCCACGGAAGCTCCTTGCCCTCGCCATCGACGATCTTCATATCCACGCCGTATACGGGACGGCCTTGCTTGTTTTGCAACTGCAGGCGCTGCTCCTTACTCCAGCCAGCGTGCGCGGACTTGAAGGTATTCACCGTGCCCAGCGGGCTCATCTCCGTCATGCCCCAGGCGTGCAATACCTGCACGCCATAATCCTCTTGAAAGGTGCGAATCATGGCGGGCGGGCAAGCAGATCCTCCGATGATGGTGCGGTTCATGGTGCTGAATTTGAGGCCGCCTTGCTGCATGAATTGCAGCAGCGCAAGCCAGACCGTGGGCACTCCCGCGGAAACGGTCACGCGCTCCGCCTCGAATAATTCGTAGAGGCTCTTACCGTCCATCTGCGCGCCGGGGAACACGATTTTGCTTCCGCTCATGGCGCAGCCGTAGGGCAGGCTCCAGGCATTGGCGTGAAACATGGGCACGACGGGCAGCACTGTGTCGCGCGCGGACAAATTGAGTGTGTCCGGCAGGGCGGCGGCGTAGGCATGTAGTACGGTGGAACGGTGGGAATACAACACACCTTTGGGGTTGCCAGTGGTGCCTGACGTGTAGCACAGCGAGGAGGCCGTGTGCTCGTCAAAATCCGGCCACTCGTAGTGGCCGTTCTCTGCTGCAAGCAGATCCTCGTAGCACAAAGGACTTGGCAAATTCACCGTGGGTAAATGAGAGCGGTCCGTCATGGCAATCCATCCCTTGACTGCCTTGCACTGGGGGGCGATCTTTTCAAGCAGCGGTGCCAGATTCGCGTCGAATAGAACGAAGCGGTCCTCGGCGTGATTGATGATGTAGACGATCTGCTCGGGAAAGAGCCGCGGATTGATGGTATGCAGTACCGCACCCATGCCCGACACCCCATAAAAGGCCTCGAAGTGCCGGTAGCCGTTCCACGCGAAGGTGCCGATGCGCTCGCCTGGCTTCACGCCCAGGCGGACCAAGGCTTGCGCCAATTGGCGCGAACGCCGGTGGGCATCGCGGTAAGTGTAGCGGTGGATGGGGCCTTCTATGCTGCGGGAGACGATTTCAGTGTCGCCGTGAAAACGTTCCGCGTGCCTGATCAGGGAGGAGATCAGTAAGGAGGTGTTCATCATCAGGCCTTGCATGGCGTCCTCGTTGGAGTTGGAGTTGGAGAGAGAAGGGGGCGATTCTAACAATGGCCTTGAGCTAGAATCGCGGCCGCCGTGACATAACAACTCAAAAGCGCAGCCCTCCGACATAATGGAATTCTTTCTCGTTCAACTGTTGAATAGCCTTTCCTATGGATTGCTGCTGTTCATGCTCTCCAGCGGGTTGACGCTCATCTTTAGCATGATGGGGGTGCTCAACTTTGCCCATGCGAGCTTCTATATGCTGGGTGCTTATCTGGCCTATCAACTGACCCAGCAGATCGGTTTCTGGCCCGCCTTGGTGGTTGCTCCTTTTCTTGTGGGTGCTCTGGGGGCCATGACCGAGCGCTACGGCTTGCGAACCGTACACAAGTATGGCCACGTGGCCGAATTGTTGTTCACCTTCGGGCTGTTCTACCTCATCGAAGAGCTGGTGCATTTGATTTGGGGGCGTGCCCCGGTGGACTACAAAATTCCCGAATTGCTGGACTTCACCGCGTTCACTTTATTCAGCACCAACTATCCCGCCTACCGCGTCTTCATGATGGGAGTGTCGGTGGCCATGTTATTGGTGCTCTACCTCGTGCTCACGCGCACGCGCATAGGGATGATCATACAGGCGTCCCTGTCGCATCCGCATATGGTTGAAGCCCTGGGACACAACGTCCCGCGCGTGTTCATGCTCGTCTTCGGCGGAGGGTGCGCGCTGGCGGGCCTTGCGGGAGTGATTGGAGGCAATGCCTTTGTGACGGAGCCGGGCATGGCGGCCGCGGTGGGCAGCATCGTATTCGTGGTCGTGGTGTTCGGCGGGATGGGTTCCTTGGGCGGGGCCTTCATCGCATCCCTTTTCTTCGGCGCGGTGCAGACATTCACAGTGGCGATCGACAGTTCCTTCCTCGACATGGTCACCGCCTTGGGGGTTCAAGTGGCGGAGGAATCCAACTGGCGTAGCGTGCTCTCCATCACCGTGGCGCAGACGGCACCAGTGCTGCCCTATCTGCTCATGGTGCTGATGCTCATCGTCAAGCCCACGGGCTTGATGGGCACAAGGGAGGGCTAGCTTATGAGCGAAGCCGTGCAAACCCGTCCCGCGTTTCAAGCTCCCGCCCGCTTGGGTGGCAAGCGCGTGCTGCTGTGGATCGTCACCGCGGCGGCGATGGCGGTTCTTCCGTTGCTGTTCAAGCAAAGCTTCGCGCTATCCCTTCTCAGCCAGATGGGAATAGCCGTGATCTTTGCGCTGTCGTACAACATGTTGCTGGGCCAAACGGGCTTGTTGTCTTTCGGGCACGCCGTCTATTTCGGTTTAGGGGCCTACGTGTGTGCCCATACGCTCAACGCCGTGGCGGCCAAGACTTTCGCGATACCCGTGACGTTGCTGCCATTAGTGGGGGGCTTCACTGGGCTGGCCTTCGGCATCGTCTTCGGATTTGTATCCACGAAGCGCTCGGGCACACCGTTCGCGATGATCTCCCTGGGTATCGCCGAGATGGTGGCTGCGTGCGCACTCATGTTCCCAGGGTTTTTCGGCGGCGAAGGGGGCATCCCGACCAACCGCGTGGTGGGGGAGAAATTTCTGGGAATCGGTTACGGGCCTCAGATCCAGGTGTATTACCTGATCGCCGCCTGGTGCCTGGTGTGCATGATCGCCATGTTCGCCCTCACGCAAACGCCCCTGGGGCGCATGGCCAATGCCGTGCGCGACAATCCCGAGCGCGCGAAATTCGTGGGATACAACCCCACCCATGTGCGCTTCCTGATGCTGTGCCTGGCATCGTTCTTCGCTGGCATCGCCGGCGGATTGGCCACGATCCACTATGAGATCGTGACGGCGGAAAACGTCGGCGTGGTGGTGTCGGGCAACGTCCTCATCATGTCCTTCGTGGGTGGAGTGGGATTTTTCTACGGACCCATCATCGGCGCCGTGTTGGTTTCCTTTCTGCAATCCGCGCTATCCACTTACACGCAAGCGTGGTTGCTCTACTTTGGCCTGTTCTTCGTGGTGATGATTCTGTTTGCGCCGGGAGGTATTGCCAGTCTGATATCCAAGCATGGCCCCGTGTTGAAAGGACGACTGATGGGTTGGCTCTTACCCAGCTACGCCTTGGCGGCTCTGGCCACCGCGGTATTTCTCGCGGGCTTGGTCATGTTGGTGGAGATGATGTATCACATGAAAACCAGCGATGCCGCGGAAGGTTTCCCGTTTCTTGGGTTCGTGCTGGAGCCTTGGAAGCCCAGCGCGTGGCTGGCCGGGGCTTGCGTCTTCGCCGCGGGCTTGGCGTTGATCGCTCTCACTATCCGGCCCGTGCGAAATGCATGGCAAAAAATCACGGTGCAACTGCAAGCGCGAGATTCCCAATGAGCCCGGCCCTAGAACTTCGCGGGGTACACAAGAGTTTTGGCAAGACGGCCATTATCAACGGCGTTAACTTGAGCATTACGCGCGGCGAGCGCCACGCCATCATCGGCCCCAACGGCGCGGGCAAGTCCACCTTGTTCAATCTCATCAGCGGGCGCTTTCCCGTGAGCGCCGGGGAAATTCATCTTAACGGCCAGAACATCACGGGCATGGAGCCGCAAGAGATCAACCGCCTTGGATTGGGGCGCAGCTTCCAGATCACCAACATCTTTCCGCGCATGTCTGTCTACGAGAACGTGCGGTGCGCGGTGCTATGGTCCTTGGGATACCGCTACGCATTCTGGAAACGAGTGAATGCCTTGCGCGATGCCTGCGAAAAAGCCGATGAGATGGTGGAGAAACTGGGGTTATCCAAACGCCGCAACCAGTTGGCGAGCGTTCTGTCCTACGCGGAACAGCGCGCCCTGGAAATCGGAGTCACCATCGCTGGTGGTGCGCAGGTCATCTTGCTCGACGAGCCTACCGCCGGGATGAGTCATACGGAAACCGAGCATGCAGTGGCACTCATTCGCAACGTCACCCAAGGTAAGACCTTGATCATGGTGGAGCACGACATGAGCGTGGTGTTCGGCTTGGCGGACCGCATTTCCGTCCTGGTCTACGGCAAGGTGTTGGCGAGCGATACGCCCGCGGCCATTCGCGCCAACCCCAGCGTGCAAGAAGCCTATCTTGGCGCCATGGAACACTGATGCTCGAAGTCAAGGATCTACACGCCTACTACGGCAAGAGCCACATCCTGCAAGGCGTGAACATGTCCGTGCAGGCGGGCGAGATTGTGGCGTTGCTTGGGCGAAATGGCGTGGGGCGTTCCACCACCATCAAAGCCATCATGGGGCAGGTGGCGATGACGGGCTCCGTGCGTTTCAAGCAGCAGGAGATTGGCGGCCTCAAGGCCTTCGTTATCGCACGCAAGGGGTTGGGTTACGTGCCCGAGAACCGCGATATTTTCCCCACGCTTACCGTCAAGCAGAATCTGTTGCTGGGAGAAAAAGAGCGTAACCAAAAAGGCCGCTGGTCCCTGGAAGACATGTACAAACTCTTCCCGGTGTTGCGCGAGCG
>JBJXGQ010000037.1:0-5848 GCA_046160525.1 Burkholderiales bacterium
GACTCCAAAGGCCTGGAAAGCGGCGAGGTCACTTTGCTGGTCAGGATCGGCAGTTTTGCCGTCCAGCGCGACGCCATCATGCGAGTCTACGACAAGGACTACGCACTTATCCCCGAGAACGTAGTGGAAACAGGCCGAGACTACCAGGTGGTGAAGTACCGCCTAGTACATACCATCGATTAGCGGGCCAAAGGTTGGCGTTCTATGAAGTAGTGGCCGGGACGAGCGGCTGGTCCGCGAGGCTCTCCACCCAATAGGTTTGAACCGGCTCGGGTTTGCCTTTGATTGCCGCGGGTGGCATGGGGCGTAGCGCGAACCTGTTTCCGAGCGACTCTCGCACGGGGTCCGTGATGAGCAGATCCACGTCGTGAAAGCGCGTGAGGCCTTCGACGCGAGAGGCGACGTTGATGGCATCGCCCACCACGGAAAACTTGCTTAGCTCCCGGTTTCCCATCACGCCGGCAACCACTTCGCCCAGATGAATGCCGATGCCGATTTTCAGTTCGGCGGTGCCGGCGGCGTGCAGCTTCTCGTTATAACCTCTTAGTGACTCTCTCATGCCCAAGGCCGCGAGCACCGCGTCTTGCGCTTGCCAAGGGTTGGGCTCGAGGGCGCCGAACAGGGCCAAGATGCCGTCTCCCACCAGTTCCGTCACCCGCCCGTGGTTTTCGGTGATGGCCGCACTCATACGCTCGAAGTAGCCGTTCAGCAAAGGCACGACCGCCTCGGGATCCATGTGGTCGCATAACGTGGTGAAGCCACGGATATCGGCGAACAAGATGGTGACCTGCCGGCGGTAGGGCCGGGCGGTGCCCGTAGGGCTCGTAAGATGTTCCACGATATCGGCGGGAGCGAACCAACTGAAGCGAATTTGCAACTGCTCCAGCTTTTCGTTGGTTCGGTCCAGCAATCGCTCTAGCAGGTGCTGGCGGCGTTTCATAACGACCGCCACCAGTCCCAGGGCCGCTACCAAGGACGCCGCCAGAATCCCCAGGGCGACGGACAGAGGGCTCATTCCAGAATGACGGCGAGCCGGACTGCGGCATTGGCTAGAGAGGCCACGCCAATGGCTTCGATCAGTTGCCCGGCTCCGATTTTCTCACCCAATGCCCGAGTGCTTTTCTGGATTTGCTCCGTTTCGTAGCGGACTGTGTTACGTGTCCAGGCCAAGATATGTTGCTCCGCGGCCGGGAGCCGAGGATCGCTCAGCGTGCTCAAATTGGAGTCGATTTCCCCTGGACTCATACCCTGCCCGGCGAGCAGATGACGGCACTCCTTCTCGCAATACGGGCATTGCAGGGCGCGGGCCACCACCGCGAACATGAGGGACTTTAACCTCACGGACAATACTGGCGAGGCGAAGGCGCCCTCAATGGCGTCGTGAAATACCGTGGCGGCGGGTAACCCCGCGAGGCCCTGCGCGATAGCCGTAAATCGAGACGATGACGGCGTATAGCCGGTAGCGGCACTGGGCTTGATGCGCACTTTGCCAGCCATCAACGGACCAAGAATGCGGCCCAGCAGACTGTTGGCAAATCGCTCAAAACCGAGGACGGGCGGAACTGCCATGAAGGTGGCGACGCGGTTCATGAAACATCCGATCGCCACGAACAAGGCGGCTTCCGCGATGGCCTGCGAAGGAAATCCCACAGCGGCGAGCTGTTCGCGGTCCTGCCGTGAGGGCCGTGGATTGGAACGAGCCAGATTACGGGTGAACAACAGCATCGTGCGCTCACGCTCGTTGAAATCGGCCAATTGCACACCGCGTTCGATGGCGCCGATACGTTTCTCGGAATAACCCAGGATGCGCATGGTGGCCCGAGTGGCACCGTAACAATACCGGCAGGCATTCTCCTGCGCCGTTACCATGGACATCATGGCGGCGAGATTTCCAGTGATATGCACCATGGCCGGATTGCCAAGCGCCAGCAGCATTTGTCTGAGCCAAGGACTGGGAGCCGCACGGCGCATAATGTCCATGACGGAGCCGGTCTTCTGCTTTACCTCTCGCTCCCATTCGGGATCGGCGAAAATCGGAACGATCGGATCTTGCCAAGGAATTTCGTTAACGGCTAATACCATCGTGTTCTCCGGGCGAAACGCGTTAAACCCAGACCTGCAATACGTAGTCGTAGGGTGCCTGGCTGTTCATCATGTCGACCCGCTGAAGTTTTATCCTGAAGTCCTCCGCGGTTCTCTCCAAGGTGTGCCGGTAGCTTCCGCCGAAATGCCGCACGTTGTCGCGCCGCAACTCCATCATCTGAAATCTCGAACGCACCACCATCCCTTGCTCGGAGACGGACTCTATCACCACATTACCCACCATGTGATGGGTTCCCCACATGGGTGCTTGCGACCACGCGTTCGGATGGGTGACCCGGCCCATGCGAATGGTCATCAAGGACTTATCCTCCGCGAAGATGGAGGGCGAATCGGTCCAGTCCGTTTGCTCCGGGGCGATGGGCATCCAGTACATGCCATCGGTAGCGAAGAGATCGATGTAGGCTTGCCAGTGTTTGCCGTCGAGCAATTCGGCTTGGTGGTAGAGGAATTGTTCGGCTTGGCACTGTAGATCGAAATCCTTGAGTGCGCTTCGGGCGGGGAGCGCGGACGCGTGATGAAGCGCGCGCGGCGAGTGTTCGGGTGCGATGCTTTGAGCGCCCGTGTCGTCGCGCTTATCGTCCGCGATGACTACGTGCTGGGCTAAACGGCGGGCCAACTCTTCCTTGCCAGACATGGGGCGGTTCCTTATGCGAGGTAGCGAACCCAGGCTTTGAATTGATTGCGCATCACGGCTTCGGAAGTTCCCTTGTTGGAATAGGTGATTCCATTTTCCTCCGTATCGCCGCCGTGGTTGCGGTGAAAACTGACCCAGTCACCACCATTGGATTCCAGGCCCCACTGGCCCTTGGTCCAATTCTCCAGATCGTCCGCGTTGATCATGGTGGCCGGGGAATTCACCAGATTGAAATACCAAAGGGCGCGCCGGTAGATGGCCTGGGGCACTCCTTTCAAGCGGAAATGCCAGATTTCGGACAACGTCTTGTTGGGGGCCAGCGGCCGCAGGCAGCGTAGTTGTTGCAGCGGAGACTGCACCGATAGATAGGGATACACCAGCACGTGATGAATGCTGCGGCCCAAATACTCTTCGGCTTTCTCGGGGCCATAGGCTTGGTACATGAGCGCTTCATACTCCTTGGTGTCGGGGTCTTGCGGGCGCAGGCCCATGTAGCCTTTCAGAATGCCGTGGCCGCGCGGGAAGTTCACCGTCTGCACCGAATCCCACTTCTCGAAGGGCGAGGCGAAGGTGGATAGATAGTGGTAATAAAGCGGAGTGGCGTGCCCCCCCAGGGTGAGTGCGCGTTCTTCCCGCCCGGCGGCGATCCCCGTGGATTGGTGCGTGACGGAAGGGTGCAGGGCGTCCAACTGGTTTTCCATGAAGAACTTCCAATTGGAATGTTGGATGACGCGGTGGCAATAGGGCACCACTTCCACCTCGCCTTCGGGCGAGCGGTCGCACATGTCGTCGAAGGCGATGCGAGCATCGCCTAAGAATTCCATGAGGCCCGGGCCTTCTTCCGACAAACTCGCGAATACGAATCCGCGATAACGCTCCACCCTTGCCGCGCGCTTGACATCGCAGTCGTATTGGCCGAGGCGCGTGCCTTCATAACCCGCTTGCAGCGGCATGCTCTTGAACGTGCCGTCAAGATTGAAGCTCCATGCATGATAGGAGCACACCAAACTCGAACCAGCATTGCCCTTGAGCGCACCGCACAACTGCACGCCACGGTGGGGGCAGCGGTTGTAGAGCACGCGAATCGTATTGTCGTTTCCGCGTACCATGACCATGGGCTGGCGGCCGATGAGTACGCCGTGATAGTCGCCCGCATTCGGCACCTGAGACTCGTGCCCGCAGTAGACCCAAGTCTTCTCGAAGATCTGGGCGATTTCCCGGTCGAAAATCGCCTGGTCCGTGTAGACGCTGCGGTGGACCTGATCGGGCGCGACCAAGGATTTCAAGTCTTGCATAACCTGTCCTGTTCGATTGACATGAGTATTGTGCCCCATCAAGTAGTATTGAGGGCGGCGGCTTGGGGCCAGGGACTAGGGGCTAGGACAAAGGAGAGGCGGTGACATCTTGGACGCATTGGTGCGCGGTGGGAGTGGGTGCCGCAGTGGGTGCTTGGATGCGCTGGTTGCTGGCGCTGGCGTTCAATCCACTGTTTCCGAGCTTACCGCTCGGAACGCTGGCGGCGAATGCCACGGGCGGATTTTTCATCGGAGTGGCCGTGGAATATTTCACTGGTAACGCCGCCGTTCCTCCTGAAGTAAAGCTCCTCGTGATCACTGGATTTCTGGGTGGCCTCACCACCTTCTCGACATTCTCGGCGGAGGCTGTCGGGCTCATCGCGAAGCAACAGATCGGATGGGCATTGGCCCATGTTGGAGCGCATCTCGCCGCCTCCCTGGCGCTGACGGCGGTTGGGATCTGGGTAGTCCGGTTGATGAGGGGGTAGCATGAGTTCCCAAATCGCGCCGGATCGCGCTCCTGAATCTCCAACCTTCAAACAAGCCTTACGCTTCTGGCTATGGTTAGGTTTCGTCAGCTTTGGCGGACCGGCCGGCCAAATCGCCATCATGCACCGCGAGTTGGTGGAGCGCCGCCGCTGGATTTCCGAGCGGCGCTATCTACACGCCTTGAACTACTGCATGCTGCTTCCGGGCCCAGAGGCGCAGCAGTTGGCCACCTACATCGGCTGGCTCATGCACCGCACCTGGGGCGCCATCGTGGCGGGCGGGCTCTTCGTGCTGCCCTCGCTTGTGATCCTCATCGTTTTGTCCTGGATCTACGTGGCCTTTGGTCATTTACCCGTGATTGCGGGAGTGTTCTACGGCATCAAGCCCGCGGTGACGGCCATCGTGGTGCAAGCCGCTCACCGGATCGGTTCGAGAGCATTGCGTAACAACGCGCTGTGGGCCATCGCGGCCGCGGCTTTTGCGGCCATATTCCTGTTGCACGTGCCGTTTCCCTGGATCGTTCTCACCGCCGCCGTGGTGGGTTACCTCGGGGGAAAATACGCGCCCGCTCGTTTCAACCTGGGCGGCGGACACGCCTCAGCCAAGACGAGTTATGGGCCTGCCGTCATCGACGACGACACCCCGGCGCCGGCTCACGCGAAATTCACTGCCGCGAAATTCGCACGGGTGCTACTGGTGGGGTTGGGCCTATGGGGCGGCGGCATGGCGGTCCTTACAGCGCTATATGGCTGGAACGGAGCCCTCACTCAAATGGGTTGGTTCTTCACCAAGGCCGCTTTACTCACCTTCGGCGGCGCCTACGCCGTGCTGCCCTATGTCTATCAGGGCGCGGTGGAACATCATCAATGGCTAAGCGCCCCGCAGATGATCGACGGCTTGGCGCTAGGAGAAACCACGCCTGGCCCCCTCATCATGGTGGTGGCTTTCGTCGGATTCGTCGGCGGCTGGACCAAGGCCCTTTTTGGCGGCGATGCCTTATTCCTGGCGGGCGCCACGGCCGCAACGGTCGTGACCTTCTTTACCTTCCTGCCTTCCTTCGTTTTTATCTTGCTCGGCGGCCCAGCGGTGGAGTCCACGCGCGGAGATTTACGCTTCACCGCACCGCTCACGGCGATTACGGCGGCCGTCGTAGGTGTGATCCTGAACCTTGCGCTTTTCTTCGCCTATCACGTGCTCTGGCCAAGTGGTTTTGAAGGGCATTTCGAATGGATTTCGGCTTTGATCGGTGTCGCAGCTTTCGTTGCGCTGTTTCGCTTCAAGATTGGCGTGATTCCCGTCCTCGCCGCGTGCGCGCTCGCGGGATTGG
>JBJXGQ010000038.1:0-4431 GCA_046160525.1 Burkholderiales bacterium
GCGGATTAACCAGCGTGACGCCGGTAAATCGCCGGAAGTCGTTATCGCTGGAGGCGATTTCGTAGCCGTGCTCGATGGCAAGTGCCGCCAAGTGGGCATCCGATGTAAGGTTTCCGGCCGCGCCACCTGCAACAAGAAGATTTTTCAGGATAGGCCAGTGACCGTCACTTGGGCCGATGAAAGTAACGTAGGGTTGTGCCAGCCAATCGTCGATGAATCCGGCAGCCTGAGCGATCGCCAGCGGATGACGCAGAATGCCGGAGCGCGTGGTAATTCTGACGAAAGCCAGAACTACAATCCAAGGCAATCCGACTCGCGTGCCACTAGAAAGCGTTTTTTCGAGCCACCGTCGGGCTGGTTTGTGATGGGGCGAGTCCGCATCGATCGCGTAAATCAGAAGATTTGCGTCGAGCAAGATCATTTGCGCAATTCCAGTTCCCGCGCAATTTCCTCATCTTCGAGGGCTGCCGCCAGTCTCAAGGCTTTGTCGATGTCGATGCCCGGCAGCACACCGCCAAGCGCAACAGGCTTGAGCTTGTAGGGCCGCGGTTTCGGGGTTTCGTTCGCTGCTAGGCCAGTCTGGAGCGTTTCATTCACAACTTGCTTGAAGGGCTTGCCGGAGCGATGGGCAAGTGTTTTCAGCGCCTTGGCGATGCGATCGTCGAGTGTCAGGGTGGTTCTCATGGTGCGCCATAGGATAGTGCCATGACGCCTCCGTGGCAAGCATCAAAACATCAATGCCTACGTTTAGCCCGATTCTCCGGGAGGCGGCCCGCTGGACTCTCGGAGGGAGCACAGCGGGAGAGTTTTCGCAGACGGCTCAGCGATCCAGAATCAAATGTCCCAGGGATTGGGCGTATCCACGCTCAACGAATACTTCTCGATTGCCGCTTTGACTACTTTGCGATCAGCCTTGCCTTCATCAGCCAGCGCGTTAAGGGCCGCCACCACGACATGATGACGGTCCACCTCGAAAAAGTTACGCAGCGCGGCGCGCGAATCGCTGCGGCCGAAACCATCGGTGCCCAAGGTGACATAGCGGCGCGGAACCCAGGTGCGAATCAGGTCGGGCACGGTACGCATGTAATCGGTGGACGCGACAACAGGACCGGTGGTTTTTCCCAGACAGTTTTCAACCCACGTTGAGCGCGGTTTCTCGCCGGGATGTAACCGGTTCCACCGCTCCGCGGCCAAGCCATCGCGGCGCAGTTCGGTGAAGCTCGTCACACTCCATACATCCGCCGAAACTTTCCAATCCTTTTCCAGCAACTCCGCCGCCGCCAAGACCTCGCGCAAAATCGTTCCGCTCCCAAGCAACTGCACCGGCGCCTCACGCCTCACGCCTGGCGCCTCACGCACACGATACATCCCCCTCAATATCCCCTCGCGGGCGCCTTCCGGCATGGCGGGATGAACGTAGTTCTCGTTCATCACCGTCACGTAATAGAACACATCTTCTTGCGCTTCCAGCATGCGCCGCATGCCGTCCTGGATGATGGTCGTGACCTCGTAGCCGAAGCTCGGATCGTAGGCCACGCAATTAGGGACTGTGGAGAACAACAGGTGGCTGGAGCCGTCCTCGTGTTGCAGACCTTCGCCAGAAAGGGTGGTGCGCCCAGCGGTTGCCCCCAACAGGAAACCGCGCGCGCGCGAATCCGCCGCCGTCCATATCAGGTCTCCAATGCGCTGAAAGCCGAAACACGAATAGAAAATGTAGAAGGGCAGCATGGGCACGCCGTGGGTGCTGTAGCTCGTGGCGGCGGCGATCCATGAGGAAATGGCGCCGGCTTCCGTGATGCCTTCTTCGAGGATCTGGCCGTCCTTCGCTTCCTTGTAGTAGAGCAGTTCGTCGCGGTCTTCGGGTTCGTAGAGCTGCCCAAAGGGCGAGTAGATGGCCACTTGCCGGAACAGCGACTGCATGCCGAAGGTGCGGGCCTCGTCCGCGACGATGGGAACAATGTGCTTGCCGAAGGTCTTGTCGCGCAGCAACTGCGAGAGCATTTGCACGAAGACCATGGTGGTGGATTGGTCGCGCTCGCCGGTGCCTTCCAGCAATTTCGCGAAGGAGGCAAGCGCGGGGACGCTCAAGCTCTCCGATTTGCCCTTGCGTTCGGGCATGTAACCGCCGAGCGCTTGGCGGCGGGCGTGCATGTATTTCATTTCGGCGCTGTCAGCCGCGGGCTTGAAGAAGCGCAGCGCGCTCACGTCCTCATCGGAAATCGGTACGGAGAAACGGTCGCGAAAGGCGCGTAACGCTTCGTCGTCCAGCTTTTTTTGCTGGTGCGTGGTCATCTTGCCTTGGCCCCAATGACCCATGCCGTAGCCCTTTTTCGTTTGCGCCAGGATGACGGTGGGGCGGCCGCTGTGGGCCACGGCGGCGTGATAGGCGGCGTAGATCTTGACGGAGTCGTGGCCTCCTCGCTTGAGCCGGTCGATGTCTTCGTTGGACAGATGCGCCACGAGCGCTTGCAATTCGGGATACTTGTTGAAGAAGTGCTCGCGGTTGAACTGGCCGTCGGTGGCGGCGTACTTTTGAAACTCGCCGTCCACGGTTTCGTGCAGGCGCTTGAGGAGGATGCCTTCGCTGTCGCGCAAGAACAGCGAATCCCAATCCGAGCCCCACAGCACTTTGATCACGTTCCAGCCGGCACCGGCGAACATGCCTTCGAGTTCCTGGATGATGGAGCCATTGCCGCGCACGGGCCCATCCAGGCGTTGCAGATTGCAGTTCACCACGAAGATCAGGTTGTCGAGGCCTTCGCGCGCGGCCACCGCCAAGCCGGCGATGGATTCGGGTTCGTCCATCTCGCCATCACCGGGAAAACACCACACCTTGCGTCCCGAAGTTTTCAGCACCGCGCGATCCTCCAGGTAGCGCATGAAGCGCGCTTGGTAGATGGCTGTGATGGGACCGAGCCCCATGGAACCCGTGGGGAATTGCCAGAAGCTGGGCATCAACCACGGGTGGCAGTAGGAAGACAGTCCCTTGCCGCCGGTTTCTCGCCGGTAGTTTGAGAGTTGCTCCTCGCTCAACCGCCCTTCCAAGTAAGCGCGCGCATAGTTGCCGGGGGCGGAGTGGGGCTGAAAGAACACCACATCGCCATCTTGGCCCGCGCGAAAGAAGTGGTTGAAGCCGACATCGAAGAGATCAGCGGCGGAAGAGTACGTGGCGATGTGCCCGCCCAACTCCGGATTGTCGCGGTTGGCGCGTACCACCATGGCAAGGGCGTTCCAGCGCACCAACGCGCTTAAGCGAGCCTCGACTTCCAGATTGCCAGGAAATTGAGGTTGCTCAGCCAGCGAAATGGTGTTGCAGTAAGGCGTGTTGAGTACCGCTGGTAACGGCACGCGTTTGGCGCGCGCGTGATCGAGCAGCTTGCGCAGCAGGAAGGTTGCGCGCTCCGGCCCCACTTCCTCCAACACGGCGGTGAGGGCGTCGAGCCACTCCTTGGTTTCGGTGGGGTCGGTATCTTTGGGCAATACGCGCCAGAAACCGGCGTGGGCGAGTTCATTGAACTTGGAGGGCTGCGACAAATCAGTCATGGTTGCGCGCTTAAGTGAAGGGCGGATGGGAAAATTTTTCAGCGGCGGATCGTACTCTTTTCGGCGCGGAACGTGGTTTTGTTAACCGGAGTTTGAGGAGGAAAAAACGGCATAGAATGCCGTAATAAAGAAACAATAAGGTGGTTTATGCGGAAAGAAGAGCCCGATACAACAGACTGGAAAATCCTGGGTTTGCTGCAAAACGACGCCCGCTTGTCCAATGTGGATCTGGCGCACGCGGTCGGGCTCTCGCCTTCGCCATGTCTAGCTCGCGTACGCGCGCTGGAAGATTCGGGCTACATACACCGGCACGTTTCGCTGCTCGATCCCATCAAGGTTGGATTACGAGTGAGCGTGTTTATCCAGGTGACTTTGGAGAAGCAGATCGAGGCAAGCCTGGAAAAGTTCGAATCGGCCATCCGCGACCGGCCGGAGGTGATGGAGTGTTATCTGATGACGGGCGATGCGGATTACTTGCTGCGCGTGGTGGTGCCCGATCTGCAAGCCCTGGAACGCTTCATTCTCGCCTTCCTATCGAAGGTGCCGGGCGTGGGCAACATCAAGTCGAGTTTCGCGTTAAAGCAGGTGAAGTATCAAACCGCGTTGCCGTTGCCGTCCGTGAAACCGGTTGGCCGGCCTTCCACGCGCCGTAAACGCTAAGCGCTCTTCAAACCGGTATCTTCGTAGATCTCGGCCAATCCCAAGCTTGCTTGCACGGAGCCGCATTGGACGCTGATTCTCTCAGCCCCTTCGAGCGCAGTCGTTAGCCATTCACCGCCACTCGACCGGGAGTAGTAGGTGAGTGCTACGCGCTCGGAATCGATCACCAGGTAATAGCGCAAGCTTTCGATGGCTCGGTAAGCTTGCAGTTTTTCCCGGGTGTCGGTG
>JBJXGQ010000039.1:0-22770 GCA_046160525.1 Burkholderiales bacterium
CGATGCGCGATGCGCACCAATCGCTGTTCGCCACCCGCATGCGCACGCGCGACATGCTGCCCATCGCGCCCTACTACGCACGCATGCTGCCGGAGCTGTTTTCCCTGGAGTGCTGGGGTGGGGCCACTTTCGACGTGGCCTTGCGCTTCTTGAAGGAAGATCCCTGGGACCGCCTGGTGAAACTGCGCGCGGCGGTGCCGAATATTTTGTTCCAGATGTTATTGCGCGCTTCCAATGCCGTGGGTTACACGAACTATCCCGACAACGTGGTGCGCTACTTCGTGCAACAAGCGGCGAAGAACGGCGTGGATGTCTTCCGCGTTTTCGACTCCCTTAACTGGGTGGAGAATATGCGCGTGTCCATCAGCGCGGTGCGCGAAGCGGGGGGCTTGTGCGAGGCGGCCATTTGCTACACGGGCGACCTGTTCGACGCCACGCGCCCCAAGTACAACTTGAAGTATTACGTGGAAATGGCCAAGGCCTTGGAAAAAGCCGGTGCGCACGTGCTGGGCATCAAGGACATGGCGGGCGTGTGCCGGCCGCGCGCGGCGGCCGCCTTGGTGAAAGCGCTGAAGGAGGAAGTTGGCCTACCCATTCACTTCCACACCCACGACACCAGCGGCATCGCCGCCGCGAGCGTGCTGGCCGCCATCGACGCCGGTTGCGACGCCGTGGATGGTGCGCTCGATTCCATGAGCGGGCTCACCTCCCAGCCTAATCTGGGTTCCATCGTGGCGGCGCTGCAAGGTAGCGAGCGCGACGCGGGCTTGGATCTGGATGCGATGAAATCCCTTTCGCGCTATTGGGAGAGTGTGCGCCGCTATTACGCGCCCTTCGAAGCGGATATGCGTTCCGGCACGTCGGACGTCTATCTGCACGAGATGCCCGGCGGGCAATACACCAACTTGCGCGAGCAGGCGCGCGCCATGGGCCTGGACCACCGCTGGCCAGAAGTTGCGAAGGCCTACGCGCAGGTGAATCTTTTATTCGGTGACATCGTCAAGGTCACGCCCACCTCGAAGGTAGTGGGCGATTTAGCGCTGTTCATGGTGGCCAATGATTTATCGCCGGAGGATGTGCGCGACCCCAGCCGCGAAATCGCGTTTCCAGAATCCGTGGTATCCATGATGCGCGGCGAGTTGGGATTTCCGCCCGATGGATTCCCCAAGGACATCACGCACAAAGTGCTCAAGGGGGCCGCGCCCATCGCCGGGCGTGCTGGCGCGCACCTGCCACCGGCGGACTTGGACGCGGCGCGTAGCGAGGCCGAACATGTCGTGGGGCGCAAGGTGGACGACACGGACCTCGCCTCCTATCTCATGTACCCGAAGGTGTTTCGCGAGTTCGCCGAGCACCACCGCAAATACGACGATGTCTCGGTGTTGCCCACGCCCACCTTCTTCAACGGCATGGCCGATGGCGAAGACGCCGGCATCGAGATCGACCGTGGCAAGACGCTCATGATTCGATTGCAAGGCCGCTCCGACGTGGACGAGGAAGGCCACGTGCGCCTCTTCTTCGAATTGAATGGCCAGGGCCGGCCCATACGCGTTCCGAAGGCGGGCGTGGCGGCGGTGCACAAGCCGCGCGCCAAGGCCGAGGACGCCAATCCGGCGCACATGGGCGCACCCATGCCCGGCAACGTCGTCACCGTGGCGGTGAAAGCGGGCCAACCGGTGAAAAAAGGCGATCCGCTCGTGTCCATCGAAGCCATGAAGATGGAAAGTATCATTCGCGCCGAGCGCGACGCCACCATCAAGGCCGTGCACGCCAAACCGGGAGACATCGTGTCGGCGAAGGACTTGCTGGTGGAACTGGCTTAAGCCCCGTAGGTTGGGCTGAGCAGAGCGAAGCCCAACAAGGCCTCCTGCGATCTGTGATTGTTGGGCGTCGCTCTGCTCAGCCCAACCGACCGTACGCGTGACAGTACGGCGGTGAGGATGTTGCACGAAATTCTCCGCGCAAAATAAAACCCCCGGGGTCACCCGGGGGGAAGGGAGGAGGAGACAGCAGAAGCCTATGTCAGGGAACCGCTCACGCACGCCCGGCTTTGTACAAGCGCTCGAAGGACACCACGGATCGCGTCGCCGCGGGCAAGAAGGCTTTGGCAATCGCTGGAGCGCCGCGGCCACTAACTTGCGCGACGTGCGTTCCAACGTAAGTGGCAGGCTTGCTTGCGGTGTTGGTGTAGGTGTGGCACACACCGGCGCGTCCGGGGCATTCGGCGGCGAATACGGAGGAAGAAATGAGGGAGGCGATGGCGAGGGTGATGAGTTTGGCGTTCATGTGAAGCTCCTTTCGGTTGAAGTTGAGGTTGAATCTTTCGATTCATGAGCACGTTGCCCATGTGCGAAAGATTACGGATTGCCGAAGAGGGAATCGCGGGAGTATTTCCGGCGTGGGTGTGAAGTATTCACGCTTGCGGGTGCCATCGCGTCCTTCGTGTTAAATAGCGCTTCGCCTCTACTCCACACTTAAAACACATGGCCAGCAGCCTCTTAGCACTGATCGACGACATCGCCACCATCCTGGACGACGTGGCTATCCTCACCAAGGTGGCGGCCAAGAAGGCCAGCGGCGTTCTTGGGGATGATCTTGCGCTCAACGCACAGCAAGTGGCGGGCGTGCATGCCGACCGCGAACTGCCAGTAGTTTGGGCCGTAGCCAAGGGTTCCTTCAAGAACAAATTGATTCTGGTGCCCGCCGCCCTTGCCATCAGCGCGCTCGCGCCCTGGGCGGTGACACCGCTGTTGATGATCGGTGGCGCGTTTCTGTGCTACGAAGGCGTGGAAAAACTGGCGCATAAACTCTTGCACAGCAAGGAGGAAGACGAGCAGGCTCACGCCGCGCTGATTCTCGCGGTGGCGGACCCGAAAGTCGATATGGTTGCCCTGGAGAAAGAGAAAATTCGCGGCGCCGTGCGAACGGATTTCGTCCTCTCGGCGGAGATCATCGCCATCACCCTGGGCACTGCGGCGAGCGCCCCCTTCGGCACGCGAGTAGCGGTGCTTTCGGGCATTGCATTGATCATGACCGTGGGGGTGTACGGCTTCGTGGCGGGCATCGTGAAGCTGGACGATGCGGGGCTTCACCTTAGCCAAGGCACAGGCGCGATCAGGGTCGCGCTAGGGAAACTCATCTTGCGCGCCGCGCCCTACTTAATGAAAACGCTGTCCGTCGCGGGCACCGCGGCGATGTTCCTCGTGGGCGGGGGCATTCTCACCCACGGCATTCCTACCTTGCACCATCTCATCGAAGACCTGAGCCTGCGCGTGAGCACTCTCCCTGGCGCGGGAGGGATCTTGAGTGTGCTCGCACCTCATGTGCTCGATGCGGTGGCCGGAATCATCGCCGGCGCCATCGCGCTGGCTGGCGTTACCTTGGCGGTGCAAATCAAGAAGGGCTTCTCGAAGCGCGCCGCCACCCCATAGCTCGGTAGGTTGGGCTGAGCGCAGCGAAGCCCAACAATCACGGTCCGCTTGAGTTTCTTGTTGGGCTTCACGAAAAACGTTCAGCCCAACCTACCCGTTCCGATGAGCGAAGCCGAAGCTTGCCAGCCCTTCGATCAGCACAGCGAGAGGATTTTCTTCCCTCGCCCTCCGGGAGAGGGACCGAGGGTGAGGGAAAGAACGCGGAATGAATTTCACGCCGACAGCGCAAACCCCTCGTAACCCGCCGCTACCACTTCCTTGCACCTCTTCTGGTACGCCGGGAATCCGCCGATGTAGGGCATGAACACGCGCTGCTTGCCGGGGATGTTGGCGCCGATGTACCAGGAGTTGCACGCCGAGCGCAGGTGCGCGCCCGCCACTTCGTTGACGTGGGTTACCCACTGGTCTTCGGCCTCGCGCTTGGGCTCGATCAGTGCGATGCCTTTTTCCTTCATGTAGACCATACACTCGGTCACCCAGTCCACGTGCTGCTCGATGGAAGGAATCATGTTGGTGAATACCGATGGGCTGCCCGGCCCGGTGATGGTGAAGAAGTTGGGAAAACCTTCCGTCGACACGCCCAGGTAATTACGCGGGCCGGCCTGCCACTTTTCCTTCAGGGTTTTGCCGCCCCGCCCGCGGATGTCGGTGCGGGTGAGCGCGCCGGTCATGGCGTCGAAGCCCGTGGCGAGGATGAGCGTATCGATTACGTACTCCCTACCAAGGGCCTTGATCGCGTGCGGCGTGATCGCTTCGATAGGTGATGCGCTGATGTCCACCAGCGTGACGTTCGGGCGGTTGAAGGTGGCGAAGTAGCCCGTGTCCACGCACAGCCGCTTGCAGCCGATGACGTAGCGCGGCATGAGGGCCTCGGCCACCTGGGGATCGCGCACGATCTGGCGAATTTTGTCGCGCACGAAATCCGCCGCGGTATCGTTGGCCTCGGGTTCGAACATGAGATCGGCGTAGGCACCCATGAAGGACACGCCCCCGTAGGCCCAGCGCTCCTCGTACTCTCGCCGTCTTTCCTCCGGCGCTGTTTGCAAGGCACGCGCGGAATTGAAGCGGAAGGACCACACGCCGTTGGGGCTTTGCTTGCCATCCTCTCGCAGGCGCTTGTAGTTCATTTTGACTTGGCGCTTGGCATCCGGATCCAGGGGCGCGTTGTGGGCAGGCACGGAGTAGTTGGGTGTACGCTGAAAAACGTAAAGGTGCGCAGCCTGCTCGGCAATGATGGGAATGGCTTGGATGGCCGATGAGCCCGTGCCGATAATGCCTACCCGCTGGCCCTTGAAACTGACCTCCTCGTGCGGCCACCGGCCGGTGTGATAGGTGGGGCCGGCGAAGGTCTCCAGCCCGGCGATCTTGGGAGTATTGGCCGATGACAGGCAGCCCGTGGCCATGATGCAAAAGCGCGCGCTCACACGAGCGCCGCCGGGCGTTTCCAGGATCCAGCATTTGCCTTGCTCATCGAACACCGCGGACTCGATGCGCGTATCGAATTGGATGTCTCGGCGCAGATCGAAACGGTCCGCCACGTAGTTGGCGTAGCGCAGGATTTCGGGTTGGGTGGCGTAGCGCTCGGACCAATCCCACTCCTGCTGGAGTTCGTCGGAGAACTGGAAGGAGTACTCCATGCTCTCGATGTCGCAGCGCGCGCCAGGATAGCGATTCCAATACCAAGTGCCCCCTACCCCGCTGCCCGCCTCGAACACTCGCACCCGAAATCCCAGGCCGCCCAGGCGGTGGAGCATGTACATGCCGGCGAAACCAGCGCCGACAATGATGGCATCGAGCTTGGTTTCCGCAGTGTCTTGGTGCTGTAAGCCGGGCATGTCAAACCCTTCATGTTGTGCAATGTGCGAAGGCGGTATATTGCCATGGGTGCGGCGTAGGGGCGAACGCGGCAACCGCTTACAATGCCCCTTCACGACGCGCGAAAGGAACAAGACCCATGACTGCCACGCCGCACACCCCCTACACGCGCCGGGCGCGTTACTTCGATTCGGGCAACGCCTTTAACATCGTCTACGCCGAGGTGCCTGGGGCCACCTTCACGGCCGAGCGCGATGCAGCCCTCAACCCGGCCACCGGTACCCGCGTCATCGCCTGCGACCAGAGCGCGGCCATGGGGCTCGATTTTCCCGCCACTTCTCCCCTCGTGCTGGCTTCCTATGCGCGCATCCGGGCGGGCGAATCCCTGGAACTCAATCCCTGCGCCAGTACGGTGCTGGCCTATGTGATCGACGGGTCCGGCACAGTCACCCAAGGCGCCGATACGATAGGCTGGAGCCGGGGCGATGTCTTCTCCCTCCCCGGAGGGCGCGCTTTTCAATTGGCCAGCGCGGAGCGCGACAGCGTGCTGTGGATCGTTACCAACGAACCGGAACTGGCCTTTGAACGCGTCGTGCCGCCGGATCGCGAGAATGCGCTGGTGGAAGCCGCGCACTTTCCCGCCGCCACCATCACCGAGGAACTGAGCCGTGCGCGCGCCAGACTGAGCGGGCAGCCGGTGGCGGGCTTGGCGGTGGTGTTCTCCTCCGAGCGCTTGCAGGAACGCCGCAACATCTCCCCTACCCTGACCTTGGCCATGAACCAACTGGCACCGCGTAGCATTCAATCGGCCCATAGTCACAACTCCGTGGCCGTGTCGCTCGCCATCGAGGGAGACCGCTGTTACTCGAAAGTAAACGGCACCGCCAAGGACTGGTCGCCCTACATCACCATGGTGACCCCGCCCACCAGCGTACATTCCCATCACAACGATGGCGATGGGCTCGCGCACTGGTTGATCGTGCAAGACGGCGGCATCCACTATCACTGCCGCACCATGGGCTTTCGTTTCGAGGAACCGGTTCACCGATGAATAAAGTTGACTACATCGCTGCGTTGCCCGCGGGCATCCGCTCGCGCTTCGTGGACAACCGCAATGGCTTGAACATGCACGTGTTGGAGGCAGGGTCCGAAGGCAATCCTTGCGTGTTGCTCCTGCACGGATTTCCGGAACTGGCCTACAGTTGGCGCAACGTGATGCTGCCCATCGCCCAAGCCGGCTATCACGTGATCGCGCCAGACCAGCGCGGCTACGGCCGTACCACGGGGTGGGATGCCAGTTACGACGGCGACCTGGCTTCTTTTCGCATGCTCAACATCGTGCGCGATACCATGGGACTGCTGTTCGCCCTCGGCAAGCGCAGCGTGGCAGCCGTGGTGGGCCACGACTTCGGCTCTCCAGTAACCTCGTGGTGCGCGCTGCTCAGGCCGGACGTATTTCGCTCGGCGGTCATGATGAGCGCGCCCTTCGGCGGGCCGCCACCCATACCTTTCAACACCGCCAACGAACCCCCGCGCGAGAAATCCGAGAGCAATTTCCATGAGGATCTGGCTGCCCTCAGGCGCCCGCGCAAACACTATCACTGGTACTACTCCACGCCAGAGGCCAACGACAACATGTGGCACGCGCCGCAAGGCCTGCACGCCTTCCTGCGTGCCTACTACCACTACAAGAGCGCGGACTGGAAACAAAACCAGCCCTTCCGGCTCAAAGGGTGGATCGCCACGGAATTGGAGAAGATGCCCGCTTACTACATCATGGAGCGCGACTTAGGCATGGCGCAGAACGTTGCCCCGGAAATGCCTTCGGCCGCCGAGATCGCCGCCTGCAAGTGGTTGCCGGAGGACGCTCTCGCCGTCTACACCGCCGAATACGAGCGCAACGGATTCCAGGGCGGCTTGCAGTGGTACCGCTGCCGCACCACGGGCAAATTCAACGCGGAGTTGGAGATCCACGCTGGGCGCACCATCGATGTCCCCTCGTGCTTCATTGGAGGTAAGAGTGACTGGGGCGTGTTTCAAAAACCCGGCGATTTCGAGGCGATGCAAAACAAAGCTTGCACCAACATGGTGGGCTGCCATCTCGTGGAAGGCGCTGGTCACTGGGTGCAGCAGGAACAACCGGAGAAAGTGAGCCGCTTGCTTCTGGAGTTCTTGCGCAACCAAGCTTGAGAGCGATGCCAGCGTTGCGATTCGACAATAGCTTTGTACGCGAACTTCCCGCCGATCCGGAGGTAGGGCCGCGGCGCCGGCAAGTACAAGGCGCGCTCTACTCGCGTGTGAATCCCACTCCGGTGGCGGCTCCCCGGCTGATCGCCCACTCACCGGAGGTCGCGGCGATGCTGGGCATCGATCCGGGCACGCTTGCCTCGCCCGAGTTCGCGAAAATTTTCGGTGGCAATGCGCTGATGGAGGGCATGGAACCCTACGCCGCCAATTACGGCGGACATCAGTTCGGCCACTGGGCAGGACAGTTGGGCGATGGCCGCGCCATCACTTTGGGAGAAACACTCAACGCCGCTGGTGAGCGCTGGGAATTACAACTCAAAGGCGCCGGCCAGACGCCTTACTCGCGTAGCGCCGACGGCCGCGCCGTATTGCGCTCTTCCATCCGCGAGTTTCTTTGTAGCGAGGCGATGCATCACCTGGGTGTGCCCACCACGCGCGCCCTGAGCCTGGTGGCCACGGGCGAGGACGTCATCCGGGATATGTTCTACGACGGCAGGCCAAGAGCAGAACCGGGCGCCATCGTGTGCCGGGTAGCGCCATCCTTCATCCGCTTTGGTAACTTCGAACTACCGGCGTCGCGCGAAGATGTAGCGTTGCTGAACCGGCTGATCGAGTTCACCATCGGCCGAGATTTTCCCGAACTGTTGAAGGCAGGTGAAACCAGCGAGAACGTGCGCGCGGAATGGTTCGCGCAGATCTGTGAGCGCACGGCGCGCTTGATGGCGCATTGGATGCGGGTGGGCTTCGTTCATGGCGTGATGAACACCGACAACCTTTCCATCCTGGGACTCACCATCGATTACGGCCCCTACGGCTGGATCGATGACTTCGATCTGGACTGGACACCCAACACCACCGACGCGCAACACCGCCGTTACCGCTTCGGCCAGCAACCGCAAATCGCCTATTGGAACCTCACGCGGCTGGCAAGCGCCCTGGCGCCCGCCTTCGGCAACGTCGATCCCCTTCACGCGGGATTGGAACGTTACGTCGCGGCTTTCAACGCCGCCGATCGCGAGCACACGGCGGCGAAGCTAGGCTTGGCACAGTGCGAGGACGAAGACACCGAACTGATGCGTGCATTGCAAGGACTACTGCAAAAGGCCGAAGTGGACATGACGATCTTTTTTCGCGCGCTCTCCGAAGTGGATCTAGATAAACCTTCGCTCGCGCCGGCCGAGGAAGCGTTCTACGACCCAGAAAAGAAACTCCAGGCTGAACCGGAGTTCAATGATTGGATTACGCGTTACGCGGCGCGGGCACGCCAGGATGGCCTACCTCCCGCACAGCGGCGGTCTCGCATGCATGCCGCCAATCCGCGTTACGTGCTGCGCAACTACCTCGCGCAACAGGCCATCGATCGCGCGGAGCAAGGAGATTACGCGGGCATCCAAGAATTGCTGGATCTACTGCGCCACCCCTACGACGACCAACCGGGAAAAGAAATATTCGCGCAACGCCGCCCCGATTGGGCGCGCGACCGGGCGGGATGCTCGATGTTGTCGTGTAGTTCTTGACCCCAATGCCAAGCCGCCGGCAGTGGCCGCGAGAACTGAAAGGGCGCTTCCGTAAGAGAAGTAATAGCTTATCTCAGGCCCACGTATGCAAGCGAGGAGGCTAATGCTTATGCTTTTTCGAATACAGGAAAAGGCTAAAAGACCTTAACCACGGAATACACGGAGAAAACCGCGACCCATTCCGTGTGTTCCGTGGTCTTCAGTTGTTTGGTACTTGATGCTATAAAGTATAGAACTGACCCTGTTATTGAGGACTTTTTTGCGTCCTTTTCGTCTTTGCGTTGAGGATACGAACTGCTCCTTGGGTGATATTTGATTCGGCTACTTCCCCCAGCGCAACGCTAGAGGATTGGCCTCACGCGCCAACTCTAGCAATCCCGCGCGCGTCGCGGGATGTAACGCCTCCAGGGGATGGCGTACGGCGTCGCTCTTGATGAGTTCGATCTACTGCGCCACCCCTACGACGACCACCCGAGCAAGGAACAGCTCGCGCAACGCCGCCCGGATTGGCGCGCGACAGGGCGGGACGTTCGATGTTGTCGTGTGGTTCTTTACTCCAGCGCTAACCCGGCTTCGCGCATTCGCGGTGTGCGAGCTGGCCAACTGATTGATTAATCATGGAGTGACCCTCAAAGGTCTGCACTCCACGGGGCTAAGTTAGGCGATCTGTGCGGAGGTAATCCTGGGTGGCGCCTGGGCGGGCATGGACTGCTCTTGGAGTGTGCCAGCTGCTTCAGCCGTCGTGCTCGGCGCGATGGGCATCGCAGCGGCTGCGGTCGTGATGCCGGGCGGGCGTCAGGCGGCGGCAAGCGGTTCGCGGCGATCGATGATCGCCGGCAGAAACTCGGTCACCGTAGGGTGCACTGGCAAGGCCTCGCGCACCTCGCGCCAGCTTCCCTTGGTGGCCATGACCAGCCCGATGGCCTGGACCACCTCGTCGGCCGCCATGCCGAGCATCGTGGCGCCGAGAAAACGCCCGCTGTCCTCGTCGATCAACAGCTTGATGAGGCCGGTGGTTTCGCTCTCCTCCTTGGCGCGGCTTACATCCTTCATGGCGTGCACGGCCAGTGTGATGCGGCGGCCCTCGCTCACCAGGCGCTTCGCCTCGGCCTCGTACAGGCCCACATGGGCCAGCGGCGGATCCGTGAACATGGCGTAGATGCCTGTGCGCGCGTCCGCGCTGCGCTGCCCGCCGGCGAGGTTCTCGGCGAGGATGTCGTGATCATGGTAGCTGGTGTGCGTGAAGGCACCGCGCTGGTTGATGTCACCCAGCGCCCAGATGCCGGGTACGCCGGTCTCGAGCCGTTCGTTGGTGTCGAGATAACCGCGCGCATTGGCCTTCAGGCCGACACTCTCCAGCCCCAGATCGCCGGTGTTAGGCACGCGCCCGGCGGCCACCAGCAGGTGGCTGCCGCCAATGATGCGACCGCCGGCCATCTGAACGCAGGCCCCGCCTTCGGTCTCGCCCGGCAACACGCGCGCGATGGCCATGCCGATGTGCAGATCGATGTCCTCGGCACGCAACATGCCGGCGACGGCGGCAGACACATCCTCGTCCTCGCGCGCGGTCAGCCGCGGCCCGGTTTCGATGATGGCCACCTTGCTGCCCAGGCGGCGGAAGATCTGCCCCATCTCCAGGCCGATGTAGCCGCCGCCGATGACCACCAACTTACGCGGCAATTCACGCAACGCCAGAAGACTCTCGTTGTCCAGATGAGGGTTGTCGGCCAGGCCGGGAACGCTCGGCACGAACGCCCGCGTGCCAGTGTTCAACACGACCCGGGGTGCGCGCAGGGTGCGCGAGCCAGCCTCGACGAGGAAGTCCTCGTCCGCGCGTCCCGCCAGCCTGCCGTGCGCCTTGACGATGGTCAGCCCGGCCAACCCGCCGAGCCAGGTCTCCAGACCCGCGCGTGATTCGTCCACGCGCCTTTGCATGCGCTGCATGGCGACTTCGAAGTTGACATGGACCGGCCCGACCTCAACGCCGAACTCGGCCGCGCGCCGCGCAAGGTAGGCCACCCGGGCCGACTTGCGCAGCGTCTTGGTCGGCGTGCAGCCGCGGTTCACGCATGTGCCGCCCAGCTCGCGGGCTTCGACCAGCACGACCTTGCGGCCCTGCGCCACCAGTTTGGCAGCCAGGAAGGGGCCTGCCTGACCCGCGCCGATGACGATGGTATCGAAATGTTCAACCGCCATCACGCCACCTCTACGATGCCGTCACTCTCGGGCGTCTTCATAGGGGCGGACTCTCAAAGACCCAGTTCGCTCAGCCCACGGTGCTCGTCGGGCCGGCGGCCTTGCGGCCAGTGAAACTTGCGCTCTGTTTCAGCGATGGACTGGTCGTTGATACTGGCGTAGCGACGCTGCATCAGGCCACGCGAGTCGAACTCCCAGTTTTCGTTGCCGTGCGAGCGGAACCACTGGCCCGTGGCGTCATGCCATTCGTAGGCAAAGCGCACCGCGATGCGGTCACTGCCGTGCACCCACAACTCCTTGATCAGACGATAGTCCAACTCGCGGGCCCACTTACGCTCGAGAAAGGCCTGTGCCTGCGCACGGCCGACCGGGAATTCGGCGCGATTGCGCCACTGCGTGTCGACCGTATAGGCCAGCGACACGCGCTGGGGATCGCGCGAGTTCCATGCGTCCTCGGCCAGGCGCACCTTGCGCACGGCGGATTCGTGGGAAAAGGGTGGCAACGGCGGACGTGATTCTGCAGAGTCGATCATGGAAGTCTCCGGTTGATGGGGGATGTGCCGGCCTATATTCAACAGGTCGTGCGGGTGCTCAAAGGTCCAGATCAATTCGCCTGCCTCCGTCCTGAGCCGGTCGCGCGCAGCAGATCAGCACTTCGCCATCGCCGGGCCGCCAGTCCGTGGGTTCGGCATAGGTCACCCTGCCGGATTGGAGTGTGGTGACACATGAGCCGCAGTGGCCGACACGGCAGGAAAACGGCGGCGAAAGCCCTTGTGCTTCGGCCAGCTCGAGCAGGGTGCCCTGCGCGGGCGTCCACTCGGTTTGCAGCCGGCTGCGGGAGAATCTCACAACAGCCTGCGTGGCGGCAGGTGCCGGGGGTGGGGCGGCGGGCGCGGCATTGTCCGGGCGTCGACGCAGCGACGCCGGACCGAACGCTTCGGCGTGCACCCGTTCGTCGCGCACGCCCAGGTCGCGCAGCCCATCGTAGATTGCCTGCATGAACCCGCTAGGACCGCAGAGGTAGAACTCATGGTCGTCAAAGGGCAGCAGTTGCTTCAGATGCTCCACCGTCAACGGACCGACAAGCGCCCCCGGGCCACCCTGGCCCTGCACCAGGTGTACGCGCACGGCGCCGTCGGCACGGGTCTTCAGTTCGTTCAATTCCTGCGCAAAGGCACGCACGGCAGCGTCGCGCGCCACCTGGATCAGGTACACAGGCCGGATACGGCGGTGGCGGAAGCCCTCGGCGACGATGTGACGCACGAAGGACATCATCGGCGTGATGCCCACCCCGGCGCCGATCAGCACGGCCGGGCGGCGGCTCAGTGCATCGATGGTGAAGTGCCCACGCGGGCCAAGCGCTTCGATCATATTGCCCACCGCTACCCGCTCGTGCAGGTGCGTGGAGGCAGCGCCCGCGCGCTTGATCGACAGGCGCAAGCCAGCATCGCCCGGCGCCGACGAGATGGTGTAGGTGCGCTGCAGAGGTGCTGCGCCATCGGGCAGAGCCAGGCGAATCGGCAGGTACTGGCCAGCCTCGAACGCGGGCACCGCCCCGTCGTCGGCCGGCTCGAGGTGGAAGGAGCGGATCATACTGCTCTCGTCGACTGTTCGCGTCACGCGGTAGGGCCGCCAGGTCTGCGCCAGCTGCCGCGCCTGCAGCTTCGCGGCCGCCTCATCCCAGCGGCCTGTTATCAGCGAGTTGGGTGACCAGTCGCGAAAGCGCCACCGCAGCGGCAACGCATCGCGCAGCCAATGGGCTTCGTCGAGGTGGAAACGCCACGCGCGCTCGGCGCCGTCGAAGGCCTTCAGTTCATCGCCGTCCCACACCACTTCGGCGCGGCCGGTGAGGGTGAGCAGGTCACCACGGTCGAAGTCGATGAACAGCACACCAGCCCGCGCATTGAGTTGCATGTTGCCCAGGGTCATGAACAGGTTATTGCCGGCAAAATCGGGCACAAGCAGCGTGCGATTGTCTTCGATCTTGACGAAGCCGGCGCGGCCACCTCGATGCGAGACATCGGCGCCGCGCGCCGCCTCGCCCGCCATGGCCGGCGCCTGCGTGGCGACGAACAGGGTGTCTGCCTGGCCGACAAGTCTTAAGGCGTCGGCATCGAGAACGGCGAGTTGCTGCGCCGCTCGCGGGAACAGGTCGCGCGGATCGCGTACCCAATCGAACTCGCGGCCTTGGATGTACTGCGGACAGTTGCCCGCGGTCTGCTCCACGGCCACCGAAATCCCCTGCTCGGTGAGCGCCCGCACCTGCCCGTTCATCCGGTTGCGTCTGCGGGTGTGCAGCTCGATGCCCAGGAACCCGAGTGGGGCGCCGATGCGCAAACCATCGGCGAGCGGGTCGCCGTCGATCGCCCGAGCGGAGATGTCGAGCTGTCGATCGTTGGGCGATTGCATGAAGCCCGGCTCGCCCACCAGCATCGACGCCCAGGGCCGCCCCGCGCTGTCGACCGCGCCGATCATGACGAACGGCAATTCGGCGAAGAACTGCCGGTGCTGCTCGGTCATCAAGGGACGGATCACGCGTTGCCCCACGCCATGCATGCGCTCGGCCAGGCCGAGGCGTCGCTGCACGGCAAGCTCGCCGCTGTGGAAAGGCGCGTCCGCGGGCACCGAGAGCGGCGTGTTCATGGCGGGGCTCCGAGAGGGCGTCGCTTTCAAGCGGCCAGGCCGACCGGCGTCTTCTGGAACGCCACGAAACCCGGCAAGGCCTCGATCCGCGCCAGCCATGCCCGCACGTTCGGGTAGGCGCCGAGGTCCACGTTACCTTCGGGGGCGGCGCTGACATAGCTGTACCCGGCTACGTCAGCCAGTGTCGCACTGCTGCCGACCAGGAAGGCACGGGTGGCCAGTTGAGCCTCCATGACTTTCAGCAACGCATGCGCGCGGCCGATCACCTCTTCCGGGTTGTATTTGGCCCCGAACACTGTGATCAGGCGTGCCGCCGCCGGGCCAAAGGCGATCTGACCGGCCGCGACTGAAAACCACTTCTGCACATCAGCCTGACCCTTGGCGTCGCGCGGCAGCCAGCGCCCTGCGGCGTCGTACTTGGCCGCCAGGTAGACCAGGATGGCGTTGGAGTCGGACACCACGGTGCCGCCATCGTCGAGGACCGGCACCTGGCCGAAAGGATTCAGCTTCAGGAAGTCGGCAGACTTGTGTGCGCCTTTCATCAAGTCGACGTCGATGAGTTCGTGCGGCAGGCCCATCAGCGACAGGGCGAGCTGCACACGGTGCGAGTGGCCCGACAGCGGGTGGCGATACAGTTTCAGCGGTTGGATGGGGGACACGGGTTTCTCCAGGGATGAAAGATTTTGGATCGCGCACAGGAATCACGCTGCCCGCCAGCGAACGGACCGGCGGGCCAGAGTGTGGATGAAAAGCGCTGCGCTATTAGGCCGGGCGGCATCAGGCGGGTACCGCAGCGGTCTTGGCCTTCAGTTGCTGCTCGAGCGTGGCAATGCGCGCATCGCGCTCGCCGAGCGCGCGCTGCACGTCCTCTGCGTCGATGCGAAGGGGGATGTGCTGCGGGCAGTTCCAGTCGAAAGCGGCGACGCGGATCGTCATCGCGCGCTGCGGCCTGGCCTTGTAATCGGCACTGTGAAGTTTGCGCGCCAGCGCGTCGTCGCCCGCGAGATCGTGCACCTCGAGGTGGCCCAGGATCTTCAAACGCGTACGGCGCGCATAGTCCACCAGGATCAGCGAGACGCGGTTATCGTGTGCCAGGTTGCCCACGCTGATGAGCTGGCGGTTGCCGGCGAAGTCGGCGAAGGCCAGCGTGTGCTCGTTGAGTACCTTGAGGAAGCCGCGCGGGCCACCGCGGTGCTGCACATAAGGCCAACCGCTTTCGGATACGCTTGCCATGTAGAAACTGCGTTGCGCTGCAATGAAGTCTTTCTCGGCATCGCTCAAGCGCTGGTTCGTGGTCTCGCCACCCCGATCGAAATTGCGTGCATAGCCGGCGCGGCTGCCGTTGCGCTCCTGTGCGGCCTTGACGGCGGGTGTGAATGCGATATCGGCGAAAGCGTTCGGCACAGAGGCCTCCTGGGTTCTGCGGCCATTCGAGAGGTCTGGCTGCTGTGAAGCAGACTGTGACCCAGCGCATCGCCAAAGGGAATCACCAGCGAAGCTAATGCACTCTTTCTCAAACGGCAAGAGTAGGGGATGTGCACTCTCGTGCTGCAGATCAAGCATTTGCGCTTAAACACGGTACTCGACCGATAGCGTGATCGCGCTTCGTGGCGACCACCATGCAATGGGTCAACGCCGGTGTTGCCTTGCGTCCGTGGACGATCTGACGAATGAGCCATGCGGAGTACCCCAGATACTCCGCGCTCCACCCCTGGCGTTCGCACCGATACAGGACATCGTCTTCCCACAAGATGTCGCCATCGGGTACTTCCCGCGCCAGCGTGACTTCGAGATTCTGGCAGGACAAGAAATGATTCCGCCACCAGCCGGGCGAATGATATTTTTCGTATTCGGCATGCCAGCCCCCCGTGTCCATGAACAGCGGCGGGAACGCCTTTACTTCATGCCTGAAACAGCCTTGCGCAATGCCCAGTCGTCCACCGGGCTTGAGCAAGGAGGCGAGATAGCGCAGCAGCCACGGCCTCGTACCGAAGCAATGAAACGACTGCATGCAGAAGATCGCGTCGAAACTTCCGGAATCAATCGGCACGCCCCGCCCGATATCCCCCTGGAGCGGAGTAATCAAATCACCCACGCCGGCGCCGGCCGCACGCCTCTGCCTTTCCTGCACGCCGATCCACAAATCCACGGATACGACCCGGGCCTTGTAGCGTGACGCCAGGAATACGGACGACAGCCCGCGGCCGCAGCCGGCATCGAGGACACGGTCACCGGTTTTGAGCGACAACTGCTCGGCCAGCATTTCCGCCAGCAGGAGCCCGCCGGGCGCCATTCCTTTGCCGTTATCGTAGATTTCGTCTCGCGACAGATAACGCAGCATCCGATGGCGTTCAGGATCGAGCTGGCGGCAGAAAGCACGGATCGTTTCCTCGGTCAACACAGACTTCCGCGGCTCAAAGAACGGCCCGGTGCGCTCGCCCATACGGGTTTTCAGACTTCGACGTTGGTCGCCTGCCCGGGTCTGAGCATGTGCAAAGACTTGGTCAGGCCTGCCTTCTCGAACTCCCGCTCGATATACCAGCCGCCCTGGGTGAAATGGCGCCAACCCTCGAAGTGCGCGGGATAGACGTTTTTCAGATCCAGCGTCTTGGCCGCACGCGCACCATCGGCTGAACTCATGGTCAGGAAATTGTCACCGACGGCCGGGACGTTGGCGGCGCCCAGATGCAAAATGGCCGCGCTGACCCTGTACCGCTTGGCGATCTCGTTGATCTCGTCGATCCATACCGTATCACCGGAGATATAGAAGGCCCCCGCCTTCTGTCCTTCCCACTCAAGCATGAAACCCGTGACTTCACCGACGACTTCGCGCAGCGCAGGGTTACTGGTGTGCACGGCAGGCATGGCGGTGATCTTCAGCCGTTCGCCCGCGGCATTTTTGATCTCGATGCTCTCCCAGGTGGGAAGCCCCTTGACGTTCTTCCCAGGCAACTTCATCCCGGCGCTGGCCGGCGTGGTCAGCGTCATCCCAACCTTCGCCAGCAATCGGCGCCCTTCGTTATCCAGGTTGTCCAGATGCTGGGCGTGGCTCACCAGCGCCAGGTCGATCGGGCCAATCTTGTCAACCGGTATCGGCGGCGCCATCACCTTAGTCAGCAAGTGCCCGGGACCCTCGTTGCGCTCAGTTCCCTGCGGATCGAAACCGGGATCGCTGATGATCCGAAAGCGTCCAATTTCGAGCAGATACGTCGGCCCGCCAAGATAGGTCAGCCGCGGCTGCATTGCCAGGCTGGCCGGCTTAACCGCCATTTTGTCGAGCATGTCCAGATCGCCGGATCCGGTCGCGGCCGGCAAATTCGCGATGCCGCCCACGGCGGCCGCGGCGCCAACGATCGCCTGCAGCGCGGTGCGCCGGCTCAGATGCGGGGTCGTGTCCACCGTCAGCGACGATTCATTCGGTTGTGTTGCTGCTTTCATGATTTGTCCTTGTCGTGTGTAGGTAGTGTCAGGGCCGCGAGCATTCGCCACGCATGCAGCGGGCGACTGAACTATCGCTTAACAGGCCTGTGTTGAGAATCACCGCGGACTCCAAGACACAGTTTCAACGCGAGCAAGAATCCGAATCGCTGTGCTTGTCATGCGCGTGCGGCTGAGCGGATGCGCCGAAGTAGACTTCGGGCTGATGGTCTTTGCATGGAGAAACAAATGCCCCAGTTCCCGAGCGACATCTACACCGATCCCGAGTTTGACGCCGGCACGCTGAAGAACCTGGGTCCGCTCACGCCCATGGCGGGACTCTGGCCGAGCCAGCGGGGGCTCGGCGTCCATCCAGCGTCTTTCGGTTTGGAAAAGCAAGCCGATGCCGAACGCTACGAACTGCAGCCCATCGACCCGCAGACCAATGGCCCGCAGCTCTACTACGGCCTGCGTTATCCCACGCAGATCACCAAGCCGGGAGAGGTGAAGACCTTCCACGACAAGACCGGCTACTGGCTGTGGGAGCCGGCGACCAGTACCGTTATCCACACACTCTCCATTCCGCGCGGCCAGGTGGCGATGGCGGGCGGCAATTCCTCGCCGGACGCGAAGAGGATCGAGACGGCCACGCCTGGTTCGGCGAGCGCATTGCAGAATGTGCAAACGCGTCAGCGCCGCATCGTCGCGTCGAGAAACTCCGTCATCTTGCGGGCGACTTGGGGGCCATGCGACTCGAGGATGAAGTGGCCGCCATCCATGAAATCGATCTTCAGGTTTTTCAGGTCCTTGCGATACGCTTGCGCGCCCTGATAGGGAAAGATCTGATCATTGGCACCCCAAACCACCAGCGTCGGGGGCTGAGTGCTACGAAAATATTCTTGTACCTTGGGGTATAGAGCCACATTGCGACGGTAGTCGTAGAAAAGGTCGAGCTGGATGTCCTTGTTCTCGCCCTGATCCAAGAAGAACTGGTCGACGATCGCGGCATCCGGACTGATCAAACCTGGATTCGGCTGGCCGTGGGTGTATTGCCAGTTCGTTGCGCCCAGCACCAGAAACTGAGCGAGCTTCTGCCGCGACGCATCGGTGCCATCCTGCCAGTAGGTCTTGAAGGGCGCCCAGAATGCCAGCAGGCCTTCGTCATAGGCGTTGCCGTTCTGGATCACGAGCGCTTTGACCTGCGCCGGATGCGCCAGCGCAAGGCGCCAGCCGACCGGCGCGCCGTAGTCCATTACGTACATTGCGTATGAATCGACTCCCTTGGCCGCAATGAACTGTTGCACGACCTTCGCAAGGTTCTCAAAGGTGTATTCGTATTGTCCACGCGGCGGTGCTTTCGTCAGACCGAACCCCGGCATGTCGGGCGCCAGCACATGGTACTTGTGCGCCAGGACCGGGATCAGATTGCGAAACATGACCGAGGACGTAGGAAACCCATGCAGCAACAGCACCGCCGGCGCACTCGGGTCACCCGCCTCGCGGTAGAACAGTTCGATCTTGCCGATATTCATTCGCTCGTGCCTCACCGTCGTCATACCGGCCAAGGGCGCTTCGGCGGATGGCTGGGCATGCGCCGCGACGACCGGAAGCATCATCACCATGGCGGTCAGCGCAATCCTTAGCTTTATTCTGATGGTCTTCAAGGTATTCTCCTTAGCGCCTGTACAAGGCGCGCCTGCACATTAATCGGGTTTTATCCACAGCTCTGCTGCTCGCCTGGAGTACACCAATCATAGAACTTGCCGGCCACGATGAGAATCGCCGCGAGATGCAACAGGCTATTGTTTGGAATGGAACAGTCTGGCGCGCCGTAGACCCTCCAAGCGGGTATTCGGCTCAAAACCTGTTCTTCGCGCGCGGCGTCTCAGTTCAATTCTGGGTCTGCACGCAGACGCGCAATTGCCAGATCCAGAAAAGCACGTGCCATCGGAGAGGCTTGCCGGCCTTCGCGATGCGCCACGAACACAGGTACCGCGATGGGTTCGAATTCACTGAGCACGATTCTGAGCCGGCCGTCACGCAGTTGATCGGCCACCTGATACGACAGCAGCTGCGCCAGGCCAAAACCGCTCATCGCGGCGACAACAGCGGATTCGTTGTCGGTTGTCATCAGGCGCGGTTGCAATTTGACGATGCACGATTTGCCGTCTTCCTTCAGCCGCCATTCGGATGCTGGTGTCACGCCACTGGCGCAGATGATGGTGTGCCGCTGCAAGTCACAGGGCACCTGCGGAATGCCTTGACGCTCAAGGTAGTTCGGCGCACCACAGATCACCCGGCGCACCCGGCCTACCTGAACTCCCCGCATGGACAGCCCGGGCGATTTGTCTATGCGTACCGCCACGTCCGCGCCCTCCTCAACGAGGTTGGCGATCCGGTCGGCGAACCAGCATGACGCGCTGGCCTCGCGGTAAAGATTCAAGTATTCGGTAATGATGGGAGTGACGAATTTGGTACCGAACATTACGGGAGCGGTGACCGTGAGCCGTCCACGAGCGGCGCTGTGGTTCCCCCTCATGGACTCGTCCGCCTCGGCCAATTGCGCCAGGATGCGGCGGCAATCCTCTGCGTAGCGCGCGCCCGCGCGGCTGGCACTGCCACAAAGACACTGATGAGGTGCAGGCGGTCCGGTCTCAAAGTCAGGTTCGCGGATGTCAGGGAACGTTTGAATGCCTGGCGCCGCAGCCACCGCGGGTCTACGGGGGATTCAGCACGGTGGCATGGGGCACTGCCTGAATACTGGCGGATCAGCGCCGGCCGGTGAAGCCTCGCTGGCTGAAATTGACTTTTACGCCGGGCGAAACAGTATGTCCGGTACAGACCGTTTGGTTCAGCGCAGTGCAGGGATGGCGCGCAGCCGATCGATCGCCAGATCGAGGAAGCATCTCACTCTGCGGGAGGTGTGCTTGCCTTCCCGGTGAACAAGGTGCACCGGCACAACGGCGGGCTCGAAATCTTCGAGCACAGTCTTTAACCGGCCCTCACGCAAGGGGTCTTCCACCTTGTAAAGCATCTGCTGGGTCAGACCGAAGCCGCTCACCGCGGCGGCGACCGCGGCCTCGTTGTTGGTAGTGCTCAGCCGGGGCAGCAACCTGATGCTTCGTGGCTGGCCGTCGATTTTCAGTCGCCAATCGGAGCCGGGAGCCACGGCATCGGCCGAGGCGATGCTGTGCTTTTTCAGGTCGTCTGGCGTTCGCGGGACGCCATGCCGCTCCAGGTATTCCGGCGAAGCGCAAATGACGACCCGCATGCTGCCGACACGGATCGCCTGCATCGAGGAGTCCGGCAGGTTGGCGATGCGCACCGCAACGTCCACGCCTTCCTCCACCATATTGACGACCCGGTCCATGAACCAGCATGCCGCATTGACTTCGGGATAGGCTTGCAGATACTCGGTAACGACCGGGGTAACGTACTTGGCTCCAAACCACGCCGGCGCGGTCAGCGTCAACTGCCCCTGCAGCAGGGCGTTCGTCCCGCTGGCCGACGCATTGGCTTCGATCAGGTCGCCGAGGATGCGACGACAGTCCTCTGCGTACTGAATCCCGGCTTCGGTGGCACGCACCACGCGCGTGGTGCGTGTGAGAAGACGCACGCCCAAGTGAGACTCAAGCTCGTTGACGGCGCGTGTAACCGCCGGGGGCGATAATTGAAGCTTGCGTGCGGCACCCGCCAAACCGTTTGCGTCCACCACTGCGACGAAGACGTTGATCAGATGTATCTGGTCCAATCGTTCCTCCCGGCGCAACAATGGGCCGTGTCGAGCGCCGATTGTACTTGATGCCGTATTGCGGATCTCCATGGTTACCGCACTGTCTTCATTCAAGCTCGGCGGGGTCTGAGATCCCGGGTGGGCGCCGGGCACTCACCGTTAACGTGCTCGGTGCTGTGGCCTGCTGGCATCTATAAACCATCGGCCCGCTCCCATGCGGTCATTTCGGGACTTCAACCTTCACGGCAACTGCTCCTACGCCATTCCACCTCGCTTGCTTTCGTGCCTACGCATCAAGCAAGCTGTTCCCAGCTTGCCTGCAAGGCTCGATACCGGGCCTGTGGCTTGCAGTTACCCGAGCGGAATTTCCACCCGCTAGAAAATGCGGCATTGCCATGCCGCAACATAGACCTGACCCCATCAATGGTATCAATGGGAATTTTCTTTGCGTCCTTCGCGTCTTTGCGTTGAAAATGGTTTCATGTGAAATTTCGCCCTCCTTCCCCGCGGGCTTCCTCATACGACTTGCTCTACGGGAAGTGCCTGATTCGGCTATTTCCCCCAGCGCAATGCCAAGGGATTGGCCTCTTTTGCCAGTTCAAGTAGTCCCGCGCGCGTGGCGGGATGCAGCGCCTCCAGGGGATGGCGTACGGCGTCGCTCTTGATGACGCCGCCTTCCATCATCACCGTCTTGGTGGCGCGTAGGCCGCACTGGCGGTTCTCGTAGTTGATGAGTGGCAAGATGCGGGCGTATTGCGCGGCAGCCTCGTGGCGCCTGCCGGTGGCGTGATGCTGCAGCACCGGCTTGATGAGATCGGGCAAGAGCGCGCTGGGCATGGTGCCCGTGGCACCGGCATCCAGATCGGCCATGAGCGTGATGGATTCCTCGCCGTCGAAGGGACCCACGATGGCTTTACCACCCGCTTCTATGAGGCTGCGCAATTTCGCGGCCGTGCCAGGGACTTCGATCTTGAAGTATTGGACCAGAGGCACTTCCTTCGCGAGGCGCACCAGGAAGGCAACGGAGAGCGCCACGCCCGAGAGCGGTGCGTCTTGCACCATGATGGGAATACCGGCCGCCGCGGCGATACTGGAGAAATGTTCGAGCATGCCCTTCTCGTCGGCGCGCAAGGCAGCACCGTGGTAGGGCGGCATCAGCATCAGCATCTTGGCCCCCGCCTTCGCGGCCGTGCGCGCGCGCTCGGCCGCGAGCCGGGTGCTGAAATGACTGCACGTGACGATCACCGGAACCCGCCCCGCCACGTGGGACATGCAAGTCTCCAGCAGCGCATCTCGCTCCTGGTCCGACAACAAAAATTGCTCGGAGTAATTGGCGAGGATGCAGATGCCGTCCACGCCTTGGTCCACCATGCAATCGAGCACGCGGCGCATGCCTTCGAGATCCAGGTCCCCCGAAGGGGTAAAGGGCGTGGGGGCGATGGGATAGATGCCGCGATAGGGGGTCATGGAAGTGTCCTCGTTGAATTCGGTACGCGAGTTTAGAGCCGGCCTTCCGGTAAAGCCAGAGGACAGCACGCACGTGACAGGATTCAACCCCAGGGTCCATAATCGAGTAGGGGACGGGGTTACCCCCGTCGCCCTCTCACACCACCGGACGTGCGGTTCCGCATCCGGCGGTTCATGGAACACACTGGAGTCGTCGCACGGTATCGAGCAGCGTCACCAGACCTAAGCGATCAAAGAAGGACTTCGGGAAGGCCTGGTTCATGTGGCTCGCGCCACTGTTCCACCACGGCCCGCGTTGATTGAA
>JBJXGQ010000040.1:0-20582 GCA_046160525.1 Burkholderiales bacterium
GGAGACGCGCTGCAAATCACGAAGTGCCCCATATCCAGGTAGGCGCTGTAGCGCGGCTTATTAGCCTCCACCATGCGCGCGAATAGGGCCTCGGGCGTCTCTTTCGGCTCGCTATGCAGGCGCAGGGGGTAATTGACTGGGTAGGTATCCCCGGCGGCGATCAACGCCCGGATGCGCGCGATGGCCGCGTCGTAAGCCGTCTTGGTTACGCTGGGCTGCCATTCGTATTGCGGAATATGCGCGGACGGGGCAAGGGGCAGCGTAGCACTCACTTGAGGGGGAGGGTAGAGCCCGTACCAAAGCAGAGGTAGCGCACCGGGTGCATGGGCCGCGAGCGCGGGATCGAAGGCGGGCCCCGCTTCGTAGGATAGGTATCCCACCGCCCATAGCCCCCGGGTGCGAACCACTTCCTCGATCTCACCGAGTGCCGGTAACACGTCTTCGGTGCGACTGGCCGAAACCACTCCGTGAGGCTGCGAAAAACTTAGCCAGCGGTCCGGAGAGCCATCCTGAAGGAGCGTGATGGGAGACAAGGGTGTGATGTCAGGGAGGGGGATGGGGGCAACCTTGCCGCATGATCTTACATGGCCTGCTCCCGCTAAGCGGGAGCAGGCGCTGGATTGGTCTATTCCTTGCACCCCCGGCAAGCCATTCCCTTATTTCGGCCCGTTATGCGGCCTTCATATCGCAACCTAGTGCCTGTTGCACTCCCATGCTAAGACGAATTGGATTTCTTGGACTGACGCTGACCGTGCTCCTGTTTGCCTTGATGGGGGCCGCTCTGGGGTGGTACTTCGTTCCCGATTTCACCGGCCACGGCATGCGCCAGCGGGCATTTCTCGCGGGTGGCGCGGCTATCCTGGGCGCCACCGGCTGGTTCTACAGCGAGCGCTTCGCGGCCACGGCGGAGCTTAACGCCCATCCCTTTCTGAGGCTTGCATTGTCTGGCGCCATCGCCTGCTGGCTGGCGACGTTGGCGGCGAGCACCTTCGCCGAGTTCACCGTGGGCACCGGTAGCCTCGTGGAATTCGCCATTCCCGTCGTCTACGCGCTCACCGGTTTACTTCCCTTGATTGGCGGCATTGGCCTAATCGGGTCCATGCAAAGCATTCTGGCCGCCCTACGCGGAGACGGGCAATGGAGAGGTGCGCTCGTGCTTGTGCGCCACCACGTGACCGCATGCTTTGCACTGGCGCTCATCAGCGCTTACGCGGCGAGTTTCCATGGCGAGGGGGTGCGTGCCTGGCTTACGCATTTTGCCCCGGACACAGCCCGCAAGTCGGCCTGGACCGAGCATGAGAAGAAGCTGTTCTCCGAAATCCACCGGGGCGCGGCATGCGATTTGGTGCTGCCTCCCTTCGAAGCCAACAAGGATTCTACGGACCGGCCCGCGCGCTCCCTCATGGCGCGCCAGCTCGCTGAAACCTTGGCGCGCGGCGGACTTTGCGTGGCCGATGTGACTCTGGTCGCGCGCGCCTTGGGAAGTGGCGCACGAAAGTACGCGGACCGCGAGGTCGAGGCACTGGGCGCTGGGCTCAACGCGCGCTGGATCGTTCGCGGCGAGGTGGCGCTCAGCGGCCCATCCAGTTTTGAAGTGACCCTGCGTGCCTGGGAACGCCAGGGAAAGGAATGGGGCGCGGTCAAGAGCATCAAGATTACTCAGATTGCTTTCTCCGATGCCAACCCGCCCGAGGTGGGATTTGCCGCCCAACTGCCGGGAATCGTGGAGCAATTGGCGCTGACGGGGGGATCCACCTCGGAATCCCAAGCCGCGCCCGAGGCGCTAACGGCGCAAGGGACGCCGCTTCCCGCCAGCGTGTTCGCCCTGGTGGGTGGCACCTCAACCCTTTCCCGTGCCAGGGCACTCCAACTGGTGGCCCTTAGCTACCCCGACTACGATTGGCTCGGCGAGCAACTGTGGGAGCGATCCCTGATGGCCGCCGCCGCGCTGCCGGCCAATGACGTCACCGCACAGGTACTCAAGGCGCGCGCCGCGTTGCATCTGAATCGCAGGCCCTACGCCTTGGCATTGCTCAAGGACACCGAGGCGGCCGAAGCGCGCAATCTGATGGCGTCACTGCAAGGTCACCTACCCCATGCGGAAGAATCCCTGAGCAGCATCACCGACCCCACGGCGGCGCTCATCTCGCAGATCGAAACCGCGGCCCTGCGTGCCACTTACGGCCAACCTGCCGTGGCCCAAGCCAAGGTGCCGCAGAACGAACTCTCCTACCAAATTTTGTTTGGCCGGCATCTACTAGCCGGTGGCTGGCAACCGGTGGTTCATGAGCAAATACTCGGGGTACTGAAGGGCGTCGGGATGCAAACCAGCGAAGGGCCGGTTGCTCAGACCCTTCACCGCTTCGCCGATTGGATTCAGCTCGGACCCCATGCGGATGCGCTGAGCACGGCGCTGGCTATCGAGCGCAGCTACGGCCAAACCTGGCGCGGCCGGGGGGGCGCCCAGTGGATTTTGCAACCCGCGTCGGACCGGTTGGCGGAATGGGACATCTACGATGCGTTTTACGCCTCGAACCGGGCGGCGTTGCACGATGCCTTGCGCGAAATTGGAAAACGCGAGAGCGCCTCCGAGGTGATCGCTCTCATGCGCCACCTTGGCTCCTCCTTGGCTGGATATCCTCCGATTCACAGCTTGTTCGCCGAATATCTCGCCGAACGTTCGCGTACGGTGAAGGACCCCCTTCTCAAGGCCAGGCTTGACCGGACGCTCAAAGCCCTCGCCGTCTGGGAAGGCGGCGAAACGCCCATCATGCGCACGCTCTCCGCGCTGTCTGCTGGCGCGCAGCCGTTCCGCGATGAGCCCGCCCGGCCCTGGCGCTGGTTCGGCGATAAATCCCCTGAAGGCCAAGGGCAAGCAATGGCGATTTGCCCGCGCGCCATCGAATACGCGCACGATAGTTTTGCCTACCTCGAATACTGCCACCAAGTGCTCAGCCAAGCAAAGCGCGGAGCGCAAGCGGCCCAGCTTCTAGAGCAGCATGACCAACGCTTCGTGGGCGATCCGCGCCGCGCGCAATATCTCATCAAGCGCGCCATCGCGAGTGAGGATCCCGCGCGCTATGCCGCGTTATTGCGCGATGAAATTCGCGCCCATCCCAGCGAATGGAAGAACTACCTCGCGCTCGCCGGCGTTCAACTCGGGCAGCGCGATACAGCCGCCGCGTTTTCAACCCTATTCGGTTATCCAGCCTTTAGAAGCCACTCCGCAAGCGGGGCCGAAGTGTCCCAACGCGCCCATGACGCCGGCGCATTGTTCTGGCATGTAGGGGAAACGGCGCCCGCCATTCAATTCTTCAAGTTGGCCGTGGCTTATAAGTCCGCATCGGCGGCGGAGCTATCCAGCCTGAGGTTGATCGCGGCACACGAAACCGGTGGACCGAAGCGCGAAAAGTGGCGCAGTCCGAATATGACCGAAGCAAATCATTCAGTGCGCTGGTCACGGAATCGACTTACGCCTTTCTTGTTGGAGAACCCGATATAGGCTGGCGGCACCTGAAAGAGGCATTGCAATCGGCGCAAGACGATAGTGGCTGGGATAGCGCGGTATTGGCGAACCGGATCACGGCGGCCACCGACGATGCCTTGCTGAGTTTCGCGAAGTCGGTTCAGGCCAATCCGGCGCGCGAGCAAATCCTCAAAGAGCGCTTCTTATTCCAGGCTTCATTGATCGACCGCCCCGCTCGCGAGGGCAGCTTGCAACTCATAGCATCGGCGCCTCGCCAGGAGGATGACTACACCTACCGGTTGCTGGGCGCGGGTTACCATGCGTTCAAGCGCGGCGACTACACCGCCATGTTGGCCAACCTGAGGAAACTCGACCATGGCGGGCCTTCCAAGCTCAAAGGCACGACGTTGCCCTACATCGTATTGGGACTGGCGAAAACCGGCAAACAAGAAGAGGCCATGGCCGAGCTGGAAACTTACCGATTGCGTAGCGGTAGGGACTTTTTCTATCTATTGGCAAAGGGCTACGCCCATGGCCTGCGCGGGGATTTCGACTCCGCCTCCTCGGCCCTGTGGAGTGCCTTCACGGAGCGGCCAGGCGATGGCGGGCAGGATATTCCGCCTTCCTACCAGCTACTGGAGGCCTACGAAAAACTCCATGAGCTGACAGGAGATGCGCGCTACGTCCCTTCGCTCTTGGATGTTGCAAAGCGCCTGCAAAGCTACTGGCCCTATTCCTGGGCCTATGCGATGGAGGCAAAGTACACAGCCGAACCCGAGGCCCGGGACCGAGCCCTGGTCGTGGCGATGTACCTGGACCGCCACTCCGAGCATCTGGCCGGCATCCCGGGCAATGACTTGTTCAAGGCGAAAAGATGGCTAAGCGAGAACAATCCCTATAGGGCCGGTGCGGCCAAGCACGTGGCCATGAAGTAAGGAAAGCCCAGATGTGGTTGCCGCCCAGCGGGGCTGCCTATTTCAACAGTATCGGTACCCTAGTGTCCCTCGCGTAACCAACGTGCCGCCGAAAGCGCGAAGTAAGTCAAGATGCCATCGGCGCCGGCACGTTTGAAGGCCAGCAGCGTTTCCAGCACACAGGCCTTCTCGTTGAGCCATCCGTTCTTGATGGCGGCCATGAGCATCGCATACTCTCCGCTCACCTGGTAGACGAAAGTGGGTACTTTGTAGGTGTCCTTGACGCGCCGGACAATGTCGAGATAGGGGAGTCCAGGCTTGACCATCACCATATCCGCCCCTTCGTCCAGGTCTAGCCCGACTTCCCAGAGAGCTTCGTCGGAATTGGCGGGATCCATCTGGTAGTTGTATTTGTTGCCCTTGCCAAGATTGGCTCCAGATCCAACGGCGTCGCGGAAAGGCGCGTAGAAACTCGAAGCGTACTTCGCCGAATAGGCCAAGATGCGAGTGTGAATATGGCGCTGCTCGTCGAGCGCGGCGCGCAAGGCACCGATGCGGCCGTCCATCATGTCCGAGGGCGCCAGAATATCGACCCCTGCCTGGGCATGCGCGAGAGCTTGTTTGACGAGAATCTCTATGGTTTCGTCATTGAGTACATAGCCGCTGTCGTCGGTGACACCATCCTGGCCATGGCTGGTGTAGGGGTCCAAGGCCACATCGGTCATTACTCCCAATTCGGGAAAGCGCTGCTTTAGCCCCGTGATCGCGCGCGGAACCAACCCTTTCGGATTGAAGGCCTCTTCAGCGGAGGGGGATTTGAGATGCTTTTCCACCACCGGGAACAGCGCAAGGCAAGGGATTCCGAGTCTTAGGCATTCTTCGGCGACCGGGTAGAGCTTGTCGAGGGTCAGTCTCTCGACCCCGGGCATGGACTCAACGGGCTCAGTATGACCCTTCCCATCCAGTATGAACACGGGATAGATAAAGTCGTTCGCCGTGAGCGAGTGCTCACGAATGAGCCTGCGTGTGAAATCATCGCGGCGCAGACGCCGCATTCTCTTGCGCGGAAAGGCGCTCAGTATGTTCATCTTTTCCTCATGGATTGGAGGGACATGCATGCTCCCTTGTGAGGCGCGGGAACCTGAGGTGCAACGGAACTTTTCTAGCAACGGGGAAACTAATCCTTCAGACGGTGACGTCTCCCGCTTCACCTCCCTGAGCGGGCGCCTTAAGTGATCCAATCAAGTAAGGCTTAACCCCGGTATCTCCCCTTTGACCGGGGTTTTTTTTTGCCCAAAGAGCCCGTCATTCTACGTCGCCGCGTACACTTGGCGGTTCCATTTCGGCAAGATCCACCGCGGGCTGTAGCCACTGCAATACCTTTGCGCGCGCTTCCTCTACCCCGAGTTTGCTCGCCCCGGAAAATAATTGCACGGTGTAGATTCCCGGCATTGCCGCCAGTTGGTCGCGCGCTTGTTGCAATAGGCGGTTGCACTCTTGCCGGTTGAGTTTGTCCGCCTTGGTCAGCAACAGGTGCACTGGTTTGGGAGACTGCTGTACCCATTCCAGTAGCTGAATATCGAGATCGGTGAAGGGACGCCTGCTGTCCATCATCACCACGAGGCCGCGAAGCGCGCTGCGCTCGGTAACGTAGGTACCCAACAGCTTTCCCCACGTGGAACGCAAGGTGCCCGGCACCTTGGCGTAACCATAACCGGGCAAGTCCACCAAGAACCCGCCGGTGGCAACCCGAAAAAAATTGATTTGCTGAGTGCGGCCCGGCGTCTTGCTCACGAACGCCAGGCGCTTGCGGTTGCACAGGGCATTAATCGCGGTCGATTTTCCAGAATTGGAGCGGCCAGCAAAAGCCACCTCCGCCACTTCTTCGGCGGGCAGTTGATCGAGCTTCGCGGCGCCAAAGGCGAATTCAACGTCTAGGTATGCGGCAGTCATTTCACTTAAGATAGAATTCACGCCCTAATTTACGTCCTAGCGTGTCGTATCCCGCGCCGCCCGGCTCCTACAGAGAACCAATGCAACCGGATACTAAATTTTTCGGAGTTCAGATGAAACCTTGGTTACTCGGGCTGGCGCTGCTGGCCCTCACGAATTCCTTACTGGCCGCCGCGGGCGATCCGCAAAAGGGACAGCAAATCGCTTCTCAGGTGTGCGCCGCTTGCCATGGGCCCGATGGCAATAGTTTCCTTGCGGTTAATCCCAACCTCGCCGGCCAACATCCGGATTACCTGGTAAAGCAGATCAAGAATTTCAAATCGGGCGACCGAAAAAACCCGGTGATGGCCGGCATGGTAGCGTCCTTGAGCGACGAGGACATTAAAAATGTCGCCGCTTACTATTCGGCCCAGGCTCCCAAAAGCGGCGCCGCCAAGGACGCGAACGGCGTGGAAATGGGTCGTAAGCTCTTTCGCGGGGGAAATCCCGGCACGGGTATCGCCGCGTGCGCCGGTTGCCATTCTCCCAACGGCGCGGGAATTCCCTCCCAGTATCCTCGCTTAGCTGGACAGCACGCCGAATACACCGCGGCCCAACTGAAGGCTTTTCGTGGCAACGAACGCGCAAACGACCCCAACAACATGATGCGCGCCATCGCCGCGCGCATGACAGACAAGGAAATCGACGCCGTCGCGCAATACATCAGCGCTTTGAAGTAGCCGCAATTCGATAACACTTCACGCCGCGAGTTTGCCGAACACCCGGCGCGCCGCGGCGATGGTCTCTTCAATGTCGGCCTGGGAGTGCGCGGAAGAAACGAATCCCGCCTCGAAGGCCGAGGGTGCGAGGTAGATTCCCTCTTCCAGCATGAGGTGGAAAAAGCGGTTGAATTTCTCGCGGTCGCTTTGCATCACCTCGGCGTAGCTCGCCGGCGCCTTTGCGCTGAAGTACATGCCGAACATGCCGCCCACGGATTGCGCGCTGAAGACAGCGCCCGCTTGCGCCGCGGCTTGCGTGACACCGTCCACCAAGGCACGGCAACGCCGGCCCAAGTCGTCAAAAAAACCAGGCTTGCCGATCAGGCGCAGCGTGGCCAATCCCGCTGCCACCGCGACGGGATTGCCTGACAAGGTTCCCGCTTGGTAAACCGGCCCCAGTGGAGCAATGCACTGCATGATCTCGCGGCGCCCGCCGAAGGCGGCAAGCGGCATGCCGCCACCGACGACTTTACCCAGGGTGGTGAGATCCGGATGAATGCCGAACAAACCTTGGGCGCCCTGCGGCCCCACGCGAAATCCCGTCATGACCTCGTCGAAGATCAACACTGCGCCGTCTCGTGTGCATAGTTCTCGCAGCAATTGCAAGTACCCAGGCGCGGGATGAATAAGATTCATGTTCCCTGGAACGGGCTCTACGATGACTGCCGCGATGCCCTTGCCTTGTTCGTTGAATGTTTTCTTCAATCCCTCCGCATCGTTGAAGGAAAGCACGAGGGTATGGGCGGCTGTCTCGGCCGGCACACCGGCGGAACTAGGCTGGCCAAAGGTCAGCGCGCCCGACCCGGCTTTCACCAGCAGTGAATCGGCATGCCCGTGATAGCAGCCTTCGAATTTGATGATCTTGCTGCGGCCCGTATACCCTCTTGCCAAGCGGATCGCAGTCATGGTGGCTTCCGTTCCGGAGCTCACCAAGCGCAACATCTCCAGCGAAGGGAGCCGCTGCTGTAGGAGCTCCGCCAATTCGAGCTCGGCTTGTGTCGGCGCTCCGTAGCTAAGACCGAACCCGGCTGCCTTGCAAACCGCCTCGACCACTTCGGGGTGAGCATGCCCCACGATCAGAGGCCCCCAGGAGCCGACATAGTCCAGATAGGATTTGCCGTCCGCGTCCCAGAAGCGCGATCCGCTAGCCTTCGCGAAAAATATGGGCGTACCTCCGACGGCTTTAAAAGCCCGTACGGGGGAATTCACGCCGCCAGGAATGATGCGCTGGGATGCCTCGAACAACGATTGGTTTTTAGATGCCATGGTCCATCATCCTCTATGTGCGACTGGAGTAAAAAGCCCCGCGAAGGCGCGTGCCCGCGCGCTGGTATCGGGCGCGGAGAATAAAGCGCTGATGACTGCCACGCAATGCGCACCAGCCTCAATCACCTGAGGGGCATTTCGCAAGTCTATGCCGCCTATGGCCACGATGGGAATCTCGATTTCATCCCTCGCAGCGCGAATCAGATCCAGCGAAGCTCGCACCGCGCGAGGTTTGACTTGCGAGGGAAACACGCTGCCGAAAGCCACGTAATTCGCCCCCTCTGACTGCGCCTGGCGGGCAAGCTCGATCTGGTCGTAGCAAGATACGCCAATGATGGCGTCCGCGCCCAGTAGCGCGCGCGCGCTCGCGAGGTCTTGGTCCTCGCGCCCCAAATGCACGCCGGCAGCTTGCATCTCCCGCGCAAGCCCCGCATCGTCGTTGATGATCAAAGGGACGCCAAAGCGCCCGCAAAGCTCGCGCAGACGGACCGCACGCCGGCGTACATTCACTGGGCCGGTCGTCTTATCGCGGTACTGTAGCAAGGACACACCCCCGGCCAAGGCTTGTTCGGTGCGGAGGAAAAAATCCGCTTCGTCACCGATCTCCGGCGTGATGGCGTACAAACCGCTAACCCGGTGGGTCTTCAGCATCCTCGCGCGCCCAGAACAAGCGGTCGGGAATCATCTGGCCCATGCCCGGCCGGTAGGCTCCATTCAAAGCTTGCCATGTAAATTCCTGAGCATCGCGCACGGCTTCTGGCACATCCAGTCCATTGGCGATGGTGGCTGCTATGGCCGAGGCCAAGGTGCATCCTGAACCATGGTAGCTACCCGGCAGGCGCTGCCAAGTGTCGCTTCGTACAAGCCCCTCGCGCGAGTACAAGAGATTGACGACTTGCGGAGTATTCTCGTGGGTCCCAGTGACCAGCACATATTCGCAACCCAATTCCAACAGGCGCTGAGCACATGCTTCGATGCTCGCTTCTTCTTCGTCGTCGAATTCGCTTTGCACTAAGCGGCGCAACTCCAAGCTGTTTGGCGTGAGTACCGTGGTTTGCGGTATGAGCAACTCGCGCATGGCGGTGATCACCGCCTCGCTTGCCAACTCATCGCCACGGCCCGATGCCAATACCGGATCCAGGATCAACGGAACCTCCGGATAATCGGAAACCACCTCGGCCACCGCCGCGATGACATCCACGCTACCGAGCACTCCCACCTTGAAGGCGGCGACGGGCATATCTTCCAACACGCAACGCGCCTGGTCCGCGACCCAATCGGCATCCAGCACGTACATATTCTCCACCCCTACCGTGTCTTGCACCACGATGGCTGTCAGCACGGTGAGCACGTGGCAGCCCATGCTGGACAGGGTCAGTAGATCGGCTTGGATTCCAGCACCTCCACTGGGATCGGAGGCGGCGAAGCTCAACACAATAGGAGGCGGGGCAGCGGACACGTGTTCTGCCCGGGCGGGCATTCCTATAAAATGCGCAGTTTACTTGATTCGGGATACAACGACGATGACGTCCGGCGTGCAGGTTTATAAAACATATATGTGTGTGATTTGCGGTTACATCTACGATGAGGCCGCGGGAGTTCCCGAGGAGGGCATCAAGGCTGGGACACTTTGGGAAGATGTGCCGGTGAACTGGGTCTGCCCGGAATGCGGCGCGCGCAAGGAAGATTTCGAGTTAGTGGAAATATAAGGAGATCTCGGATGAGAATACTGCACACCATGCTGCGCGTGGGCGACCTGCAAAGGTCCCTCGGCTTCTATACGCAGGTGCTGGGAATGAAGCTGCTGAGGCGCAAAGACTATCCTGACGGAAAATTCACTCTCGCTTTTGTCGGCTACGGTTCGGAGGACCAGGAAGCGGTGCTCGAACTCACCCATAATTGGGACACCAAATCCTACGACCTAGGTACGGGCTACGGGCACATCGCGCTGGAAGTGGGCGATGCTTACAAGGCGTGCGAGGATGTACGGGCGCGGGGCGGCAAGGTCACCCGCGAGGCAGGCCCGATGAAGCATGGCACCACGGTCATCGCTTTCGTGGAAGATCCCGACGGTTACAAGATCGAATTTATTCAGCGCTAATGCGCTGGCGCGCCACGTAGTTGGTAACACGGGCGTAATCTTCCACGCTCAAATTTTCTGGCCGCAGCGCAGGGTCCAGCGCGACTTCGTTCCAATCCGAGGCGCCAAGGTAATTCCCGAGTGCATTGCGAATCATCTTGCGGCGCTGGGTAAAGGCGCGTGTGACCAACTCGCCAAACAAGATGGGATCTTCAACGGGGGCCGCGGGGTGCGGTAGGGGCCGGATGCGCACCACGGCGGATTCCACCTTGGGCGGGGGATCGAAGGCCTCTGGCGGTACGCCAAAGAGTTTTTCCGCGGCGAACTGGTATTGGATCATTACCGATAACCGTCCGTATTCGCTCGTGGAGGGTTGTGCAACCATGCGGTCCACCACCTCTTTTTGCAGCATGAAATGCCCGTCCACGAGACCGGGAAGTTGCTCACCGATGTGAAACAACAGTGGCGTGGAAATGTTGTAAGGAAGATTCCCCGCTATGCGCGGCGCAACACCAAGAGTGCGCAAGTCGAACTTGAGTACGTCGCCCACATGCAGTGTGAGTGGCCGGCCCGAGAAGCGCTCGCGCAACCGCGCGGCCAAATCCCGGTCGATCTCCACCGCCTGTACGATGGCGCCGCGTTCTAGCAGCGCTTGCGTGAGTACGCCAGTACCAGGACCGATTTCAACGATCGTTTCGCCCGGGCGCGGGGCGATGGCGTCGGCGATGCGCGCGACGATCGCGCGGTCGTGCAAAAAATGCTGGCCGAAGCGCTTGCGCGGCCGGTGGTTCATACCGCGTGCCGTGGCGCGCAAGGCAAACCGCTATTAATCCTGAAGCCGGTACTCGACGTAGGCTTTGTCGCGCTGGTAGCGCACCCAATCTTGCCATTGCTGCTCGGACTTGCGCTGCCGTATGGCTTGGCGCGCTTGAATCTTATTGCGATCCTCCGACATATCCTGGTCGCGCCGTTCCATGACTTGTACGATGTGCCATCCGAAGGGGGTGCGAAAGGGCGCGCTGACCTGGCCGGGATTTAGCGCGTTCATGGCGCGCTCGAACTCCGGCACTGTATCGCCCGGCGATATCCATCCGAGCTCGCCGCCTTTCGCCGCGCTGGGGTCGTCGGAGTGGTTGCGTGCCAGAGTGGCGAAATCCACGCTGTTCTCTATGCGGTCTTTCAGATCGTTCAAACGGTTTAAGGCATCGTTTTCCGACACGATTTCGTTCAAGCGAATCAAGATGTGGCGCGCTTTGGTTTGCCGCACGACAGTGGGTGTCCCCGCACCGCGCTTGTCAATCAGCTTGAGGACGTGAAAACCGGCGGGACTACGTATGGGCGCGCCCGTTTCGCCAAGGCGTAACTTGCGAAGGGTTTCCACAAACAGTACCGGTAGGCGCGCGGGCGAGCGCCATCCCATGGCACCGCCTTGCAATGCATCGGGCGCATCGGAGAAGACCGCTGCCACCTGGGCGAAATCCACTCCTTTATTGATCTGTGCAAAAGCTTCTTCAGCCCTCGCCTTGCGGCGCTTGGATTCTTCGGCGCCCGCTTGCTCAGGTACCGACACGAGGATGTGCGCTACGTTGTATTCGTCCGCTTGGCCCGCCTCCTGCGCCTCTTGCCGGCTTAGGAAAGATGCCACTTCCGCGTCGGTCACCGCCAGCCTGCTGTCGACCTCTCGATCCTTCAAGCGTGCGATGATAATTTCCGTACGGATCTCGGCACGAAAACTCGAGAAGTCCTGCCCGTCGCGCTGCACGGCTTCGCGCAGGCCGGCAATGGTCATCTTGTTATCCTCGGCGATGCGTTCCAATGCTTTTTCAAGCTCGGCATCGTTGACTTGCACACCGAAATTCCTGGCACTTGCCATCAGCACGCGCTTGGTGATGAGTCTTTCCAATATCTGGCGTTCGAACTCCTCATTGCCCGGAATTTTCGTCCCCTGCTTCTTGAGGATTTGCTCGCTACGTTGTACCTCGGCGGCCAACTCCAGCGAGGTGATGACGTCCTCGTTCACCACGGCGACCACGCGGTCCAGCGCGACGATCTTGCTATTGCGAGGCTGCTCGGCGCATACGCCGGTTCCAATGATGCCCATCAGAAACGACGCGAGTACGTAAGATTTACCTAACTGCATTATGGATTCGTTCCTTTTCTGGGTAGGTCGGTGGTCTTCGTGTACCCGGTAATGTTTTGGCGCAGAACCTCGATGGGGTTGCTGCCCAGGCCCGTGAGCCCTGTAAATTCCAACTGCACGAAGAACGATTTCACCGCCTCCGACGTCGCCGTTGCGAACCGGTGCGCCACCATGCGCAGCGCCCAGCATCCCGCATTATATTCAAGGCCCGCCAAGCCTTCGACGATTTGATGGTCCTGAAGCGAATAATTCCACCGCGCCAGCCCCGTCCACTTCGGCGATAGCGGCCACTGCGAGGAAATATCCAAGGTCTTCAAAGTGTCTTGCTGAAAGCGGTAGCCAAAATTGGCGAGCTTGCCTACCTCGGGCTGGTAGCGAAACACCACGCTAAATTTCTGTGCTTGCCCGTTGTTGACGTCGTATTGCATCGCCGAATCCACCGACCAATCCCTGGTCAGCCTGCCATTGAGTGCTGCCAGCACATCGGAACGGTTGAACTCGCGCACCTGGTTGTTGAGCGTCACCTGCTGAGACTTGAAGTAGTAGCGCTGCCCGAGAATGGCGCGTAGTCTTTCTTCCCCCGACTGCGAATCGAGCAGGCGGCTGGTGACCGCCGCTGTAAGTTGGTTGGCGTCGTTCAAGCGGTCCGCGCCGTTGAATTGGTTCTCGGTGAAGATCTGGCCGAAATTAAAATCGGCAACGGAAGTATCGAGAAGGGGGAGCTGGCTTTGGTCCTGGTAGGGAATGTACACGTAGTACAAGCGCGGCTCCAGGGTCTGTAGGAAAGACTGGCCGAACAAGGTGGCCTCCCGCTCCATGATTACGGAGGAATCCAAACTTATCACGGGCAGGGTTCGAGTCTCGTCTTCTTGTGCCGTGCTGGTGAAGTTATAACGCCGGTGGTGCAAACCAACCTTGGGCGTGAAGGTGAAGTAGCCTACGTCCACCGGAATTTGCACGCTGGGGTAATAGAGCTGGCGCACGACTTCCACTTGCGTGGGATGGCGAAAGGCCACCACTTCCCCCTGGAAGTTAAGGTCGAAGCCCTGCACATTGGGACGCGATGCGTTCAAGGTTACTTGAGGCACGCGGGCATAGGGAGGCACCACCGGAGCCAAGGGATCTTGCAGGGTTTGGAACCGCTGCGTCCTTGCGCTTGCATTCCACCAACCGCCGTTGTAGGACAAGGAGGCTTCCCGCGGCAAGTTGGTCAGCGAGGTCACGGCAATCTTGTCGCTCAAATCGATGAAGTATTCGTCGTCGGAAACCTTGTTGAGATTGATGGCCGCCGAAAAACCTCTACCCAAGTCATGGTTATCCTTGAAAGCGATCCCGTAGCGCGATTCGTTTTTCAGGCGGTCATCGGGCAGATACTCCACACGCAACTCTCCCGAAGAAGAGGGGTTGAGGTAGCGAATTTCGTTGTTCAGCAACACACCGCGCCTGCTTATGAAGCGCGGCGATACGGTGGCGTCGTAATTGGGTGCCAGATCAAGATAGACCGGAGTCGTAAATTCGAACCCGCCTTTTTGCGTGGTACCGAAGGATGGCGCGAGCAATCCCGACTTGCGCTTGCTGCCCACGGGAAAATCGAGCCAAGGGGAATATAGGATGGGCACTTCCTTGAATCGCAAGGTTACGTTCCTCGCCTCGCCGATGTCGCGCGTCCTATCGATATCGAGCTGGCTCACCTTGAGATACCAGTCATCGTGGCCCAGATCGCAAGTGGTATAGGTCGCCTTGGTGGCCTGAAAGCGCTCTTGGCTGGCGAACTCGGCGCGCCGGGCCCAGCCTCTGGCACCGTACTGCTTGATGAAATAGGTGGGTTCTTCGATGAAGCCCGTATTGGTGTCCGTGTCGAAGAAAAAGCGGTTGCCTGTAATGACATCGCCCGCCCGGTCAATCTTCACATGGCCGCTTCCCGAGAGTTCGTTGTCCGCCAGCGATCCGAACAAATCGTCGGCCCAGGCTTGCATCCCGCGGCCGCTTAGCTTCACGTCCCCGTGGGCGTGAAACTCCCCCGTCTGATAGCCCCGCAGGCGGTCAGCTTCGATAACGAAAGGCGCATCCTCCTCGGTACCTGCGCGATCGGGGTTCAGAACCTCGCTGCCGGGCCGATCAAGCTTGAGCCCTAGCTCCTCCGCCACGGCCGGTGATGCGAACGCCACTGCAGCACATGCCGCGAGTACGCGGGATCGAAGGGGCATGCTGGCGAGAAATGGGAGAGGGAGATTGGAAGCTACAATTCTACCGTTTACTTTCGGCATACCAAATTCCACCGGCATGAACCGGCAACAACTACTAGAAACTTGGCTACACGAACGGCTTGGCCCAGCGGATCTGAGGATCGAGCCCGCCTCCGCGGACGCGAGCTTCAGGCGCTACTTCCGCGTGTTCGTAAACGGACAAACGCTGATCGCCATGGACGCGCCCCCGCCCCAGGAGGATTGCCGTCCCTTCGTGCACGTGGCGAAGTTGTTCCAGGATGCAGGCGTGCACGTGCCCCGCATCGTGGAGCAAGACCTCGCCGCGGGATTCTTGCTGCTAAGCGACCTTGGCCACCAAACCTATCTAGAGCGCTTGTCGCCGGAAAATGCCGGCGAACTCTACGGCGGCGCTATCGATGCCTTGATCCGTATCCAACAAAGTAGCCGCACCGGGGAATTGCCCGCCTACGACCGCGCCTTGCTCCACCGGGAGGTGATGCTATTCCCCGGCTGGTACGTGCAGCGCCATCTCAACACCGCGCTAACACCTCATCAACGCTCGCAATTGGAAGCGGTCTTCGATTCGGTGTTGGCGCGCAACTTGAACGAAGGCAAGGTTTACGTTCACCGCGATTATCACTCGCGCAATTTGATGATCAGCACGCCCAATCCTGGCATTCTCGATTTTCAGGACGCCGTCCACGGCCCCATCTCCTACGATCTGGTGTCTCTGTTGAAGGATGCCTACATCCAGTGGGAAGAGGAGCGCGTGCTCGACTGGACCGTACGCTATTGGGAGCAGGCGCGTAAAGCCTGCCTTCCGGTGCCTTCCGATTTCGGCGAGTTCTACAAGGACTTCGAGTGGATGGGGGTGCAACGCCACTTGAAGGTACTGGGGATTTTCGCGCGCCTGTGGCACCGCGATGGCAAGGACGGCTATCTCAAGGATCTGCCGCTAGTGATGGCCTATCTGCGCAAAGCGTGCGAGCGCTATGCTGAGTTACGTCCAATGCTAAGGTTGCTGGACGAACTGCAAGGCACCTCAAAGACGGCGGGACTCACGTTTTGACGGCCGCGATGCCCCAAGCCATGATTCTCGCGGCGGGCCGTGGGGAGCGCATGCGGCCTCTCACGGACCGCACGCCAAAGTGTCTTTTGCAAGCGGGCGGCAAACCCCTCATCCAATGGCATATAGAAGCCCTTAGGGCGGCGGGATTCGGCGAGATCGCCATCAATCACGCTTGGCTAGGCGGCCAGATAGAGGCATACCTCGGCGGCGGAGAGCGCTTCGGGGTGCGCATACGTTACTCCAGCGAAGGCACCGCCCTGGAAACGGCGGGGGGTATCGCCAAGGCGCTTTCCCTCTTGGATGGCGAGAGTTTTGTCGTGGTGAACGGCGACATTTTCACCGACTTCGATTTCGCGTCGCTGCTGCCGAAAACCGCCGCACCGGCGTTGCCCTCAACTAGCGCCCACTTGGTGCTGGTGAGTAATCCGGCCCACAATGCGAAAGGCGATTTTGCCTTGGAGGGCGAACGCGTGCTATCCACGCCCGCGCCACCCTACACTTTCAGTGGCATCGGCGTGTACCGGCGCTCATTCTTCGCGAACATCGTACCGGGTACCCGCGCCGCCTTGGGGCCGCTCTTGAAGCAAGCCATCGCGCGCGGCGAAATCACCGGTTGCAAATACGACGGGCTATGGCTCGATGTGGGCACGCCCGAGCGCCTGGCGCAAGCCGATGTTCTCGCGCGTAGCCGCCAATGATCTATATCCCCGCCCACTTCAACGAGCGTGACACCGGGGAACTGCACGGTCTCATGGAGCGCGCGCCCTTCGCCACCTTGGTGAGCCAAATCGATGGCGATCTTCAAGTCACCCATCTTCCGTTGGCGCTAGAGCGCGGCACGGCACCCTACGGTACGCTGAGCGGCCACATGGCGCGCGCCAACCCCCATTGGAAGTGCCTTCCCCAAGGACGCCATCTGGCTATCTTTCACGGCCCGCACCGCTATATTTCTCCCGCTTGGTATGGCCAGCACCCCAGCGTCCCTACGTGGAACTACGCCGTCGTACATGCCAGCGGAACTTGCCAGTTGATCGAGGATGAAGCAAGCATCCTGCGTTTGACCTCGCAACTGACGCATCGCTTCGAGGAAGAAAACGGCACCCATTGGCAACTACCCGGCGACCCAGCCTACTTGTCGAAGATGGCTGCCCACATTGTCGGATTCGAACTCACCATCACCGAACTCCAGGGCAAATTCAAACTGAGCCAGAACCGCACGCCCGAGGACAGGCACAGCGTCGTCGCGGCCCTTGAGGAGGCCGGCAATGCATGGGACCTCGATCTTGCCCGCCTCATGAAGCCGCGCGCTGGCGCGTAGAGCGCTCGCTATAATCCCTTCAACCCTCCTCACAGAAATTCCCCCATGGCAGATATGAGCGTATTCCGCGCACGCCGCAAACGCCTGGCAAGCGCCATGAAGTCTGGCGTGGCGGTTCTTCGCACGGCGCCCGAGCGCCAGCGCAACCGGGATACGCACTATCCTTACCGCCACGACAGCTATTTCTACTACGTTACGGGATTCAACGAACCCGAATCCGTCGTGGTGGTCATCGCGGGAAAAAAACCGAGGAACATCCTGTTCTGCCGCGACAAGGACATGGAGCGCGAAATTTGGGACGGTTTTCGCTACGGTCCCGCGGCGGCGAAGCGCGCCTTCGGTTTCGACGAAGCGCATTCCATTGCAACCTTGGATGAGAAATTGCCCGAGCTACTGGCTGGCCAGCCGGTGCTCTATTGCGATATGGGAGAACACGCGGATTGGGACGCGCGCCTGATGAAATGGTTGAACGCCGTGCGCGCGCAAATCCGCAGCGGCATTTCGGCGCCGTCGCAATTGCACGACGTCCGGCAGATCCTGGATGAGATGCGGCTGCGCAAGGATGAAAAGGAGGTCGCCACCATGCGCAAGGCCGCCGAAATTTCCTCCGCCGCCCACCGGCGCGCCATGGTTGCCACCAAGCCCGGGCGTTACGAGTACGAAATCGAAGCGGAACTGTTGCACGAATTTCGCCGGCACGGCGCCCAGGCTCCGGCCTATACCTCCATCGTGGCCGGCGGTGCCAACGCCTGCGTGCTGCACTACGTCGCCAACGACGCCAAGATGAAGGATGGCGATCTGCTGCTCATCGACGCCGGGTGCGAATTGGATGGTTACGCCGCCGATATCACGCGCACTTTTCCCATCGGCGGAAAGTTCAGCGGGCCCCAGCGCGATATCTACGAATTGGTGCTGGCCGCGCAGGCCGCGGCAATCGCCGAAGTCAAACCGAAGAAGACGTTCCAGGCCCCCCACGACGCCGCCGTCAAAGTGCTCGCCCAGGGCATGCTCGATCTGGGCTTGCTCAAAGGTAGCCTTGGCGGACTCATCGAATCGGGGGACTACCGTAAGTTCTACATGCACCGCACGGGCCACTGGCTGGGCATGGACGTGCACGATTGCGGTGACTATAAACATGAAGGCGAGTGGCGCGCCCTCGAGCCAGGCATGGTGCTCACGGTGGAGCCTGGATGCTATGTACGCCCGGGCGACGACGTTCCGGAGCGCTTCTGGAACATCGGTGTACGCATTGAGGACGACGCCCTGGTTACCTCCAAAGGCTGCGAGATTTTGACAGCGGCGGCACCCAAAGCCGTCGCGGACATCGAACGGCTGATGCGCCGCTAGATGGCCTTCGATGCTGTCATCATCGGTGGCGGCCCCATTGGAATTGCCGCGGGGCTCGCCCTGTCATCCCTCGGGTACCGCGTTCTCATCGCGGAGAAACGCGAGGCCGCGGCGCCCCGGGACGACCGCAGGATTCTCGCGCTCTCGGAGGGCAGCCGCCTGATCCTGGAGCGCCTCGGCGTGTGGCAGCTGCTTTCCAACTCCACGGCCATCACGGAAATTCGCGTGTCCGAGCGCGGTGCCCTGGCACCTGTCACCCTGCGCGCCAGCGAATGCCGCGTACCCGCCCTGGGTCACGTCACGACATTCAATGATCTTAGCCATGCGCTGGCGCACAAGCTGCAAGAGCACACCAACGTGCAGATTCGTTTCGGTTGCACCGCGCGCACCGCCAGCATGAATGCGCACGCCGCCGAAGTGGAGCTCAACGCGCAAATCCGCGAAAAAATCAGCGCGCCATTGGTCATTCACGCCGAGGGCGGCGCCGAGCCTTCTCAGGATGCCAGCGTCAAGGATTACGCGCAGTGGGCCATCGTCGCACAGGTGTGGACACAACAACCCCATCTGCACCGCGCCCACGAGCGTTTTTGCGAGAGCGGTCCCATCGCCCTATTACCCTTCGAGGATCATTTCGCGCTCATATGGACCGTGCCCGCGACACAAGGCGATGCACTCATAAGCGCGCAAGACGATGAGTTCATGCGTGCGCTCTCGGAGGCTTTTGGCCCGTGGGCGGGGCGCTTTACACGCGTGTCTCCGCGCGCGCGCTTTCCCTTGCGTCTAGTCGTGGAGCCGCGCGGTGCGCAAGGACGCGCCCTTCGCGTCGGAAACGCAGCGCAACAAATACACCCCGTGGCGGCCCAGGGTTTTAATCTGGGGTTACGCGACATCTGGGCGCTGCGCGAATTGCTTTGGAAGCGGCCAGCCGATCCAGGCCATCCGAAAATTCTGCGAGAATTCGCGAGTACGCGCCGTTGGGACCGTAGCCAAAGCATCCGCTTAACCGATGCGCTCGTGGGAATTTTTGGAAGCTCCCATCCCGCCGTACGAGCCGGGCGCACTCTGGCTTTATCGTCGCTCGCGCGCTTCAAACCGCTGCGCACTGCCTTCGCGCGCCACATGATGTTCGGCGTGTAATTGCAAGGCTCGCTCCCGTCATTTTTCCTCCTCGGCGCATACAACCGATAAAGGCTTGCGCTACAATCGCGCCCTCCTGATTTTCCACTCCTATTCTTACCCTCTCTCGCGTAACCCATGCGAATCGGCCCTTACACGCTCGAAAATAAAACCATCGCGGCGCCGATGGCGGGTGTGACCGACCGGCCCTTTCGACAGCTATGCAAGAAAATGGGCGCGGCCATGGCCGTATCGGAAATGGTGACCAGCGATCCGCGTCTTTACGGCACGGAAAAGACGCAACGCCGCACCAATCACGAAGGAGAAGCGCAACCCGTGTCCGCGCAAATCGCCGGGGCTGATCCCGCTATGCTGGCCGAGGCCGCTCGCCACAACGTGGGAACCGGCGCGCAGATCATCGACATCAACATGGGATGTCCCGCGAAAAAAGTGTGCAATGTGCAAGCGGGCAGCGCACTGCTCAGGGACGAGAAACAGGTAGGCCGTATTCTCGATGCTGTCGTGCGAGCCGTAGAGGTGCCGGTTACTCTCAAGATTCGCACGGGATGGGACGGGCACAGCAAGAACGCCGTGAGGATCGCGAGAATCGCCGAAGCTGCCGGTGTGAAGGCGCTCACCGTTCACGGCCGCACGCGTGCGTGCGGCTTTACCGGAGAAGCGGAGTACGACACCATCGCCGAGGTGAAATCTGCCGTGAACATTCCCGTCATCGCCAATGGCGATATCGGCTCGCCGGAGAAGGCGAAGGAGGTGCTCGCCGCCACGCGCGCCGATGCCATCATGATTGGCCGGGCCGCGCAAGGGCGCCCATGGATCTTTCGGGAAATCAATCACTATCTGGAAACGGGCCAGACACTACCTCCGCCCGCGCCGGAGGAAATTCGCGAGGTGCTCACAGGTCACTTACGCGAGTTGTACGCTTTTTAC
>JBJXGQ010000041.1:0-2553 GCA_046160525.1 Burkholderiales bacterium
GTGTCTTGCTCGTTGCAGTGGATGAGTTGCACTGCGTGGCGCTTCACGATTCGGCGCAGCTTCCAAATCGCCCATAGAAACTCCCACGGCTTGCGTTTATTGGGAATCGGAAACTCCTGCTGGTAACAGGAAACGTTGCGCGCCTGCAGCCACTCGGAAAATTCGCCAACTTTGGGCGAGGCAACTACTGGGCTTAAGCCTCTGGGCTGTAAATTGGAAATCCACCCCAGCGTCGCCACGGTTGTGCTGGCGCGGTTAGCGTTGTTTGTGAGATAGAGGACTTTCATCTTCGCGCTGAGTGTTTCGGAAACTTCCTACCTTGGCCGCGCTACGGCAAGGATTTCCCAACCTTTTCCCGTGAACCAGCCATACGTAAAGCAAATAGCCTTAAACCACGAATAGGGCAATCGTCCATAACAGGCCACCGTCCACCGTCCGGGCCAGGCAAAAATCCTGGCATAGACCGAGTCGACTACAAACCCTGCCTCGGCGAGTGTATTGCCCATCAATTGCGGCGTCCAAGTATGCAGATGATGGTTTTGGTCCTCAGGATTGTAAATTCTGTCCTCGCGCCAGTTGTTGATCGGCACGCAGAGCGCCAGGCGTCCTCCGGGCTTGATCTTCTTTCTCAAATCTTCCAAGGCTCCAATAGGATATGGCACATGCTCTAAAGCGTGATCGGTAATTACCAAATCTACAATGCCATCCGGTACATCATGCGTTGTGGCATAACACTCAATCCCAAGCGTGGCAGCATGTTGGCGGGCAGCCGGATTGATCTCGACGCCCAATCGGCGGTGACAGTGCAGATTCTTCAACAGGAACCCGCCTCCACAACCGAAATCGAGAACGGTGGAGTCCGGCCGCACCAAGTCAGCAAACTTGTGAGCATTGATCCTACCTCCGAACAACCCTCCACCGCCCTGCCAGGCAAAATAGGATGCGCCTTTTTCACCCAAATAATGGTCGGACGTGCCATAGGACGGATGTTGACTGGCAAGTTGCTCCGTTTCCGGTGAATGGATGGTTGTCATGGTTGTTTCCAGGCCTGTGACAGACGGGCCGCCAAATAGGTCTTCCAGTAACTCCAATGCCAGGGCCGAAGCGCGATGCCCTTGCGGAACATTTGGAGCGCCTCGCAGTGGCGGCCATGCGACCAGTACAGCGCATATCCTAAGTGCCAAAAATACTCCTGGCTTAGCCGGTGGTTGAGCGCTCGCCGGTCGGCGGGCCGCAGTCTTAGTCGTTTGCGCAGCGTCTCGAATCCCTGAACCAGCGCCAAGTGGACCGACAATCGGCGCTCGAGAGATATGCTGCTGGACGCCCCCGTCGAGTTATCGCTGTGCAGTTGATAAACCACGTGAACAGAGTCTAAATACCCCAACCGGCAGCCACGCGCAAGCATGTCGATAACGATTAACTGATCTTCCGCTTCGTTCCGATTGCAAGCCTCAAAACGATAATTCTCAAACAGTGCGCTGCGGATTACAGAATTCTGCAGCCCACAGTAAAGGCCGTGCAGAATCATGCACTGGGTTGCTGCAGAATCGTCAATGATTCGCAAAGCGCCAATGTCACGAGTGGCGAGCTTAATGAACGGCCGCGGCTGGCCTTCTAAGTAAAACGTGCTGTGCGCTAAGACGCCTCCGGTCGCTTGCTCAACAATTTGGCAGGCACCATACACCCAATCCAGATCCGCGTTCGCTTCCAAGGCGGCTGCACAATCTTTCAAATGATGCGGCAACCAAATGTCATCGCTATCATAGAACGCGATGTAGTTACCTCTCGCATGATCGAGCCCCGTATTCCGTGCTCCATATGCCCCTTGGTTCTCCTGATAGATATACCTCAGCGGCTGCTGCCAGCCGCGAGTTAGCTCCGGCACCAGCTCCTGCGTTTCGTCCGTGCTGCCGTCGTCGATAACGATCAGCTCCCAGTCGGTCCATTGCTGGCCTTGAATTGCCGCAAACGCTGCGGGCAGAAACTTAGCCCGGTTGTACGTCGGCAAGATGATGCTCACCGCCGGACGGCGGGCAAGATCTAGCTCGCGCTGCGTCTGCATTTCGGCGCTAGCCGACGAGTCGAGCATGCTTGATCCAGTCGATTGTTAGTTCCAGCGCCCGATCGCGCTTGATCGGTGGATCGAATCCGAGCAGCCGCCGGGCCTTCGCGATGCTCACCACAGCCCCGCCCGACCCCATTTCGACCCAGTCTTCCGCGGCGGCCGCCTCACGTCGATAGACCGGCAGCGACCCATCCGCCCCCACCAACCGCCGCGCGGCTTGCTCTAGCGAGGGAAAGGCCTCCAGCCCCCAGCGCGGCAACGTTCCTACAGGGTCAGTGTTCAAAACCCGCCGCCCCAGCGACTTGAACTCCGCACTCTTCATTACCGTCTTTCCCGCGCGCACCCACGCACCCGGATTCCACCAGGCCGCCGATGCGTGGCCATTTGCTTCCTGGCGGCGAAACATCGGCGCATCGAGCTTGAGGCCCGAACCGTCGGCCAGGTGCTGATAAAACTGCCGCCACGTCAAATCATCGCCATCGCTCACG
>JBJXGQ010000042.1:0-5918 GCA_046160525.1 Burkholderiales bacterium
AAAGAAGGCACCGTCACTAATTCCGAGCGGCGTATCTCGCGCGTGCGTGCCGCCACCGAGCCACCAGGACAGGCGCGCGCCGACTGGGAGATCGCACGCGACTTCGCACGCAAGTTGGAAGCCCGCATGCGACCGGGAAAACCGACCTTGTTCCCCTACGAGACGGCGGAATCCGTATGGCAAGAACATCGCGACAGCACACGCGGGCGAGATCTGGACATTACCGGGCTGACGTACGCGAAACTGGAAGAGGCGCCGCAACAGTGGCCTTTCCTGCCTGGGCAAACCCATGGGAAGGCGCGTCTTTATGAAGACGGCCGTTTCGCTACGCTCTCGGGGAAAGCGCGCTTCATGGCAACTCCTTACCGGCCTGTCGCGGAATCCGCCGATGCGCACTATCCATTTCGCCTTATCACCGGGCGCCTGCGTGACCAGTGGCATGGCATGACCCGCACGGGTACCGTCGCGCAACTGTTCGCCCATGTGCCCGAACCTGCCATCGGCGTGCATCCCCAGGACCTCGAACGGCGCGGTCTCGCCGCGGGTGATCTGTTGCGAATCGAATCGCGGCGCGGCCATGTTCATGCCTTGGCGGTGGCGGATGATTCCTTGCGCTTAGGGCAAGTGTATCTGCCGATGCACTGGGGCGCCCGCTTCTTGGGAGGCCGCGATATCCATGGCGTGAACACCTTGACGCTTCCCGCCTACGACAAGGATTCCAAGCAGCCAGAGTTGAAGCACTCCGCCGTGCGCATCGCCCGCGCCGAATTGCCGTGGCGCCTGGCGGTGTTCAGTTACGCCAGCATGGGTACGGCCGCCGCGCTGTTGGACTCCCTCACGCCCTTGCTGCCGGAGTTTTCCTTCTCCTCCGTGGTGCTGTTCGGGCGCGAAGAGGAAGGTGTGCTCATGCGCTTGGCGGACAAACAAGCGCCTGCGTTGCAAACCATCGAAGACATCGACCGCCGCTTTGGTCTCGCCCAGTCCGATGTGTTGCGCTACGATGATTCACGGCGCGGTGTGGGCCGCCGCGTGAACATACTGCATGGGCGCTTGCGCGGTGTGCGCTTGTCGGGAGATGGCGCGCAACTCGCCGCCGAAGCATGGCTCAAGGAATGGCTGGTCTCCGGCGAGCCCGTCACGGCCATCCGCCGTTTTCTGCTCGCCCCCACCGCCACGGCGCCATCGGGATTTGTATCCCCCGGAAAGGTCGTATGCAGTTGTTTGAACGTGACCGACACTCAAATTACCTCCGCGCTTGCCCAGACCTCGGGCACGGCGAGCGAGCGCGTCAAGACCTTGCAGGGCAGTTTGCGCTGCGGAACCAATTGTGGTTCCTGCCTACCCGAAGTGCGGCGCCTGGTGGAAAGCCAAATTAGCGAGCCCTTGGCGGCGTAGGGTGGGTTAGCGAAGCGTAACCCACCATTGACCTTTCCTAATGCGCGCGCACAATATGGGCATCCTTTTCCCATGCTACATACGAATTCCCAATGAACACCCGCTCCGCGCCCGTGGTGGCGTACCTTGAAAGCCGGGCCGGCGAACCGATGGGTAAGCTCATCACCCGCCTGGGTGCCGTGGCGCTGCATGCGCCTGCACTGGCGGAGGAACCGGACATCGATCTCGCCCAGCTTCGATCATGGATCGAGCAATGGGAGAAAGCCGCCAACCCCTTGGTGATCTTCCAAACCGGGGTAGGGGTGGAAGCGTTGTTTGCGGCGTTTGAGAATTTGAATCTGGTTACCGAATTCCGCAATCTGTTAGAGCGCTCCACGATCGCCGTGCGCGGACCCAAGCCCACTGCCGCTTTGCGCAAGCGCCAGATCCGCATCGATTTGAGCGCCGCGTCACCATTCACGAGCGCGACACTACTGCAAGCCTTGGCGCCGACAGTTCTGAAGGGACGCGACGTATACGTCCAACGCCACGGCGGCCAGAATCCGGAATTGATGGAAGCCCTTGAGGGCCAAGGCGCGAAGGTGATGGAGATCACCGCTTATCGTTGGAGCTTGCCAAGGGACACCGCGCCATTGGACTGGCTGCTGGCGGCATTGGATAAACATGAAGTGAGTACGCTGGTTTTTACCAGTGCTAGCCAGATTCAGAACTTGATCACCTATGCCGAAGCCAAAGATCTTCGAGGGAAGTGTCTTGACGCCATCAGTCGCGCGAGCGTGCTTTCAGTCGGTCCCGTGTGTTCGGATGCGTTAAGGCAATACGGTATCGTCGTTACCGGAGAGGCCTCGCCGCCGAAATTGGGGCCCTTGATGGAGCTGCTGGAAAGTAATCTGCGTGAGCGCGGGTTACTTCCCGGTTAAGTTTGGCGGATTCTTCAGAGGGCAATCCATGGGTAATCGCTGGCAGTTACACGAAGCAAGAAACCGGCTGAGCGAGTTGGTACGAAGAGCACGAGATGACGGGCCACAGGTGATCACCGTTCATGGCGCGGACGCAGTGGTTGTTGTGGACGCTGGCCAATGTCGTAAGCTCAACCCGCGCAAGGGCACGTTGGTTGAATTCTTCCGCCGTTCGCCGCTCGTGGGTATCGAACTCGATACCTCGCGTCAACAAGATTCGGGAAGACCAGAATATTGAGGATTCCGAAATGCATGACAAAGACCTTATGCAAAAGCGTTTCCCTCATCCCCACCCTTCTCCCGGCGGGAGAAGGGCTTAATACTTCCCTCGCCCTCCTGAAAAGCGACCGAGGGTGAGGGAAAGAAGGTGCCATGAATTACGCAACGATCAAATAACCTAGAAAAAGCTATTGCACACAAAGGACACGAGGTAGCACGAAGGACAGGCGAAGAAATCTTCATAAATCGCACTCACCAATTGGGTGCGGCGGATGCTGCCTCAATGTTCTTGTTTTCCTTCGTGTTCCGTCGTGCTTCGTGGTTAATCGCCGTTTGTAGGTTCGAACGCTGCGGCGCCGAGTGCGTGAACCCGTGGCGGACGTCCTAATCCGTGTATTCGCCCAGCTCCGTGAGCAACGCTTTGGCCTCCTTCAAGTCCTTGGTATCGAACCCTTCGGTAAACCAGTCGTAAACGGGCTTCAAGAGATGGAGCGCTTCGCGGTGTTTTCCCTGGGCTTGCCAGAGGCGGGCGAGGCTGGTCGAAGTGCGTAGCTCCCAGGACTTTGCCTGTTGCTGGCGCGCCCAGTCGAGCGAGGCGAGATAGCTCTGCTCGGCGCCTGCGAGGTCGCCCTTGAGCGAGAGCATCCAGCCCTTCAGGCGCAGGATCTCGGCGTAGTGGGAGCGCTCTTCCCAGCCGGGGCGGGTCACCTGTGTGACGACTACCTCATCGATGAGCCCTATCGCACCGTCGAGGTCGCCCAGATGTGCCATTGCTTCGGCGAGGGCGTATTTGTAGTGGGGGCTTGTAACCCGGCCACCGCCACCCTCCCAGAGAGCCAGGCCTGTTTTAAGCGTTGCCGCCCCCTCGGCGAATTTGTTCTGACGGACGAGCGCCATGCCATAACGCAGCGGGGCCAAGCACCCCCAAATGAGCGGGAGGCTGTTCTCGCGCCCCAACCGCTCGGCTTCCTCGGCGCGTTTGCGAAGCGCCTCGGCCTCGCAGCGATAATCGAAGAGGTCTGCGCCAAGAGTAAGCGCAAAAGCGACATCGAAAACGTGACCCCGTCGGCGGGCGTGTTCGTCCTTGGCGTCGTTCACTTTCAGAGCCTGGTCCGGATAGCCGAGCATCCAGGTCAAGTGCGCAGTCCAAACGCCGACGAATGTCTTCGGGTCGAGGTTGAGAATGTCTGCGAGGCGGTAATGCCTCTCGGGGTCGTAGAGGACCAACCCCTGGTCTCCATGCTCGCGGGCTTTGATGAGCAGCTCACCACTGTGAAAATACGAACACATCGCAGCGATGTGCCCTAACATCAAAATATCCGAGTCGCCGCTGGACTCACCGATATCGAGCATCTCCTTCGCCCAATCAAGCGCATCGGCCCTGCGACCTTGAGTGTGGATGTGGCACCAGAGCCCCCAGAGTACCGGTAGCAACGCATCGTCGCGCTTAAGCGACTTCGCCAGCGCTAGCGCGGGATGTAAAGCGCTCCAAACCTCTTGTGCGGGCCAGCCTTTGAACGCCATCCAAGCTGTGCCTAACACGATACGTAGCCGCAGTTCGCTGGCATCTCGTTGCGATGAGCTTGGCAGGGTGGAAATCAATTCGACACCGTGGTTGAGATGGGAGATGGCCTCGGTGAGGGCCATACGTTTCAACGCCAACTCGCCCGCCTTTTGCCACAGCGGGATCGCCAGATCGCTGCGCCCAGCGGCGCTCAGATGATAGGCGAGTAGTTCCGGTTCGTTGTCTTTTTTTTCTGGACAGCACTCCCCGATCGCGCTTGCGATCTTCGCATGCAGTTCCTGCCGTCGGCTTTTGAGCAGCGAGTCGTACGCGACATCCTGCACCAAGGCGTGCTTGAAGGTGTAGACCGCGTCCGGAGGGTTGCCACGCCGAAACGCCAAGCCCGAGTCGGTTAGCCGCTGCAAGCCGTCGTCGATCGCGGGCTTGCTCATCGGCGCCACGGCTGCAATCAACTCATAGCCAAACTCCCGTCCAATGGCCGCCCCAATCTGTGCGATCTCCTTGGCGGCGGCGTGGCGGTCCAGCCGCGCCATCAAGGAATCCCTCAGGCTGGCCGGTATGGTGATGCTGCCGGCGTCGCCGGTGTACTCATAGCGATCGCCTGCATCCTTCAAGTCACCCGATTCGAGAATGGACTTGGTGAGCTCTTCCACGAACAGCGGCACGCCATCGGTCTTGGTCAGGATCCGTTCAAGGAGGTCGCCTGGGAGCGCCTTGCCGTGGGCGAGCTTGGAGATGAGTGCACCGCTTTGCGAGCGCGTGAGCTTGGACAGGTTCAAGGCCACCACGTGAGCGTGCGCTGTCCACTTAGGCTGGAATTCAGGCCGGTGCGTGATCACCAGGAGGAGCGGAATGGAGCGCATACGATCGATCAATTGATCCAGCGATTCAAGACTGGTCGGGTCGGCCCAGTGGGCATCCTCGTAGAGCATCACCGTGGGATGCCCTCTGGCGGCGGCTTCGGTGAGATCGACCAAGGAGCGTAGCGTCTCGTCCTTGAACTTCTGCGGGGTCATCGTGGTCGCGCCGTAGCGCGACTCGACGGGGAGGGAGAGCAGCGAGGCGATGAAGCGTACGTCACTGAGCGGGCGTGAGTAATGGGTGACGACCAGGGCTTCGAGCTTGTCGAGTTTGGAGTCCGCGGTTTCGTCGCGGGTGAATTTCAGCGCGCGCTCGAAGTTACCGATGATCGGATAGAAGGCGCTGTTGAGGTGATAGGGAGAGCATTGGAAGCGCAGCGTGCTCGCCGCTTGGGACTCCAAGCGCTCGCGCAGCGCACTCAAGATGCGGCTCTTGCCGATGCCGGGCTCGCCGGACAACAACACGACCTGGCCTTCGCCGTCTTGCGCTTGGCTCCAGCGTTCCAGCAGCATCGCGATCTCAAGCTCCCGGCCCACCATGGGGGTGAGGCCTTCCTGGGTGGCGGCCTCGAAGCGGCTTGACGCTTGGCTTACCCCCGTAATGCGATAGGCGCGGGTGGCGCGGGCGATGCCCTTCAAGGTCTGCTCGCCCAGGTCGTCGTAATCAAAGGCCCCACCGGCTAAGCGCCGCACGCGTTCGCTCACCACGATGGCGCCCACCGGCGCCATGCCTTGCAGGCGAGATGCCAAGTTCATGGTTTCTCCCACCGCGCCTTTTTCGGCGGAAGACACGACCACCACGCCGGTGGCAATCCCGATGCGCACTTGAATGCGGCCTACTTCGGGAACCTCGAGTTTCGCAAGCGCATCAACGATGGCAAGCCCCGCATGAATGGCGCGCTCGGCTTCGCCTTCGTGCGCCAGTGGGTAACCGAAGAAGGCGACGATGCCGTCGCCCAG
>JBJXGQ010000043.1:0-20976 GCA_046160525.1 Burkholderiales bacterium
GCGTGCGCTACGTCCATTAGCAATCCTGATCCCGGTAAAAGCGGCACACCATTGCGCTGCGCCAACTCGCGTGCGGTGTGCTTCAACCCGAAGGCGCGCATGTGTTGCGGGAGTGGCCCGATGAAGACGACCCCTGCGTCCGCGCAGGCTTGAGCAAAGTCCGCGTTCTCGGAGAGAAACCCATAACCAGGATGGATGGCCTGCGCGCCCGTTGCACGCGCAGCCTCCAGGATGCGCTCGCCGCGCAGGTAGCTTTGCGCCGCTGGCGAGGGACCAATGCACACCGCTTCTCCCGCCTGCGAAACGTGCAGCGATTGCGCATCGGCTTCGGAATACACCGCAACGCTGGCCACTCCCATCTCGTGCAGCGTGCGGATCACGCGGCAGGCAATGGCACCGCGATTGGCGACGAGGACCTTGGTAAACATCGCTGTGTACTCTCGTATTAATCTATTAGTGATTTATGACACGTTCTTTCCCTCACCCTCGGTCCCTCTCCCGGAGGTAGAGGGAAGCAGAAAGCCCTTCTCCTTCCGGGAGAAGGGTGGGGATGAGGGAATAGGCCTTGAAGTATCGTGGTCATGAAGCCAGGAGTTCTCAACATTTCGCATCCCACACCAGCAATCGCACCGGTGTCGGGTTGTAAGCGTTGCACGGATTGTTCAACTGGGGGCAGTTGGAGATGAGGCAAACCACGTCCATCTCCGCGCGCATCTCCACATACTTGCCCGGACCCGACAGACCGTCCTCGAAGGTGAGCTTGCCAAGGGGCGTGACTGGCACGTTCATGAAGAAATTGATGTTGTGGGTGATGTCGCGCTTGGCCATGCCGAATTCGGGATGGTGCAGACAGGCCGCGACGAAATTGTCGCGGCAGGCATGCATGGAGCGCTTTTCCAGCGCGTAACGCACGGTGTTGCTTTCCTGCGCGCAGGCACCGCCCAAGGTATCGTGACGGCCGCAGGTGTCCGCCACGATGGTGAGCAGAACGTTGCCTTCGGTACTGATCAGGCGCGTGCCCGCCATGAGGTAGAGGTTACTCTGCCGCTGAATGGTATCCACCGCGCTGTAGCGCTCCTCCGGGTTGGCTGCGTTGTAGAACAACGTATCGGCTGACTGGTTACCTTCGAGATCGGCGATGCGCAACACCTGCCCTTTGCGGATGAGCCGCATCCAGTGCTCTCCGGCCGGGCAGATTTCATCCAGGTTCGCGCGCGCGGGATCGAGTGTGCTTTCAACGATATTCATTGTGCGTAGTAGCGTTCAGTGTTGATGAAGGCGCGCTGGTTTTCCGGGCAACTATTGCGGCAGGGGTCTTCGGTGCCCGCGACGCCGCAGCGCCAGGCGGAAATCTTCACCGGCCGCGGATCCCACCGTGGGCGGGGATCCAGGGGATGCATGCAGATGGAGAGCGCAACAAAGGCGTGCATGTCGAAGCGCAAATCCACGTAACTGCCTGGTGCACTGTGGTTGGGCACGAAATACAACTTGCCGGTTTCGTCCGCGCTCACCTTGCTGAACCAGTTGGCGTTGGCGTGCAGATCGCGCTTTCCCAAATCTACACGGCCCAGCTCCTTGAGCAAACCTTCCTTGCCACTGCGGTGCATGTCGTTGCGATGCTCCTGGTAGCGGCGTTCGCCGAGACGCTCCGCCAGTGTCTTGTCGTCCATCACGCCGCAAATCGTGTCGTGCCAGCCGCAGGAGTCCTCGATCACGGAGCAGATCACCCGGCCCATGTCCGTTTGCAAGACGTGGCCCTGGGTTAAGAACGCCGTGTGCTGGGCCTTGAGCGTGTCGGGCATGTTGTAGCGCTCGTGCCTTTCTTCGTGATTAAAAAGCAGCATGGCGCAGTTGGCGCCACCGCTCAAATCCGTCAAGCGCAGCGCCACGCCACGGCGCACGACACCGGACCAGTGGCAGCCGCCGGGAACGAGCTCTTCCCACAGTAGAGGGCCTGGAATAGTTTGCATGGGATATCGGATGGGTGAGGAGGAGCTTACGATTCATCGTCTCCCTCACCCTCGGTCCCTCTCCCGGCGGGCGAGGGAAGCAAAGCCCTTCTCCCTCCGGAAGAAGGGTGGGGATGAGGGAAGGCGGGGTTCATGTTGTAGGGAAAAGTCAATGAGGTGGTGATCAAGGTATGAAAGTACGCGTGTCATCCAATACCCGCGGTGCGCGAGAAGCGTGCGAGTAAATCCGTGTCCGTGTGCATCCCCGAGGTCTCGCGGATGCGGGCAAGAATAGTTTTCTTCAAATCCAGAAATTCCGGCGTGTGCTTCATGTCTTGCTCGCGCTGTGCTGGCAGGGGTACTGGGTAGATCGTGTCGATGCGTCCTGGCCTGGGCGCCATCAGCACCACGCGCTGGCCCAAGTAGATGGCTTCTTCCACATCGTGGGTCACGAAGAGAATAGTCGCCTTCTCCAGATGGAAGACGTGCAGGATCAAGTCGTGCATCACTTCGCGCGTCTGCGCGTCCAAGGCACCGAAAGGTTCGTCCATGAGCAAGATGTTGGGGCGCGAGAGCAATGCGCGCGCGATGGCCACGCGCTGCTGCATGCCGCCGGAGAGTTGGTTGGGGTACGCCTTGGCCGCGGTGGTCAATCCCATGAGGTTCAACAGTGCGTCCGCGCGCCCGGAGGCGGCCTCGACTTGCGCCGAGGTGCTGTTCTCCCAATGGACCCGCAAGCGGCGAGAGAACCGGATGTTTTCCATCACATTCAGCCAGGGGTACAGGCTGTAGTGTTGAAACACCATCGCGCGGTCCGCTCCGGAGCCCGTGACCGGTACGCCGTCCGCCGCAATGTGGCCCGCGGTACAGCGCTCCAGACCGCCCGCAATACGCAGCAACGTGGATTTTCCGCAACCCGATGCACCCACCAAGGTGACGAACTCGTTGGCTTGCACATCAAGGCTGATGTTCTCCAGGGCACGCACCGCCCGGGGCGGGCGTCCGAAAGTCTTCCCCAATTCGCGGATGCGAATCATCGGCTGCGGATTCATTTCAGATGCAGCCATGGAAACGCCTTACGGTGCGCGAGACGAAATAACTGATCTGTCACGAGGCCGGTCAAGCCGATGATGAGGATGCCGGCGAAAATCTTGTCCGTTTGCAAGAAGCGCTGCGCCTTGAGAATGGCGTAACCCAAACCCGTATTGGCCGCCACCAATTCCGCCACCACGAGGTAGGTCCATGCCCAACCCATGGTGACTCGCAGGGTATCGAGCAGCGCGGGTTTGGCCGATTGCAGGATGACCCATTGCACGATCTCGCCGCGCGTCGCGCCCATGGTCTGCGCGGCCTCGATCTGCGTCATCGGTACGCGGCGCGTGTCCTCGGCCACCATGAGCACCATCTGGAAAAAGGTGCCGATAAATATGATGGCGATCTTGGAGCCCTCGCCAATCCCCACCCAGAGCATCACCAGCGGAATGAAAGCCACCGCCGGCATATAGCGAATGAAATCCGTGAGCGGTTCGAGCAAGGCTTGCACGGGGCGGAAGGTACCGATCAGCAAACCCAGCGGCAGCGCGATCACCGCGGAGAGCGCCCAACCGGCGCACACGCGGTAAGTGCTGATCCCCATGTCGCGCACCAGCTGGTCCTCGCTCCACCACTTGAGCGTGCGTAGCCACACCGCGCCCGGCGCAGGCAAGAAAATCTTCTCCACCCATTGCACGTGCGCAATGAGACTCCATACCAGCACGGGGACGATCAGGCCCAGCGCCGCGAACAGCCAATAGGTGCGGGCGCTCATGGAACCGCGGATCGCCCACAAGCGCGCGGGCGCAAGTGCCTTGGTCATCGCCGGGACAAGTACGAAGAACTGGAGTGCTTGGGGGTCGCGATTACTTCTTGGCCACCTCGCGCACCAAGGTTGCGTCGATGGCCTTGGCGAAGTCGGGTTTACCCTCGATGAGCTTGTTGTCGTCCAGAAACTTCAAGATGGTGGGAGCAACATTGAGCAACGACAGCGGCTGCGTGGCCGCTCCCAAAGCTTGTAGGTTCTCCTTCTCGCCAAAGAAACGGGTGCCCGGCATGAACACTTTGTATTCCTCCGGGGTGAGACCTACGATCTTGGCCATGATCTGGGCCGCCTCGTCCGGCTTCTGGCGGATGAACTGCTCCACGTCGTACCACGCGCGGATCATGCCGAGAAAGTCCTTGCGGTTAGCCACGAGGGATTTTTCTTGGGCAACCAACAGATCGGGAACCAGCCCTGGCATATCCTTCGAGGTAAATAGTGCCTTGCCCTTACCGGATTTCTCGATATTGTTGATCCACGGATTCCACACCGTCGCCGCATCCACGCGCCCGCTGATGAAGGCGGCGGCGGCATCGCCCGCGGCGAGATTGACCACCTTCACATCGCTTTGTTTCATGCCGTTCTTGGCCAGCGCTGTCACCAACACAAAGTGCGAAATGCTGAATTCTTCAAGGGCGATGGTCTTGCCTTTGAGATCCTTGAGTTTGCCAAAGCGCGGCGCTGCCATGACCGCATCGTTGCCCGCCGAGTTGTCGTTGACCAACACGACCTTCAGCGCAACACCCTTGGCCAGTGGCGCCATGGAGTCCGACCAGGTCTGGCAGTTGGCATCGAGCTGGCCCGCGGAGAGCGCGGCGATGGAGTCCGTGTAATTGGCGAACCACACGAGTTCGACGCTGGCGCCGTGCTTCTTGAAAAACCCTTGTTGTTCCGCGATGGCCCACGCCACCCAACCTGGCCAATCGCTGTAGCCGACCTTGATTTCCGCGCGAGCAGGCGCACTGAGCAAAAGTAAGGAGAAAATACAGAACGCGGCGCCGAAGCGGCGCAGACAAAGTACGAACGACATGGGCGGGCTCCTCTGAGTTTCGGGAAAAATGCGGAGAGGAGATCGTTGTGCGACCGGCCTCCCGGGTTTTTATCCCTCCGTGGAGCCCCGCGAAACGCGCAGGACCGCCGGCTCTCGGACCAGCAGCATGCGACAGCACGCCCGGAACCCTAGCCGGCAACGATAAGAAGCGACACTTCGCCCCTCTCTTGGGAACGCCCTATCGCAATCGCCGTACCAAACAACAAAGTCCCATGCCCTCAGTGCATTAGGATTCTTGGAGAAGTACAGGAATGAAAATCACGCACCACATCGATACCGTAAACGATGCGCGCGCACCAGCGCGGTGCCGGTTTAAATCTTCGGCAGCGTGACTCCCGTCTGCTTCTGGTACTTGCCGCCGCGATCCTTGTAGGACGTCTCGCAGATATCGTCCGGCGCGGCTTCGAGGAATAGCACCTGCGCCACGCCTTCGTTGGCGTAGATCTTCGCGGGCAAGGGCGTGGTGTTGGAAAATTCCAGCGTCACATGCCCTTCCCACTCCGGCTCCAAGGGCGTTACGTTCACTATGATCCCGCAACGCGCGTACGTCGATTTACCCAAGCAAATCACGAGCACGTTTCTGGGAATACGAAAATACTCCACCGTACGCGCCAAGGCGAAGGAGTTGGGCGGAATGATGCAAGACCCGCCCTTCACATCGACGAAGGATTTGGGATCGAAATTCTTCGGATCCACGATGGTGGAGTTGAGGTTGGTGAAGAGCTTGAACTCGTCCGAGCAGCGCAAATCGTAGCCGTAGCTCGACGTGCCGTATGAAACCACCGGCTTGCCGTCCACCTGCTTGATCTGGTTAGGCTCGAAGGGTTCTATCATGCGCTGCGTTTGCGCCATGTTGCGGATCCAGCGATCGGATTTAATCATTTGTTCGCGAGGCGTGAGGCGCGAGGCGTGAAGCGGAAAATCCGAAGTCCCAACCGGTCTACGCCTCACGCCTAACGCCTCCCGCCTCACCCTCCTCAGGTATTTTGGATCACAATCTTCGGAAACACCGCGCTCATGTCCTTCGCCTTATCGGCGATCTTGGCGGCAACTCTGCGCGCGATCTGTTTGTAGATTTCGGCGATACGGCTGTTGGGCTCGGCTGCTACCGTGGGCATGCCGGAATCTCCATGCTCGCGAATTTTGATATCCAGCGGGAGCGAGCCCAGCAAATCCACGCCGTAATCCTTAGCCATGCTGGCTCCGCCGCCCAAACCAAAGATGGGCTCCTCGTGGCCGCACTTGGAGCACACGTGCAGCGACATGTTCTCCACGATACCCAGGATGGGGATGTTGACCTTCTCGAACATCTTGAGGCCTTTGCGAGCGTCCAGCAGCGCGATGTCTTGCGGCGTGGTCACGATGACAGCACCTGTCACCGGAACTTTTTGCGCGAGCGTGAGCTGAATGTCACCGGTGCCCGGAGGCATATCCACGATGAGGAAATCCAGATCGCGCCAGCGAGTATCCGTTAGCAATTGCTGAAGCGCGCCCGTGACCATGGGCCCGCGCCACACCATGGGCTGCTCCACATCGATAAGAAAACCAATGGACATGGCTTGAATGCCGTGCGCTTCCATGGGCTCCATGGACTTGTTGTCGGTGGATTTAGGGCGCTCGCCCTGCAAACCCAGCATGAGCGGCTGCGAAGGACCGTAGATGTCGGCGTCGAGAATGCCTACCGATGCCCCTTCGGCCGCCAGCGCGAGCGCCAGGTTCACGGCCACCGTTGATTTTCCCACACCGCCTTTGCCGGAGGCAACGGCGACGATGTTCTTCACACCGGGCAGCAGCGCAACGCCCGCTTGCACCGCATGGGAGATAACCTTACTGGTGACACTTACTTTTACCTGCCCCACGCCCGGCAGGGTCCTCAGTTTCGCTTCCACCTCGGCGCGAATCCCGTCCCACAAGCTCTTGGCCGGGTAGCTCAGCACCACGTCCACGGTGACGTTGCCGCCGTCAACTTTGACGGACTTGATTTCCCTGGCGGTAACGTAATCCTTGCCCAGTACGGGATCCTGGATTTGCTTCAGCGCTGCTTTGACGGAATCTTCGGTGAGGGTCATGGACGGTTTCTCATGCGTTGGGGGCGCATTTTACTCGGTGTGCCGCCTCGCCTTTGCTACACTTCAGCCCTTTGGCGTTCCGACCTCTCCATGACCCGCCGCATCCTCGTCACCTCCGCGCTCCCCTACGCCAATGGCGCCATTCATCTTGGCCATTTGGTGGAGTACATCCAGACGGACATCTGGGTGCGCTTTCAGAAAATGCAGGGCCACGAGGTGCACTTCGTGTGCGCGGACGACACCCATGGCACGCCCATCATGCTGCGCGCGGATAAGGAAGGCATCACGCCCGAGGCGCTGGTGGCGCGCGTGTATAAGGAGCACACGCGGGATTTCGCCGGCTTTCAGGTGGCCTTCGACAATTACTACACCACCAACTCACCGGAGAACCGCGCGTTCTGCGAGGACATTTACCTGCAGTTGCAAGGCAAGGACCTCATCGCCAAGCGCTCCGTGGAGCAGTTCTACGATCCGGTGAAGGAGATGTTTCTGCCGGACCGCTTCATCAAGGGCGAGTGCCCGAAGTGCGCGGCCAAGGACCAATACGGGGATTCTTGCGAAGTGTGCGGTGCTACCTACACGCCCACGGATTTGAAGAATCCCTACTCGGCGGTGTCGGGGGCCGCGCCCGTACGCAAGGCTTCCGAGCATCATTTCTTCCGGCTCTCGCACGCGGACTGTGTCGCCTTCTTGCGCAAATGGACGCGGGAAGAAGGCCGCCTGCAACCCGAAGCCTCCAACAAAATGCAAGAGTGGCTGGGGACGGAGGGCGAGGACAAGATGTCCGACTGGGATATCTCGCGCGATCCGCCCTACTTCGGATTTCCCATCCCGGGCACCGATGGGAAGAAGTTCTTTTACGTGTGGCTGGATGCCCCGGTGGGCTACTTTGGCAGCTTCCGCAATTACGCTGAAAAGAAAGTGGACATCGCCCAGGACGATTTTCTGCGCCCTGGCGGCAACACGGAACTGGTGCACTTCATCGGCAAGGACATCCTCTATTTCCATGCGCTGTTCTGGCCGGCCATGTTGCACTTCGCCGGTTATCGCACGCCCACCAGTGTCTTCGCCCACGGTTTTCTCACCGTGGATGGCGAGAAGATGTCCAAGAGCCGCGGCACCTTCATCACCGCCGAGAGTTATCTCAAGGTGGGACTCAACCCCGAGTGGCTGCGCTATTACTACGCCGCCAAGCTGGGCGCCACCATGGAGGACATCGACCTTAACTTGGAAGATTTTGTCGCGCGCGTGAACAGCGACTTGGTGGGTAAGTACATCAACATCGCCAGCCGCTGCGCCGGTTTCATCTCCAAGCGGTTCCGCGGCGAAATATGCAGCTTGGATTGGGAGATGGGAAACACGACCGTCTCGGTTGAGAGTGGCTTGATCATGAAACTTTGGGGATCCGAGGAAGAGATTCGTGAGGCCTACGATCAACGCGAATTCGGCAAAGCCCTTCGGGAGATTATGAGATTGACGGACTTGGTCAATCAATATGTGGATCAGAATAAACCGTGGGATCTCGCAAAGGATCAATCGCAAGCACAACGCCTTCATGTCGTTTGTAGTGCAAGCCTTGAAGCCTTCCGAATTCTCACTGTCTATCTCAAACCCGTGCTGCCTGAGATAGCTAAGAAAGTAGAGGCCTTTCTAGGGATTGACACGCTCGACTGGCCATCCCATAGGAATCCGCTTTCCGACGGCCATCGAATCAGTGCCTACGAGCATCTTATGACCCGTGTGGATCCGAAGCAAATCGCCGCGTTAGTGGAAGCCAATAAAGAATCCCTGCAACCCACTCCCTCAACACATTCACAGCAACGCCATGCACAGCACCAGGAGAACGTCGTGAGCCAATCTGTTACGTCCCCGCCCGCAGCCCCTCTCCCGGGGGGAGAGGGGAAGATACCGGCGCCCGCTACGGACGGGAAAATCAGCATCGACGACTTCAACAAAGTAGATCTGCGCGTGGCGCGCGTGGTCGATGCGCAACATGTGGAAGGCGCGGAAAAACTCATCAAGCTCGTGCTCGACATTGGCACCGAGCAACGCCAGGTGTTCGCGGGCATCAAGTCCGCCTACGACCCCGAGCAACTCAAGGGGCGGCTCGTGGTGATGGTGGCCAACCTGGCCCCGCGCAAAATGCGTTTTGGCGAATCCCAGGGCATGGTGCTGGCCGCCAGCGGCGAAGGGCCAGGGATCTTCCTCCTGGACCCCGACGAGGGTGCCCAGCCTGGGATGAGGGTGAAATAACCCTAGGGGATAGGGGCTAGGATCTAGGAGCTAGGGGTAAGGCATACCGGCGGCGGCTAACTCCGCCCCCCTAAATCCTAGATCCTAGTCCCTAGATCCTACCTCCCAAACTGAGGCAAAATCCCGGCGGGATCAACGTAACTGGGGAGAATGTCATGCGCTGGCCGTTTGTACTGGGATTTGTAGCGATTGCCACTGCCACGGTGGCGGCGACGGACATCGACAACGGATTTACCGTTGCCGCCGTGGATAAGGACGCCTACACCCACCCGGCCCCGGGCTTAAGTTACAAAGAGAGCGAAATGTTCCTGCTCGGGCAAAGCCATTTCAAGCGCCGCTGGATCGCGCCCATCACCTTCAATGGCGAATGGGGGTTAGGGCCCACTTTCATCCAAACCCGCTGTTCTGAATGCCATATCAACAACGGACGGGGTGCGCCACCGGCTAACGCCAAGGAGCAACTCTCCACCATGCTGGTGCGCCTGAGCTTGCCGGGCACGGACGAGCACGGCGGGCCCAACGCCGATCCCAATTACGGCGACCAGTTCCAGAACAACGCCCTGCAAGCGCAGGAAGTCGATCTGCGCTACGCCCGCCAGATCGTCCCAGCGGAAGCCGAGATCTATCTCGACTGGGAGGAGAAAACCGTAACCCTCGCCGACGGCGAAAAAGTCTCTCTTCGCAAGCCGAAGATCCGCCTCGAAAAGCTAGCCTTTGGCCCGCTGGGCGAAGGCGCGATGTTCTCCTTGCGCAACACCCAACCCGTCTTCGGTCTGGGCTTGCTGGAGGCCGTCCCCGAGTCAACCCTTTTGGCTCTGGCCGAAGCGCAAAAGAAAATGGGGCTCAATGGGCGCCTCAATTACGTCTGGGATATCGTGCATAACCGCACATCGGTGGGGCGTTTTGGCTGGAAGGCCAACCAACCCAACCTCATGCAACAGACCGCCGGCGCCTTCCTCGGCGATATCGGTGTTACCTCGAAGTATCTGCGTAAGAACAACTGCCCGCCTATCCAAACGTCTTGCCTCGACCAGGATCCCGCTAACGATCCGGAGGTGATCGATGCCGACATGGACGATTTCGAGGTGTGGCTGCGCGGGCTCGCGGTACCCGCCCGCCGCAACATGGAGGATCCGCAAGTGCAACGCGGCGAGCAGTTGTTCACACAAGCGGGTTGTAGCGCTTGCCACACGCCGGTGATGAAAACCGCCGGTACGTATCCCGCTTTCCCCAAGCTCGCTAACCGCGTGTTCTATCCTTACACCGATCTGCTGCTGCACGACATGGGCGAAGAGCTGGCTGACGGGCGCCCCGACTTCAAGGCCGGTGGCCGCGATTGGCGTACACAACCTTTGTGGGGCGTGGGCCTGACCAAGACGGTGAGCGGTACCGTGGCGCTACTGCATGACGGCCGCGCGCGCAACGTGTTGGAGGCGATCCTCTGGCACGGCGGCGAAGGCACCGCCGCGCGCGATGCTTTCAGCAAGATGAGCAAGGCCGAGCGTGAGGCGCTGATTCGGTATGTGGAGGCGATTTAGGTAGGATGCCCACCGAATTAGACGTACTGCGCGATGTTTGCATGCGTCTAGAGTCCGTGGGCATCGCTTACATGCTGACCGGGTCAATGGCACTGAACTATTACGCTCAACCAAGAATGACCCGCGATGTGGATTTAGTCATAGATATTGGTCTTGATACCCGCGAAAAGTTTTCCGAAGTCTTCACTGCGGACTATTACGTACCTCACGAATCCATCATCGCAGCGATTCAGGCGCCGGGAATGTTCAATTTGGTACATATGGAAAGCGTTGTAAAAGTAGATTTCGTGGTACGAAAAGACGACTCGTACAGAGAAACTGAATTTAGCCGGCGCAAGAGAGTTAGCTTTGGCGGCTTCGAGTGCTGGATCGTTAGCCGGGAGGACTTAATCTTGTCCAAACTCGCATGGGCACTGGATTCCCGCTCCGATTTTCAGCTTCGTGACGTTCGCAGTTTGCTTCAAGGGGAAGCCGATTGGGACTATCTACGCAAATGGGCACCTTACCTACACGTGGAATCTTTACTCAGCGAATGCAAGGATGAACGACACTAGCCCAGAAATCGGCCGCATGGTTCGTGACCGCTATGCGGCGATGAGCCCGCAGGAGCGGGTGCGCATTGGTGCCGAGATGTTCGATACCGCGCGCTCGATCGTGATTGCATCGTTTCCGCCAAATCTGACCGAGAAAGAGCGCCGCCGCATGCTGTGCCAGCGCTTCTACGGCGATTTGTTCGATGAGGCGTTTCGCTAAGCCTGTATCTCGCGCAAAGACCGCCGTTAAGGCCTGAGCTCCTTCGCGTAGATAAGAGTTTCTACGACACCGAGGGCATTTGCTGGGGAACGGGAACGGTGTTGGCAAAGGAAGGCCTCGCCATGAGGCGCTCGTAGAGCCGCTTCAGGTTTGGGTGCAGCGGTTGCCATTTGAACTCCGGATAGCGCAGGCCGCTGTATCCCAGCGCACATCCGGTTGCGACTTCCGCCAATCCGAATCCGTGGCTCGTGAACCACTCGCCTTCACCTAGTAAGCGAGCAAGTTCCGCCATGCCCGCATCGATTTTCAAGCGCTGCCGTTCGATCCAATCTCCGCTTTGCTTGGCTTCGGGCCGGACGCGTTCGAGTACCACCAACACGATGGCGTCGCACACGCCATCGGCGATGGCCTCGATTTGCTTGTGCTCCACACGCAAGCCGGGCTCTTGCGGAATTAGCCTGGGTTCGCGGCCCAGCGTGTCCAGATACTCCACGATCACCTTCGAATCGTGGACCACGCGGCCATCTTCCAGAATCAAGCTGGGAACTTTACCGAGTGGGTTCACTTGCTTGATGCTCGTTTGCGGTAGCCAGGGGTTGTCCACAACTTCCTCGTAGGCAATACCTTTCTCGCGCAACGCGATGCGCGCCTTGCGCGCGTAGGGGCTCGGGGTGGCGATGATGAGCTTCATACCAGCTTTCCTATGATGAATCCGATGACGATACCGATGATGACCGCAACCGTGAGGCCGCGATAGGTGAGCACGTCCTTCGAGTATCCGCGCTTGATGGCGATGAAGGATACCAAGTAACCCACGGCGTTCAACAGCCAGATAAAACCGATGGACAGCACCTTGGCGATCAGCGGGCCGATGATGGGCACCATGGCGATAATGCCCAGTAGCCACGCGAAGGCGTTGGATATCAAACCCACCGCCACCACGCTGCCCGCGATGACGGAACGGTCCACGTTTTTCTCCAATCCCCACCAAGTAAGCGCGATCATCACCGCCCAAAGCGGAAGCATGATCTTGTAATTGCGCCACCAGGCGCGCTTAGGCGGCCGCGGTTCCGGCAGGCCGCGGGAAGGCGAAACGCTGGCGGTTGGCTTGGTATCTGGCCTGGGTTGAGCGGCTTTTTTACGTCTCGCCAATGCACTGCTCCAAAAGGTGGGAAGTGTACTGGCAGATCAGCGCTTCGATTCCAACGCCAGCACTTCGAATTGGCGCGAAAGCCGGTTACCTTGCTGGTCCACCACGGTGATGACGTGAGGTCCCGCTTCGATGTCGAGCGCCTGCTGGTGGAAGGTGCTGGTCGCTCCCAAGTACTGCTCGTCAACATGCCAATACAAGATCGCATTACCGTCCCGGTGCGTGGCCTCGAAGACCGTGCGGCTGCGCTTGCCGCCCAATTCCGTGGGCACGTATAGGCGAGTACCGAAGTTCGGGTAAATGAACTCGATGGGATTGTGTTTGGCGCTCATACGCGCCGTGCAACCGGCACGAAAGGGGGGCAAAGGCCGGTAGTCCGCGTGGTGTTTCCGGTAATAGAACTCCTGTCCGGGCGGCAGCACGAACCAAGTCTCATGCCGCATGCGCCGCGGAGATTCGCAATCCCCGTGCACCTGCCAGCGCGCGGTATCGTCCAAGTGCACCACCCGGTGATAGGGACTCGCGCGCTCGAACTTGCCCGCCAGGGGAGCCAATTCCGAGCGAGCGGAACAGCCGTTGTGGGCGAGAAAGCCATCGTCCTTGCATACGATTTCTTCCTTCAAATCGGCTTCCGGTTTACGAAACCACGGGCCTGCTCCCAAGCGGTTGAAAATGGCGAACAAGATGGGGGCCGCGCTGGATGCACCGGTTAAGTCCGCGCGCCCTTCTCCGCTCGCATTACCCACCCACACTGCCACGGTGTGGCGCGCGTCGCTTCCGATCGCCCAGCCGTCGCGCTGGCCGAAACTGGTGCCGGTCTTCCACGCGATGCGCGTGGAACTGCTGAAATTCTTCCAGTTCTTCTCCGCGTCGGGCCGGTTGACTTCTTGCAACGCGCTCATGGTGAGCCATGCGCTGCCGGGGCTGATCTCGCAGGGTACAGCGCGTGCCCTGGTCTGCTCCGCGCGCAATACGCGCGCATGGCGGTAAAAGCAAGGTGCCCGTGGCGCAACCCGTGCGGCGATGTGCGCAAGATTGGCGTAGGCCCCCGCCAAATCCCACAAGGTGGCCTCCGCACCGCCCAAAATAAGAGTCAGGCCATAGCGGTCTGGCCCGCCATCGAGAGAGGTCAAGCCCAGGTTGCGTAGCGCGGCGTGAAAGGGTGCGACGCCATGCATTTTCAGCATACGCACCGCAGGCACGTTGAGCGAGCGCGCCAAGGCGTATTTCGCCGGGACGGCGCCTTGAAAGGTGCGCTCGAAGTTCTCCGGCACGAAACCACCGTATTGCGTGGGCAAATCCGGCACGAGGGTGCTGGGGAGAATCTCTCCCGCATCCAGCATGGCGGCGTAGAGGAAGGGTTTGAGCGTGCTGCCTGTGCTGCGCGGGCGCCGCACGATATCCACGGCCTGCCCTGGTTCATCGCTCGCCACCTTGCTGGAATTGCTGACGTAGGCCAGGACATCGAAGGATTCGTTGTTCAAGACGATGGCCGCCGCATTCTTGATTTCCTGGCGCCTCAGGGTTTCCAAATGCTGGTCCACGATGCCTTGCACGTCTATTTGCACGGATGCGACCAGGGTTGAATGGAAACGCACCGGATTGCCTGCTGCATCGATAGCCAGCGTGTCGAGCAGGTGGGGTGCCAGGCGCGGCAAATCGCGCGCGGCCGAGGGCAGCGGTTCCGCCATGGCAAGGCTAAGATCGGTGGCGTTCAAATGCCCGGCGGCACTGAGCGCGCGCAACAAGCGGTCGCGCTTTGATTGCCAGCGGTCTCGGTTCTTTCCGGGATGTATGAGGGCGGGGGAGTTGGGAAGCACCGCGAGGGCTGCGGCTTCCGCCCACGACAATTTATCCGGGGCACGCCCGAAATAGCGCCAGGCGGCAGCCTCCAATCCCACGATGTTGCCACCGAAGGGCGCGTGGGCGCTGTAGAGCGCGAAGATCTCGTCCTTCCCTCGCGTGATTTCCAGGCGCAAAGCCATCATGGCTTCGATGCACTTTTCCCACAGCGTTCGCTCACGCGGGCCGCGCGCTAGCCGGATCACTTGCATGGTGAGCGTGCTGCCGCCGCTGACCACCTGCCCGTGCTTCACATTGAGGTAGAGCGCGCGAACAGCCGCGAGCGGATCCACGCCGGGATGCCAGGCGAAACGCTTATCCTCGAACCGGACGAGCGCCGCGCGAAATTTTTCCGGTACCGCGGAATGGGCGTAAAAACGCCACTGGCCATCTTGCGCCAGACGTGCGCTCATCAGGCCGCCTTCCCGGCTCAGCAAGACGGGCGAGTACGAGGCGTTGAACAAGGGTTGCGGCAAGCAACCCCAGAACGCCGCCAGCAAGGCGCAGGCGGCCACGCAAACGGCCACCTGCCTCCAGCGCACGAAAGTGCTCACGCGAACATGAGTACGGGGATTAGGGTTTCCCCGCCGCGTTCATTTTTTTTCCACCTTGACCCAGCGGCCCTTCGTCCTGGCGAACTGCGCCGCGTCGTACATGGCTTCGGCGGCGATGGAGGGCAAATAGAACTGGCCCAGATAGGTCGCGTTCAGACGCACGGTGATGGTCTTGGATTCTCCCGCTTTCAATGAGAAGTAGCTATAGACACGGTCATCGCGTATATCTTGGTAATCGATTCCCTCGGGCGCCTTGCCGCTTTCTTCGGCGAGACGCTCGTTGTGGATCTCCCAGCCGGAGGGGAAGAGGTGCGACAGCGCGATGTTGTCGGTTTGCCTCTGGCCAAGATTCTTCACCGTTACCTTCGCCACGAAGTCTGTGCCTTGCGCCAGCGATTCCGTGGCGATGGGCTTGCCCTTCATGTCCTGGTATATGGCGCTAAGGCTTATCCCTTTCGCGCCGGCCACTTCCTCTCCGAGGCGCGCGGCGCCTTTCATGTAGACGAAAACGAACAAGGGTTTGGGGGAAGTGTTGCGAATCGACAGGGTATCTCCCCCATCTGGAAACGGCTTGAGTTGCTGGACACGCACGGGAAGATTGGAACGCTCCTGCGTGGCCTTTTGTTTGCCCACGGTCTGTTCGTAAGTCATGCCGGCAGCCTCGCCGCCCAAGCTGTTCAAACGGCCCATGGCAAGGAGCGCATAACCCAGGGAGTGGGTGCTATCCCAAGTCTTGTCCGTGAGTTCCATGGACACGGCCTTGGCCAGGCGCGCGGTGTTGTCGGCGTCTCCCATGATGTGGGCGCTCATGAGCATCATGGCGCGGTCGCGCAGATTGGAGCCGAAACTGTGCTCTGAGTAGGTTCCCTGTTTGGGTTCCAGCGATAGCCCGCGTGCGAGTTCCTGCGCGGCGCTCTTCTGGCCCGCCAAGTGGTAGGCCGCGGCGAGCAGCCAGCGCGGGAGCCCCGTAAGTTCCTTGGATTCTCGCAAGCGGTTCATCGCGCCCAGTTCGGCCTGTTGCGCCAGTGCCAGGGTATATAAGCGGTAAGCTTGGTCGAGCAAGCCGTGAGCACCTTCTGGATTCCAGGCCTGCGCCACGGAGCGCTGGTGTTTCGTCCAGTTCTCGATCATGGACGGTGGTACTGGGTAGCCCGCGCGCTCGGCTTCCACCAGGAAGTGGCCCGCGTAGCTGCTCGACCACAAATCGTAGTGCGACAGTTGCGTTGCCGAAGTGAATTCGCCGGGCCAGTAGGCGAATCCTCCCTGAACCGTTTGGAAGGTCCGCAGCCGCTCTATGCCTCCGCGCACGTTTTTCTCCACCTCCTTGGCGCGATTTTCATCCATGCGCACCAAGCGTTTCAGATAGAGCTGCGGGAATGCTCCCGAGGTAGTTTGCTCCACGCAGCCATGAGGATAGTGAACCAGATAGTCGAGATTCTTCTCCAGATTCAGCGGGTAGATGGAGGACACTTCGAGATTGATCTCGTTGGTGCCCGGCACGCCCTTGGGCCGCAGAGTCTCCTGCCATGTTTCGCCGGGTTGAATCACGGCACTCACGATGTCCGTGGTGGCAGGATTGGGGCTGCGCACATCGGCAAAAATCTCCGTGCGCGCCTGGTGCTCGCCGCCGGAGGCAAGAATGCGGATCGTGCCCTTGCCGAACCTCTGTCCGGCCTTCAATCGCAGTAGTGCCAGCTTCTCTCCGGGTTTATCGAAACGTACCGCGGCAGTTCCGCCGGCTAGCACCTCGAAATACTCGTCGGATTCCAGTTTGAGAGCAACTTCCTTGATTCCAGGATTCATCACGAATAACGACACGGGCACGGTCACTTCCTCGCCAGGACTGAACACCCTGGGCAAGGTCGCGATCAAGCTCAGGGGATCGCGTACCGGCACGCTCTTGTCCGCCTGCCCGTAGGCGCCGCCTTGCGCAGCCACCACCATGACGCGCACGGCGCCGATGTATTGCGGCAACGCCACTTCGTGCGCGCGCGTTTCCTTCGCCTTCAACTCGAAGGGACCGAAGAACTTCACCACGGGCGGAAAGCGCCGCTTGGCGGGAGTCTCTTCCTGCGGTTTCAAGGCCTCGTCGCCTCCCAAGGAAAGCAGGCGCTCCAGTTCGGCGCCATAGGCGCCGGCCACGTAATCGTAGAGGTCCCAGGTGGTGATCCCCAAGGATTCCTTGCGATAAAAGTGTGCGTGCAAGTCGGGCGTCTTGAAGGCGGTCAAACCCAACAAGCCTTCGTCCACCACGGCTAGCGTGTAGGTCATCGCACGCCCGCTGGCTTCCGAGACCTGCACTTTGGCCTTGGTTTGCGGGCGCCACTCGTCGGCGGCATTGATTTGCGGTTTCAGAATCGTATTCGGGTCTTGCACCTTGAGCGGCACCACGCCATACAGGCGAATGGGCCGGTCGTTATCCTTGCCCTGGTGCGGCTGGATCAGCGTCACCGCGGCGTAGGCCGTGGGACTCATCTCGGCGGTGATGGGCACCTCCACGCGGGTGGCCTTGCCTTTTTCGCCGCGCAGTTCGATCCAGCGCTGGTCAAGAATCCTCGACCCGGTTTCGATGGTAAGCAAGGCGCGCCCTTGAGTGGCCTCGGGCAGTTGCAGAGAAGCCACTTCGCCCACTTTGTACTCCGCCTTATCGGTGCCGAAGCTCAGCACGTTCGCGCCGGCGCCACCGCCCTCGCGCGCGCGGCCCGCCCAGCCCGGCCAGTCGATGTAGAACACGCGGCCCGTGCAATGGCCGCCATCGGTGTCGCAAGCGCGCACGAGAAAGCGCCCCCACTCGGGATACTTGATCTCGAACACGTACTCGCCTTGGCCGTTCTTGGTCGCGGACACGCCCGACGCCATCGCATGGGTATGCTCCTGGCTCGCGAACTGGCTCAAGTTGTCGTCGGTTTTGTCCCACCACCATTTCCAATCTATCTTGTACAACTCTACTTTCACTTCCTTGATCGATACCGGTTTACCCTGGGCATCCACGGTGGCTATTGACACGCTGTGCTTCTTGTCCGTCAGCAACATGTCGCGGCTGGCATCGCCTTTTGGCAGCTTAATCCCCACGAAATTTCGGTACGGGTAATAGGGCATGCTCATTACCGAAGTGCTGAAGGCACCACCCTCTTCAAAGACGCGGGAGGCGAACTGGGCGGCGAGCGCGCCGGGCGCGCCTTGCGTGGCGGCGAGCTCGGTCTCGAAATTGGCTTCTCCCTTGTTGTCGAGATTGCCTTCGAACACCGTGCTTTCCTCGCTCTGCAAACGGCGCGCCGGATCGTCGAATACGTAGTCCGCATAGCGGCTAAATTGCGTGGGTACCGCCTGCATGCGCACCTTGACGTCGGCCTTAAGCCCCGCCGCGCTGGCCCCGTGCAGCCATGCCGCCGCCAATTTTCCCTTCGAGGGAGTTTCCGCGGCACTGAGCCGCTCCCGGCCAAAATCAAGATCCACTTTCAGGCGGTTGGGGATTACCGTTTCGATCTTGAGTGTCTTGGTAAAAACGCTACCGCCCAACTGCGCCTTGGCGGTCCAATTACCCGTAGGGGCATCCTCCGCTGTCTTGAACGTGAAGGTATAAAAACCATTTACCGGGCGGTTGTTGGTGAGCGTGCTCACCAATTGGCCCTTGGGATCGGACAGATGCATGGTGACCGGATGTGCCGCCGGCAGCTTCGCATCCTTGTCTTGCAACACGAAAGTGAGAAAGACTTCATCGCCGGGGCGCCACACGCCGCGCTCGCCGTAGATGAATCCCTTGATGCCGGCCTCGGTCTTGTCGCCGCCAACGTCGAAATGGCTGGTGGGTAATGCACCCGCGGCATTGACCTTGAGATAACCCTTTTGTCCTTGATGCTCCGCTTGCACCAGAAAGGGCGCGCTCTTCAACTCGATGCGTGCGAATCCCTTGGCATCGGTCACGGCGCTGGCCATCGCTTGATTCTGGAAGTTGAGCAAAGTCAGCTTGGTGCCGCTCAAGGGCTCGGCGGTGCGTAGATTGGAGCTCACCACGACCCAGCCATTACGTCCGTCGCGCTTAGCTAGCAGGCCGATGTTCGATGCGACATAGCTACGCGTGTCGCGCACTCCTTGCCCGTGTTGGTAATAGGCATCCTTGCAAGGATTCTCGCGTTCTGCCCATTGGCTACCGTCCTGGTTGTTGGCGCCGCCTTCCAGGCCTTCGGCGGGGTCCCAATAACTGGCCTCCTTGACGTTGAGGTCTTCCGCACTGGCGGGCTGGTCTTCTTTCTTGGCCGGTACCGCGCTATCTTGCTGGCCGCAACCATACCGAGAATTGCCGCGGTTGATGGATAGCGTTAGGCGGAACAATCCGCCAGGGTGCTCCCGCAGCAATTGCGTGGCATCCAGTTGGTAGCGCTGCCATTTATCCGTGCTGGCAGCCGGTAGCGTGATGGTCTTGCGCCACAGATGGCGGCCCACGCGGTCGATCTCTTGCACGCCGTCGAGAGCGTTAGTCTGAAAGAACTGCACCATGTTATTGTCGTAGACGCGCAGCGCCGTCACTTGCACCGACTGCACGTTGATCGCCTCGAAGGGAATGCTGAGCACCGGATTGTCGGGCAAGATGATGCCCTTGCCCGTGAAGCGCACCTGCGGTTTCTCGTTGGCGAAAACCAGCGTACGCGTAAAGGCACGGCCCAGCGCGTTGCCCTTGGCATCCCGAATGGCGCCGTCCACCTTGATTTCCACGCTACCCGTGAAACGCGTCTCCGGATAAACGCGCAATACGCTACCCTCGGCCTTGACCTGTACCGAGCCTTCGTTCGCACTCACCAACCCCACCCAGGATTGCCGCGCATCGAGTTTGCGCGAGAACGTGAGCTCAATGTGCTGCGAAGGTTGGTAGGAGGCCTTCGCGCCGGTGATCTCGAAGGAATCCTTCTTCGGCACGGGGATCTCTTCCTCGTCGTTCTTGGCCACTTGTATGGGCTCGCCCGTCCAAGCGACCTTAAGAGTGCGCGCCTGAGCGGCGGGCTCGATGCCCTCGACCGAAAACGCATGCCGGTTGTGGGCGCCATCGTGCTCCCAGCGCACCTTCAAGGGATGGTTCTCCAAGCTCGCGAGCAGCATCTTCTCGACCTTGCCCGGCTCCTCGGAATCCGCCGTGCGAATGCTTCCCGCCAAGCGCAATTTCCCTTCCTCGGTATCGCTGGCGGCCAAGGCGCCCAGATCGACCTCGAAGTCCTTGCGCATCACCTGGAAGGCGAATTCGTAGTCAGCGAGTTTCGCGGGCGCCCCCGGCAAAGCGCCCGCCTTGACCTTGACGCGATACCAAGCCCCCGGGGTCAGCGGCTTTTCGGGAGCCAGCTCCACCTCGTTAGCGGAGCGGAACACCGCTTTGCCGGAAATGGGCGGAAACACCTCCAACCATTGCGCGGCGGCTTGCCCGATCTTGTCCAGGCTGGCGATCTCGTCCACGAAGCGCACCTTGACCTTGTGCTGCCGGGGCACAATCCCGGCGCTGTGGGCGTTGATAAGCTGGCTCCAAAACGGATCTTGTTTACCCAATCGCGGCGGCGAATTGTCTGGCCCGCAGCCCACTAGACAAAGCACTACCACCACGGACAGCTTGATCAAGCGTTCGAATTGCCGTTGCATAGGAGTCCTCACTGGGATTGGGAGCGTACGAGACGCGGGCGCCCGAAAGCCACTTTTATGCCATTGGCAAATTCGGCGAGTGTTAACAGCAGAAGAATAAGCGAGGCTCAACTTCTCGCCCGGTGAGCCGACACTCGATTCAACCTTCCCGCGCCCCCATGCCCTGGTGTTTCGAAACATACGCATCTTCATCCTGCTGTTGATCCTGGTAACCGCCGCCGCCGGTACCTGGCTGGCGCGTGCGCGGACGACATCCTGGGATACGCCCCTGCGAGTGATGGTCTATCCCATCAACGCGGATGGAAGCCAAACCACAGCTCGCCACATTTCCGAGCTGCGC
>JBJXGQ010000044.1:0-22435 GCA_046160525.1 Burkholderiales bacterium
AGGGGCGGGCGGCGGCCCCGTGCATAACCCTGCATTGGGCTAGCATCAACAACTGAACCGCCCCCCGCTCAGACTCATACCTCGATTGGAATGTACTCTGATGGTGGCCCGGCTCACGGCACCGTCGATCGTGGATGAGCTGCGTACCTTCAAAGCGCACGAGGAAGGGCATAGAAGTATCTTTGCCAGCGAACTTCAGCGCCGCGGCTTACGCCGCTGCCGAAGTTACTGTTTGTGCGCCCTTGGCGGTTTTGTCCTGGGGCTTGTAACAGGTCTCTTGGGGCCGCGCTGCCATCGCGGCCACGACAGTTTCAGTTGACACGGAGGCTGTTATTTGGGTGGGCATGCGCGCATGAAGCGAAGCAGCAGACCTAGGGCATGACCGCGCCCACCCTTCAGGTGAAGGTGAAACCTTCCGGCAAGACTTCCTCCCTCGTGCAGCTAGCCGATGGCACGTGGATCGCGAAGCTTAAGGCGCCACCCGTGCACGGCAAGGCCAATGCGGAACTTATCGCTTTGGTGGCTGAGCATTTTCACTACGCAAAGGCTGCCGTGGCCATCAAGTCGGGCGCCTGCGGGCGTATGAAGTTGGTCAAGGTGGAAATTTCCTGACTCCTGCCATGTACATGGAGCAAGATCGCCGCGGAACGAGGCCTTCTCTTCACCCAAACAAAAGGTTTTCTGCCACAGAGGACACCGAGGTCACAGAGGAAAGCGAGAATGTATGTTGTACTTATTAATCTTTTCGTGGTTCGTGACACCTTCTTTCCCTCACCCTCGGTCCCTCTCCCGGAGGGCGAGGGAAGTATTAAGCCCTTCTCCCTCCGGGAGAAGGGTGAGGATGAGGGAAACGCTCTTGCATAGGGTCTTTGTAATGAATTTCGGAATCCTCAATTGCTCACCCACCTGGTGAACGAACGCGACAGGCTGACCCAAGCCCCTGAACCTCTCTGTGTTCTCTGTGACCTCTGTGGCTCAATTGCAGCTTTGGGGTTTACACCACCTTTCCCGGATTCATCAAGTTCCTGGGATCCAGCGTACGTTTTATGGCCTGCATCATTTCCATCTCGACCGCACTCTTGTAGCGGCGGGCTTCCTCGCGCTTGACGGTGCCAAGACCGTGCTCGGCGCTGATGCTGCCGCCCAGCTCATGCACGAGATCATGAACAAGCGCGTTGATGCGCCCTGTTTGAGCGGCGAAGGCCTCGTCGGTTGCGTTCAGGGGGCGGCTGATGTTGTAGTGCAGATTGCCGTCGCCCAGATGCCCGAAGGGCGTGAGCCGTAAACCCGGAACAGCGGATTCCAGGCGTTCGCGGCCCCTGCGCAAGAATTCGGGGATACGGGAGACTGGAACTGAAATGTCGTGCTTGATGCTGTAGCCCTCGCGGGTGAGGGCTTCGGGGACATGCTCGCGAAGGGACCACAAGCGCTTGGCTTGCTGCGCGCTTTGCGCGACTACGCCATCCCCCATCCGGCCCGCTTCCACCTGAGCGGCCAGAAACCCGGTCAAGCGCTCATGCACGGCTTCCTCGCTATCGGAGAGTTCCATCAGCACATGCCAGGCAAACGGCTCTTGCATGGGCCGCTGGCTTCCGGGAATGTGCGAGAGAACGAAGGACAGGGGCAAATCCGAGATGAATTCGAAGGCCGTGAGGCGGGTGCCAAAAGCATCTTGCGCGGCGGACAGAATAGCCACTGCGTCCTCCGGGCTCGCCACGCCTAACCATGCCACGGCATGCACTTTGGGCAAGGGAAAGAGTTTCAGCACCGCCGCAGTGATGATGCCCAAGGTACCCTCGCCGCCGATGAACAATTGCTTCAAGTCGTAGCCGGTGTTGTCCTTGCGCAAGCCCCGCAGGCCGTCCCACACCTGCCCGCCGGCCAGCACCACTTCGAGCCCAAGGGTCAACTCTCGCGTGTTGCCATAGCGCAGCACATGCACGCCTCCGGCGTTGGTGGATAGGTTTCCGCCGATCTGGCAACTGCCTTCGGCGGCGAGGCTAAGGGGAAACAGGCGCCCCGCCTCCTCCGCCACGCGCTGCAACTCTTGCAAGATACAACCGGCTTCCACGGTCATGGTGTTATTGTCCGTGTCGATGGCGCGCACCCGGTTCATGCGCTTCAAGTTGATGACGACACTGTGCCCGCTGGCGTCCGGAGTCGCACCGCCACACAGGCCAGTATTGCCCCCCTGGGGGACCATGGGTACATTGGCGGCGGAGCAAGCCGCCACGATCGCGGACACCTGTGCCGTATCGCGTGGCATCACCACGCATAGGGCATTGCCGCGAAGCCGCTTGCGCCAATCGGCAAGGTAGGGCTCAATGTCGGAAGGGGCGGTCAAGACACCGCCGGGACCGGCAATGGCACTGAGTTGCTCGATCAGGTGTGCTGGGCTGGACATGGACGATTCATCCGTTGGGAAAGCAGGCATTATAGGTAGCAAGGATTCCGACTCGTGCCAAGCGTGGATCACACGGCACCGCCCTTGACGGTGCCAAATCTCATCACCTCGGGCCGGCTTGTTCTAGGCCCCGCTGCCGCATGGGCACTTTTCGAATCGGCCTACTCCCTGGCCGCTTGGTGCTTCATCGTGGCGAGCATAAGCGATTGGCTCGATGGATATCTAGCCCGCCGCTGGAACCAGACCTCGCGCCTGGGCGCCCTGCTCGATCCCATCGCCGACAAACTCATGACCTTCTGTATCGTGGTGGTGTTGGCCTGGACATACCATATTCCCATGGAGGTGGGGATGATTCTCGTCGCGCGCGATGCGCTCATTATGGGTGCCGCCGTCTCCTCCTGGAGGCTCACGGGAAAGCTGGAGTTTCCGCCCTCCAAACTCGGCAAACTGCACACTGCGGTGGTATTTACCGTCATGTCGGTGGTCATCGCACAAATGGCGGGCTGGCTGAAGCTAGGGGACTTGCTGCCCGCTCTGTTTACCGCGCCTGTCGTCACGGCTGTGCTATCCGGTGTCCACTACCTGTGGATCTATACGCGGGCACGCCGGCGGCATTTGGCGGCGTAGTACCCGGCGCTTCGTTGATTTTGATGTTGGGTGCTCGGATCATTCCCTGCGCATCGAATCGAGCCATAGGGTCACCGGCCCATGGTTGACCAGGGACACCTGCATGTTGGCGCCAAACTCGCCCGTCTTGACGGGCTTGCCTAACTCCCTGGCGAGCACCTCCACGAATTTCTCGTAGAGCGGGCGCGCGATATCCGGCGGCGCGGCGGCGCTGTAGGATGGCCGGTTGCCCTTCTGTGTGGAGGCATGCAAGGTGAACTGGCTCACGGCGAGAATATCTCCGCCCGTATCCTTCACGGACAGGTTCATCACGCCATTGTCGTCGCCGAAAATGCGCATCCTGCCCTATTTATCCATATTTGAGTCGTACACCTCCTCCACCTTTAACAGCACCCTCTTCCGGTCGCGCCGGATCTGTTTCGAGCTACCCAGGATTACGGAGTGCTCTTCCTGCGATTCCTCGCCGATGCCCCCGATTTCGATCCATTGCCCCAAGGTTCCCGACGCCGTCGTCGCGACGCGCTGCACGTTAGTGGATCCGCCTTCATTGAAACGGTCATCGGCCGCGACGATTTCCAAGGTCACCCGGTCACCCGTGATACGCGGCGTGACGCGAAAACCGCGCGCGGCCGTTTGGTATTGGGTGGAACGGGTGATACGCTGGCCATTGGGTGTTTGCGTAAGGGTTTGCGTGCGCACCGGGGCGGCCTCGCCCACTTGAATGAGGGCCGCCCTGCCCTCCATCACACGCACCGTCTGCTCGGCACGATCCGCGTTCGTGGAGCGTGCGTTGCGCGCGCGCACTCTCACGCCCTCGCGCTTGGGCGCATCGCCTACGACCACTTCGGCATTGCGTCCCGCTTTTGTGCGCACTCCCACGGACAGCGCTTCCTCCTCCAATTCGGCCGAACTTGCCTGGCGCACGGAGATCACCAACTGGCGCGGGCGCACGTCAATGGCACGCAGAACTTCCTTGATCTCATGGAGTTGCTGGGGCGTTGCCTTGACCACCAGGCGGTTGTTCATTCCCGTGACGACGCTTTGCCCATCGAGTAGAGGGCGCAGGAGGGGAATGACTTCCTCGGCGCTGCGGTAGTGGAGAGATAGCACGCTCACCTCCAACCCGGCGGCAAGCACCGCGGCGCTCCACAGCAAAATCAGCCAACCGTAACGGCAACGATGCATGAGATACCTCTTCGCCAGCTCAGAACCTGAAAGCAAATCTTTCAACGCAAAGACGCAAAGGACGCAAAGGACGCAAAGAAGATCGTATTGGAAGTCGCAAAACGTCTCTTCCCCATGTGAGAGCCTCGGCTCCTAAATCTCATCGACTTAGGGTTTCTTGGCGTTCCTTTGCGTCCTTTGCGTCTTTGCGTTGAAGGCCTTTCCCGCCCTACCCTCCCGCAACCACTCTCGCACCGGGATCCTGGCGGTAGAACAAGCTCATCTGCTCGTACAACGCGGGGTAAATGTCCTTCACGATATCGGGTGTTTCGAAGAAAGCTTCACTGAATACCGCGAAGAACTCCGCGGGGGCCTCCGACGCATAGGGGTCGATGGGGGTGTAGCGCCCGCTATCCACCCAGCGGCAAAAATCCTCGTAAGCCTGGGTGAACACGTTCGCCCACACGCCCTGCTTCATCCCCGGATGGAGCGGCGGATGGCCATTCGCCGCTCCATTGAGCATGTCGAGTTTGTGAGCGAACTCGTGGATCACCACGTTGACGCCGTCGCGGCTGCCCTGCTCGACATCCTCCCAGGAGAGGATGACCGGGCCTCCGGGCCACGCTTCGCCGGAGAGCACTTCCTCGCCTTGGTGCATGATCCCCATGGGGTCCATGTAGGTGTGCCGGGGCCGGAACTGGGCGGGATAGAGCACGATGCCGCTCCAACCCCGGTAATACTCGATGCCCAGGTTGAGAATGAGCATGCACGCTTGGCAAGCGACGCTCAAGCGCATGTTCTGCGTCATGGGAAGTTCGTGAGCGGTGGCGAATTCCTTTTGGTCGAGGAAAAGCTGCACCAACTCCCGCAGGCGGGCACGCTCACCGGGAGCGAGCGCTTCGAGGAAATGGAAGCGGGTCAGGGTGTCGAACCAAAGCGCTTCGTCTATTTGCACGCGCTCCTTGGCGCGGGCGAGCGCACGCCCGTGGCGCCACTGCTTGAAAAAATCAAACACTACCTGGAGGCGGTTACCGCGGGAACCGCATCTTCATCCAAGGGCAGCAACACGTCCGCAGCCGTGTCCGTACTGGGAAGGGCGGTCTCGAACTCCACGCGCTCGATCTGCGCGAAGCGCCGCGTGATCTTGTCGCTGGTCACGCGCACGTCTTCGGCGTCCTGGTGGGCTTGGCGGATGTGGTCGGCCAGTTTGCGCATGCGCTGGTCGAAGCGCCCGAACTCCTTCGCCAGCTTTCCTAATTCGTCCTTGATGATGTGAACCTGGCGGCGCGTTTCCACGTCCTTGATCACCGCGCGCGCCGTGTTGAGCACCGCCATCATGGTGGTGGGCGATACGATCCACACGCGCTTTTGCATGGCGACATCGATGATTTCCTGGTGATGGGCGTGGATTTCGGCGAACACTGCTTCGGCGGGCAAGAAGAGTACGGCGCCATCGGAGGTCTCGTTGGCGATGATGTACTTGTTGCCGATGTCCTCGATGTGCTTGCGCAGGTCCAGCCGGAACTGGCGCGCGGCCGCGGCGCGCTCTATCTCCGATTTATCCGAATCGAACATGCGGTGATAGTTCTCCAAGGGGAACTTGGCGTCCACGGCCACCAACCCCGTGGGCTCGGGGAGCTTCAGCACGCAATCGGCCCGCGTGCCGTTGGAAAGCGTGTACTGAAATTCGTAGGCCACCGAGGGCAAGAGGTTACGCACGAGGGCTTCCAACTGCACTTCGCCGAAGGCGCCGCGCGCACGTTTGTCGCCAAGCAGCTCCTGCAAGCTCACCATGTTGGTGGTAAGCCCATCGATTTTTTTTTGCGCCTCATCGATAGTGGCCAGTCGCGCCATCACGTTGGCGAAAGTCTCGTTGGTTTTCTTGAAGCCCTCGTCCAGGCGCTCGTTTACCTTGCCGCTGATCTGGTCCAGCCTTCCATCCACCACACGGGTTAGGGACTCGATGGTACTTGTCACCTGCTGCGTGATGGTGCGAAGAGAATTCTGCAACAGCTCCTGCTGCGCGCGGTTTTGTTCGCCCAGCGTGTGCATCAAGGTGGTAAGCATTTCCGTGCGCAGCGCATCGTGCTTGGTTTGCATATCCAAGGTTAAGGCGGAGAGCCGCTGGATCAACACCTCGCGGTGGGAGGAAAGCTCCTCCGTTTGCGAGAGCTGCAAGGCCAGCAGCGCATCGCGGCTTTGCTTGAGATCCTGGGAGACACCGTTACGCAACCGCTCGGACAGATCCACCTGCATGGCTGTTTGCCGGTCGCCCAGCGCATTCAAGCCGCTGTTGAGATCCTTCAGCATGTTGAGGTGCTTGTCCTCCATGATCTGGCCCACGAGGACGGGCAGTTCAAGGGTACCGAGGATGAGCTTTTGCACCTTGACGCCGAGCCAGCCCACGGCCAGTACTACCATGAGGGCGGCGATGCCGAAGAGTATTACGGGGATAATGGATTCCATGGTTGGAGTATAGCGAGCCCAGTTGCGCTACCAGGCGCGGCTTGTAGCCATGCGCGCGCTACTTGTTGATATCTCCCAGGCAGATGTACTTCACCTCCAAGAACTCCTCGATCCCGTACTTGGAACCCTCCCGCCCCAGGCCCGACTGCTTGACGCCGCCGAAAGGTGCGACTTCCGTCGATATCAAACCGGTGTTCACACCGACCATGCCGTACTCCAGGGCCTCGGCCACGCGATAAATGCGGCCGATGTCGCGGCTATAGAAGTAGGAAGCCAAGCCAAACTCCGTGCGGTTGGCCAGTTCGATGACTTCGGCTTCGTCCTTGAACTTGATGAGCGGTGCCACGGGACCAAAGGTTTCCTCGCGAAACACTTTCATCTCCGGCGTCACACCCACCAGCACCGTGGGTTCGTAGAAGGTACCCCCCAGCGCGTGGCGCTTGCCGCCCACCAACGCCCGGCCGCCGCCAGCGGTGACGTCGGCGACATGCTCTTCCACCTTGGCAAGCGCGCTGCGGTCGATGAGCGGGCCTTGCACCACGCCCTCCTCCATGCCATTGCCCACCTTCATCTGCCCCACTTTCTTGGCGAGCTTCTCGGCGAAGACATCGTAAACGCCCGCTTGCACGAAGAGCCGGTTGGCGCACACGCAAGTCTGCCCCGTGTTACGGAACTTGGAGATCATGGCACCCTCCACGGCTGAATCGAGATCCGCGTCGTCGAACACGACGAAGGGTGCATTGCCGCCCAACTCCAGGGAAAGCTTCTTGATGGTGCTGGCGGATTGCTGCATCAACACGCGGCCCACTTCCGTGGAACCGGTAAAGGTGAGCTTCGCCACCATGGGGTTGGTGGACATCTCCCCTCCAATGGCGGAGGCCGAGCCCGTCAACACGCTGAATACACCGGGTGGCACCCCGGCTTCCTCGGCCAGCACGACCATGGCCAGTGCGGAGAAAGGCGTTTGCGTGGCGGGCTTCAACACCATGGCGCAACCGGAGGCCAGTGCCGGCCCGGCCTTGCGGGTAATCATCGCGTTGGGGAAATTCCACGGTGTGATGGCCGCGCACACGCCGATGGGCTGCTTGATGACGACGATGCGTTTGTCCGCCGCGTGCTGGGGAATGGTGTCGCCATAGATGCGCTTGCCTTCCTCCGCGAACCATTCGATGAAGGAGGCGCCGTAGGCGATCTCGCCGCGCGCTTCCGTGAGCGGCTTGCCTTGCTCAGCGGTGAGGATGCGGGCCAAGTCTTCCTGGTGCTTCATCATCAAATCGAACCAGCGGCGCAGAACGGCGGCACGCTCTTTCGCGGTACGCGCGGCCCAGCCTTTTTGCGCCCGCTTGGCGGCCTCGATGGCGCGGCGGGTTTCCGCGGCACCCATCACCGGGATGGTACCCAAGGTGACACCGTTGGCGGGATTCAGCACTACCTTGGTTTGGCCGCTATCGGCGTTGCACCATTGGCCGTCTATGTAGGCTTGCTGGCGGAAAAGATCCGAGCGCGTGATCTGCATGGTGTGTTTCTCCTCTGGAGAGAGCGGGAAGGATGGGGCATTCTACCGGCACTCCCCAAAGCACGGTCCTCGTGGTGCGGTCTACCGGAAAGCTTTCTAATGAGGAGGCGAATTAAGACCCCCAAGGCCAGTCATTAACGCAAAGACGCAAAGGACGCGAAGGAACCCCTTGGAGATTTTCTTTGCGTCCTTTGCGTCTTTGCGTTGAGCCTTTATCATCCCTATTCCTTCCATCTCCATCGTTACAACACCGCCTTGAAACCCATCGCTGTTTTTCAGAACTCTCGCAACGACGGACCCGGCGAGTTCGAAGCATTTGCCACGGCCCATGCCCTCCCCCTGGCGATACACCGCCTCTACGCCGGGGATTCATTGCCACCGAGCATGGAATTCTTTAGCGGACTGTGCATCCTGGGCAGCCCAAAGAGCGCCAACGACGAGCGCGCTGAGTTTCGCCAAATGGAGCGCCTGATTCTGGAGGCGAGAGATAAACGGATTCCCGTGATCGGCCACTGCTTTGGCGGCCAAATACTCGCCAAGGCGTTGGGCGGCAGTGTTGGGCCCGCCCCCGTTGCCGAAATCGGTTGGTCCGATGTCAGCGTATCTTCCAGCCCCTTGGCGCGGGAGTGGTTCGGCGCCCGGCGCTTTCCCATGTTCCAGTGGCACTACGAAACTTTTTCCGTTCCTCCCGGTGCAACGCTGCTCGCCGCCAGTGAACACTGCGCCCATCAAGCCTTCTGCGCGGACGATATCCACCTGGGCATGCAGTTCCACTGCGAGGTCGATGAAGTGAAAATCGAGGAGTGGCTGGACAAAACGGGCCGCACCGAAATCGCCTCCGCATCTTCCCCCGGCATTCAGGATCCCGAAAAAATTCGCGCCCTGGTGCCTACCCTGCTGCAAACCAGCAAGCGCACCGCCGCCGCCATCTACACACGCTGGGCAGCGGCTTTGACGCGCTAACTCCAAGGCAAAGGAGCTCGTTTTGGTCCTCACATGATCCCATCCGCCACGCGGATGGGATTAGAGTTAGTATCTTTCCCATCCCAAAATACCGGAGCCCACTCTGGACAAGCACGCCCTCAATAAGAGCCTTTCCCCCGGCGGTCCGCACCATCTTCTTTCGCTGCTGGCCGGCGATTGGGAAGGGAGCACGCTCACCTGGCTTGAGCCGGGCGCCACCGCCGACGAGGCCACCCAGCACGGCACCTTTCAGGTCATTCACAGCGGCTGGTTCGTGTTGCACGAATACCAGAGCACCTTCCAGGGCAACCGCACCACGGGAATGGCACTCTTGGGCTATCACCTCGCCCGCAAGAATTTCGAGATGTTGTGGACCGATACCTTCCACATGGGCACGGGCATGATGCTGTGCCGGGGCGAGGAGATGGCACGCGGCTTTTCCGTGCTCGGGCATTACGATAGCCCGGTGGGCGGTGCCCAATGGGGCTGGCGCACGCAATTGGAGTTGGTGGACCCGAACAACATGATTCTCTCCTCCTGGAACATCGCGCCTGGGCACCCGGAGGTCAAAGCGGTGGAAACCGCTTACACTCGCGTCAAAGCAATTTCATAGTCCCGCACTCAACCGCATAGGAGGCGTTATGTACTCGAGAATTCTCCTGCCCACCAATGGTTCTGAGTTATGCGATGCCGCCAATGAGCAAGGCATCCGCTTCGCGAAAGCCCTGAACGCCACCATCGTCGCCTTTCACGCCATTCCGGCGAGTTTCTATGTGGCTTTCACCGAGTTCGGCCCTGCCGAACCTCTGCAAGACCAGTTCGAGAAAGACGCCCAGTTGCGCGGCGACAACCTGGTGGCCGAAATCGCGGAGCGTTGCAAGGCCGGGGGAGTGGCGTGCGAAACCCTTACCTTGGTGAACGATCACGCCTGGGAGGCCATCATCGAAGCCGCCCACACCAAACGCTGCGATTTGATTTTCATGGCTTCCCACGGCCGCCGGGGATTGTCGGCCCTGTTACTTGGAAGCGAAACCATGAAGGTGCTCACCCATACCAAGGTACCGGTGCTGGTGTTTCGCTAGGTAAGGGAAGCCAAAGTCAACGTAGGTTGGGCTGAACGTTTTACGTGAAGCCCAACACTCGTGCCCGCACCGCGATCCGTTGGGCTTCATTTCATTCAGCCCAACCTACGGGGTTTTTCTCCTCTCGCCTTTCAGGAGAGGAGGTAGGATTAGGGAAAGAACGGGCCATGAATTACGAAAAGATCAATAGGCTGCGGACGTATGTTCTACTGTGGGCGCTCATCGTCGCAGCTAGTGGCGATGCGTGGTCTCGCGGCAGCACGGACGAACTTCTCGCCGCCTTGGAAGCCGCCCGCCTATCGCAGGGTGTTGCCGGTGTGAGCTTCGCAGTGGTGACCCCCGATGCCCTACTGCGCGCTGGGGGTGTGGGCATCATGGATTGGGATAAACCCACGCCAGTGACCGAGGACACCGTCTTTCGCATCGGGTCCGTCACCAAGGTTTTCACAGCTTCCGTGCTGTTACAGATGCAGCAGGAAGGCAAGCTCAAACTGGCCGATAGAGTTCGGCAGCACGCACCCGGCGCTTCCTACACCAACCCTTGGGAGGACACGCACCCGCTTCGTATCGAGCAATTGCTGGAGCACACGGCTGGTCTTCAAGATCTCACCAAGGAAGAGTTCGACAACAACGATCCCAAACCCTTGACCCTGGACGAAGGCCTGGCCTTGCGGCCCGATTCGCGCACAGTACGCTGGCAACCGGGATTGCATTCCTCTTACTCCAACTCGGGCTACGGGCTGGCCGGTTATGTCATCGAGCAAGTCCTCAAACAACGCTACGAGGATGCCGTTCAATCGCGCCTGTTCGGGCCTCTCGGGATGAAGAGCAGCGGATTCTTTCAAGACGATGCGTCACGCACCCGGCTGGCCACCGGATACCAGCCCGATGGCAAGACACCGTTACGCTACTGGCACATGATCATGCGGCCCTTCGGGGGCATCCACACCAGCGCGCGCGGCATGGTCCCCTTCCTCCAGATGCTGCTCAAGGACGGCCGCCACGCAGACAAAGAATTGCTCTCGCCAGAATCCATGCGGCGCATGGAAACACCGGTTACGACTCTGGCGGCGCGTTCCGGCCTTCGCTTCGGCTACGGCCTCGGCGTACATCACTACCTTCACCGCGGATTCGTTTTCCTAGGCCATGGCGGCGATGCCGACGGTTACCTCGCGCACTTCGGATACAACCGCTCGCTGGGTACCGCCTACTTCATCGCCATCAACCGCTTTCATTGGCCCGCGCTGCGTGCCCTTCGCCGCGTCATCGAGGCATGGATTACCGAGGGCGCCTCCCCCACGCCGCCACCGCCCGAAGTAAAACTCACGGAGGCGCAGCTACGCCAATACACCGGCCGCTTTGAGGCGGCTACATCCAGGTTTACGCACACCAGCGCCGCGGATCGCAGCGGGCAAATCGTTCGCATCGTTTACTCGGAGGGAAGGCTGTACACCGAAACAGCCGGTGGCGCGCGCGACGCACTCCTCGCCGTCAACCCGCAACACTTTCGCCGCGAGGGAGAACCGGAGGCCACGGCGGCTTTCATATTCGGCGAGGACGGGAAACTCTATTTTCAGGAAGACGAGAACTTGGTGCGCACTCCCGAGATGTAGTTCAAGCCGTAGGCCGCACCAGCAACAACGCCATCCGGAACGGCAGCAACGTCAGCAGGGCCATGGCCAATTTCACGGCGAAATCTCCCAGCCCCAAGGTGATCCAAGGCACACCGGTGCCATAGAAGGCGAGCGCGAAGAATATCGTCGTGTCCAGCGCCGAGCCCGCCAGCGTGGAGTACAGCGGCGGCTTCCACCAGGAACGGCGGCGTAATCGGTCGAAGATCCAAGCGTCCACCAGTTCAGCACAGAGAAAGGCGGTGCCCGAAGCGATGGCAATGCGAGGGGTAGCGAAAATAGCGGACAAGACGATGGCCGCCACAAAACCCACGTAGATCAGTTGGCGCGCGACCTTGAACCCGTAATAGCGGTTGGCGATATCGCTCGTCAAGAACGCGAACGGGTAAATGATGGCCCCCCACGTCAGCCAGTCGTTGATGGGGTACTGAACGAGAATATTCGAGCTTAGGATCACCGCGATCATCGCGGCGGAGAAGCAAACGAAGGGGACTAAACGGACCAAGGACGGCTCCCGGTCATAAGGGGGGCGCATTCTCGCTTATCGCGAGCTATCGCACCAGAGCAAGCGCGCTTTTGCGCCTCGCGCTCCTCCCAGTACTGCGTTTTGACCGAACTTCCTGCCCAACCGGCGGATCGCACTGGTGCCGGCGTTCAGCACCAGAAAGCCAATCTCGGCAGCGTAATCCGGCCCGTCGCTGCTCGCTGGCAGCGCACGATAGCCCGTACGGCTAAGCTCCCGCCGCAGCACGGCGTTGTGTCCTTGATTGCGCCAGCGTGGCAGCACCCTGGAGCGGGGATTCCACGCTGTGATGAATCCCCAGCAACGCGCGCCTTGTTGCCGCAGCAGCTTATCCAGCGCCAGGTTTTCTTGGTCTACGTAGATGCGAAGGGTGTGGCCACCGTAGCGCACCCAATAGCGCGCCGTGCGATAGGTTTGGTCTAGGCTGGTAGGTTGCCGAACAGAAATATTTCAGACCACTTTCACCGCGATGCGGTGGCAAGCATTGTTGCCATACCCGCCTTGGTTCCACTCCGGCACCACCAATGGTTGCACCCGCCCGCCGTCGTCCGTGGCGCGCGCCCATATCTCGTAGTAACCCTTGGCCGGAAAGTTAAGATCGGTGGTGAAGCGTTGCGGCGCGTAGCGGTTGCGCGGTGTCGTGATCCGGGTGCCGGTCCATGTCTTGCCAAAATCCATGGAGAGATCTACTTTTTGCACGCGCACGGCACTGGTCCACGCCCTTCCCCGCACTTGCAGGGGAGCACCCTGCAAGTGCTCAATTCCGGACTTGGGGAAGGTGATTAGCGATTTCACCGGCATGTCTTCGATGATGCAGTAGTTATCCGAAGTCTGTCCCGGGGTATTCGCCTTGCAGGGCACGCGATAGTCGTGACCGTTCATCTTCTCTCCGTCGTGTACCTTGTTTCGGATGGAGATGCGGGTCACCCATTTTCCCGAAGCCGAGGCCGGATAGCCGCCAAATATCACACGCATCGGAAAACCGTGCGCCAGGGGTAAATCCACACCATTCATGCCCCAGACGATAAGAGATTCCTCCTCCAACGCTTTCGCGATGGGTACTCCGCGTGAAATCGCCTCCTTCTTCGGATCGCCGCTCAAATGAGCATCGATGCTGTGGTATGCAACGTATACCGCGTCGTCCTTCACGCCCGAAGCGTGCAGTACGTCGGCGAGCCGGTATCCGTTCCAAGTGGGGAAGCCCACGCCCCCGTGAGTCCACTGGTTTCCCTTGACTGGGGGATTGAATGCGGCACGCCCGTTACCCGCGCACTCCAAGGCGATGTGATGGGTGACGGGTTTGAACTTCAATTTGAGTTCCGCCAAGCTATAGCTCTTGCTCGTTACCGCCGACTCGCCATCGATGGTGAGCACCCAATCCAGCGGATCGAGTTGATCGGCCTTGGGCATCACGCCGTTGTTGCGCACAAACATCAAGCGCTCCGGCGTGTAATTGTCATCCAGAAGGTGCGCAGGCGTTTCGGCCACGAAGGGCTGGTCGCCCAGAACGATCAAATCGGCTTCCTTTCCGTACGTTGCCAGATCCTCCTTCGCCAAGGCCACGGGCATGAAGCCCTCGGGGAAATTCCGCCCGAAGGGCACGTGCATGCCTACCGCAGTGGCAATGGCAAGTCCGCTACTACGTTTTAGGAATGTACGGCGCTCTAGCGGGGCGCCATTCGGTACGGTATTTGGCGTCTTCGGGGAAAAATCCTTCATGGCGATTCCTGAATGTGGGAGTTGGCGGGTCGCTGCGCAACGTTATATTGACACAGGCGGCACCGCAATTTTTGAGGCCGCTCCGACCCGCCAGCACGCGACACAGCGGGGCGGTGGTCGTTGAGGTCAATGGGCCGCCGCGCCCTTAACCAGCCTACCCCTTCTTAGAAAAACATCACGCTGCCAGTACAGGTTTGCGCCCAAACCAAGGCCGTGCCGCTTCAAGCTGGCTGCCTAGCTGGAATAGCGTAGCCTCGTCGCCGTAACGGCCAACGAGTTGCACGGCCAGCGGTAATCTGGCGGCGCTTTGTCCGATTGGGAGCATGAGCCCGGGCTGGCCCGTGAGGTTGAACCACACGGTAAAGGGCGAGAAGGTGAACACGCGCCGCCAATATTCGTCCAGATCGTCCATCATCATGTCGAGCCAGCCCAGCTTGACGGCTGGTGCGCTCAACCCTGGCGTGAGTAGTACATCCCACTTGGTGTGGAACGCGGCCATTTGGCGGCCCAGGCGGTGGGCGGTTTGCGTGGCGCGAACGTAATCCGCGGCACTGGTCTTCTCGCCCATCTTTGTCATTAGCCAAGTGATTCGTTCGACCTCGTCTTCGCGCGCGGGACGGCCTGTTATTGGATGGCTCGAAAAATTCACTACCGTGTTCGCCGAGGCAATGGTGAGGAAGGTAGGCACGATGGCAGATCCATCAACCTCCGGATCGCATTCCTCCACGTGATGGCCCAGGTCCGCGCAGAGCTTGGCGGTGTCCGCGAGCACGCGCAGGCACTCGGGATCGATTACCGCGCCGTTGGGGGCCTTGGCTGTCCAGGCGATTCTGAGTTTGCCTGCGTTTGCGCCCAACTCATCCAAGTAAGGCCTCGCGGGCGCGGGAGCGCTATAAGGATCACCCAGCCCCGAACCGCGCGTCGCATCCAATAGCGCGGCACAGTCTCGAATGCTCAGCGTTGCCGCGTGCTCGGTGGCAAGACCACCCAGACCTTCTCCGGAATAGGGCGAAAAGGTGTTGCGGCCGCGCGTGGGTTTTAGGCCCACCACTCCACAACATGCCGCCGGCGCCCGGATGGAACCGAAACCATCGGAAGCGTGAGCCATGGGCAACATGCGCGCGCCAACGGCCGCCGCCGCGCCGCCACTCGATCCTCCCGAGATGCGCGTGGTGTCCCAGGGGTTTCGCGTCGGGCCGTAGAGTTGCGGTTCGCAGGTCAGTGACAGGCCATGCTCGCAGGAATTGGTACGCCCGAAGATCACCAACCCTGCCCGCTTCAGGCGCTTCACGTGTTCGCTATCGGCCGTTGCAGGCGGCGAATCGGAGAAAAACTTCGAGCCCCGGGTCATCCTCACACCCGCAACTGGAGACGTGAGGTCTTTCATCAAATAGGGGACCCCGCGAAAGGGGCCCCCGGGAAGACCATCGGCAATAGCCTTTGCGCCGTAGTCATAGAGCTTCATTATCACGGCGTTGACGGCCGGATTGCGAGCTTCTACGCGTGCGATGGAAGCTTCGAGCAATTCTCCGGGAGTGACCTCTTTACGGCGCACCAGGTCCGCCAGACCCAGTGCGTCGTAATTTTCGTACTCGGCGAAGGCGCCCATACCGCCCGGCGCCTTACCTGCGCTGTATGGAAATTGCCAGCGGGCGCAGGGGCGATGCGGTGGCGCCTCGCATCTTCAAGGGTGAGGCGATGAACAAGAATTCATAGACCTTATCCTTCGCCAGATCTTCCAACCACACCGCTTCGAGCAGCGAGACGCCTTGCTCGGCCTGAAGATAGGTGTGCACGGGAACGAAGTTCGCAGGGTCCTTGGAAGGGAAACTCTCCACGCCGAAATTATCCGCACCCAGCAACATGGCCTTTTGGCTTTCCACCAGCCACTGCGCCGCTTCCAGACCTAAGCCCGCCTGGTCGGCGAGGCGGTATTTCGCCACGTCCGGCCACAGGATCATGACACCGGTGCGCACCAAAACCACGTCGCCTGGCCGCAGCGTCGTTCCCTGTTTTTTCAACGCATCCTTCAGATCGGAAGGGGTGATGGAATAGGAGTTGGGCAAGTGCGCAAGACTCTTGGAACTCGCCACGTCGATGAGCACCCCGCGGGCAACGATAGGTGGATACTTATCCGCCCCCGACTTGGTCCAACCGCGCACGCCCAGCGCGTCGTCGGCGCTCACCTGGTTCCAGATCTTGCCGCTTAGGCCAAAGTGATTGAGCGTGTCGATGTGGGTGCCCGTGTGCGTATACATGGAGACGCCATCGCCCGAATAGGACAGCAACTCATTGGTGTTGCCCCGTGCCGGTGTATGCGTCATCCAAATTTGGAAAGTGGGATCGCCAAAGGGTGCGCAGCAAGTTGGCATCCCCACGAACAAGTCCACCCCAAGATCGTAGACCTTGCCCCCGGCCACCTGCTTGAGCACATCGAACCGCGAGGCATCGGTCATCATGTTGAGCGTACCGATTTCGTCATTGGGACCCCACGGACTCTTTGCGGCCACGTTCTTGGCGATCTGCGCCTGAGCAAGCCCCATCGTGCCTACAAACGCGAATGCAGCGGCCATCGCCGCCATGATGCACTTCTTCGATCCAGACAGTTGCATGGTATTCATCTTCTCCTCCCAAAGTGATTAAACAGCGCGAACGAGATTGAACCGGCCCGATGCGCTTGTCAAGACGCGCTATGAGACACACCGTAGGTTGGGCTGAATGCAAGGAAGCCCAACGCTGGAATGCCCGCGGAAGATCAATCGCTCTAAACACGAAGGAGCACCCATCATTGGGCTTCACGCAAAGCGTTCAGCCCAACCTACTTGATCTCCACTTCCACGAACACGAATTCGTAGTCGTTGGCGTTCACCACGTTGTGTTCCACCCCCGCATTGCGCGTATAGGGAATGCCTATCTTGAGTTCGGCGAAGCGGTTACCTTCTTTTTCTTCGAGGAGGAGCTTGCCGTTGGTTTGCGGCACCACTACGTAGTCCATATGGTGGATGTGCCAACCGGTTTCGGCTTGCGGTGCGAAGCGCCATTCGGTGACCTTGACGCGAGGGTTGTCGATGAAGACGGTGGGGACGGCTTGGGCGCGGGAGGTGGTCATCTTAAGTTCTCACCAAAGAGAGGTACAGAGACAAGGAGAAAAAACTGCTCGAAAAAAATGGCCTTGCGACTCGTGAGCAACCTCCTCCCCGTTTACGAGGAGGAGAAGAGTCAAGGGGTCATTATGCGATCGACTGATACACCTCGGATTCGAAAGCGTAGAACAGCGGTAGCGCTTTATGATCGGCGAAGGGCAAAACTTGTGTGAGGTAGACGCCGGCCACGCCCTTGTTGTGATCGATCCAGAAGTAGGTGTTGGCCAAGCCTGCCCACGCGAGGCTTCCCGGTGTGCGGCCCGTGGGCGCGCGGTCGTTGTTGATCATGAAGGACAGGCCCCAGCTCTTGTCCATGCCGGGGAAGAATTCCGCGTCATTGGTGAGCGAGGGAATGGCGGTCTTGAGCATCGTGACCTTGTTGTTGCCCATGGCGTTGCGCGACATGAGGTCCACGGTCTCGGGGCGCAGAACCCGTTGGCCGTTGCCGGTGCCTCGGTTCAGAATCATCTGCACGAACTTCAGGTAATTCCCCGCGGTGGAATACAGCCCGCCCCCGCCCATCTCGAACTCCGGTTCCTGCGGAATCTCGAAATCCATGGGCCCCAATACGCCTTCCGCGTTGCGGATGTGGACTTTCGCCAGGCGCGCGCGCATGTCGGGGCGGATCTTGAAGGCCGTATCCGTCATGCCCAATGGTGTGAAGATGTTCTCTTCCATGTAGTCGCCCAACCTGCGCCCGCTCGCTGCTTCCACCATCTTGCCGGCCCAATCGATGCCGATGCCGTACTCCCATTTTTCGCCCGGATCGAAGAGCAGGGGTGTCTTCAACGCATTGTTGGTGCAACTGATGATGCCTGGAATGCCTTTAGCCTTTTGGTAGCGGGCCACATCTTCGCTCCACAATTCGTAAGCCCAACCGGCGGTGTGGGTAAGGCAGTGGCGCAATGTGATGGGACGCTTGGGCGCGCGCGTGATGGGTTGTCCGTTGGCGTCCCAACCAGTGAGCACGCGGGCCCTTCCCAGCTCCGGAACCCACTGGCTCCCAGCGCCGTCCAGGGTCAGCTTACCTTGCTCCACCATTTGCATGGCCGCCGCTCCGGTAATGGCTTTGGTCATGGAGGCGATCCACACTACCGTGTCCGTGGTCATGGCATCCCCGCCCAATAACCGTTGCCCAAAGGCGCCCTCGTAGATGGCGCCTTCGCGATTGGTGGCCATGGCGATCACGCCGGGAACATCGCCCGCGCTGGCGGCAGCACTGAGCACGCCATCGGCGGAGGACTTAAGCGAACTCGCAGCCCTCGCCCAGGGGATACCCCCCGCGCTGGCGGCCACTAATGCGGTGCTTGCCTGCAGAAAATCTCGTCGGCGAATCTTCATGGTGATCTCCTCCTGTTGTGAAAAGCGCTAGTTGCCGGTGTCCGCCTGAGCGTACTCGAGCCACCCGCCCGCCGCGCTCAGCGAAACGTTAGTATGCACCCGATCAACTCTCACGGCGCTAAGCCGGGCTACTCCCCGGAGCATCCCATTTGTGCGACAGTGAATTGGGCCCGCAGTTGGTCTCCCACGCGGCCGAAGTTGTTGGCGTCCAGTGCCAAGGAGTCAGGCGCTGCTCGGCCGCGGGGAAGTAATTGAGTGTTCATCGCCACCTCTTGCAAGACTTCCGGGGCCAAGGTCTCGAAGCGCCCGCGGCGAGGAAGCTCCGCGACGATCACGCCCAGAACGTTACCGGCTTCGTCGAGCACCGGTCCCCCGCTGATGCCGCCCAGCGATCCGCCTATGGCGGGCGCGCGCGCAGCCTCCGCCCACGCCAGTGTTGCCGCCGTGCCCGCATACAACTCGGGCGAGCGCATTTGAGTCCTGCCGATGAGAAGACCGCGCACCGATCCGGGGCGCCCTTGCGGATAGCCCATGGCGTAACCCTCCATTCCTTGCCGCACGGGCGCACCGGATAGTTCGAAATGAGTGGGCGCGCCACGGGTGCGAAATATGGCTAGATCGGCGCGGGGATGGAGCCACACGACTTGCACTCTCGCCCAACCGAAGCGGCCGCGTACCGCGACGATTTTGCATCCGTCCACCACATGGCGCGCGGTTAGCCAGATACCGGATTCGTGCATGGCAAATGCCGATCCCACCGATGAGCCTCCGTGCCTTCCACCTTCGACATCGATGACGGGGTCACCCCGTGATGGAGGTGGCAATAGGGGCACCGTGCGCTCGGAGCGGTATGGTTTCCCATCTCCTTGCACGGGTAACTCCACGCGCGGACGGCGCGGGCCATCGGTTTGGTCCGTGCCATACAACATGATCCCGGCGGCGAACGAGATCAAAAACAACAGCAGACGAGCAAAGGACCGCACGGAAACGATCCTCAGCCAGACATCGCTCCGGCATTCAGGATGCCTACGGCCAGCTGCGCCGAGGCCACGAGCAATGCGGTGGCCATATTGCCGCTCTCTATCCTCTGCGCCATGCCTCGCAGCACCACGCTCACCGCCCCGAAGGTCAGCGCCTGCAGTGCGGCGGACACGGCACCCCAGATCAGAATATCCGCGACACTCACCGAATGCGCCAAGGTCGAGCCCAAGGGCAATGCGAGCCCAATGACCGCCCCGGACAGGGTAACAGCGGCGGCGGTATTTCCCTGGCGCACCAACTTAAGTTCGTGATAGGGCGTGAGCCACATATACACCAGCAGCCCCGCGACATAAATTCCGGCGGCGGTGAGGTACTGCCCCATCAGCGCCGGTAATCCGGACCATAGGCTTTTTAGTACGGCATCGAACACTTATCTTCCCTCCATAGTCGCGGAATGCGGGCTCTTCCGATGCAGCCAAGGGCCCGGTGCATAGTACCGTTCCGGTTTCATAGTGCTCGTTCTCCTTCGTCCAGGGTACCAACCTTCAATAGCGAGGACACCCGCGATACGTCTGGGCTATCCAAGAATGGGACAAAGCCCAAGTTTGGGGCGGCGATTCGGCTTTTCAGCGTCGAGAAATTCTCCTCGACAGCGCTCATCCCAGGGTCGATGACGCTTCCCACCCAGCCCGCGAGTTTCAAACCCCGTTGAGCGATGGCGAGTTGAGTGAGTAATGCGTGGTTCAGACACCCTAACCGCATCCCTACAACCAGAATCACCGGAAGACCGAGCGCGCGCGGAATTTCGGCGGCATCTAGCGTGTCACCGAGCGGGACGAGAAGCCCGCCGGCTCCTTCGACGATGACCACGTCGGCCATGGCGGCCAATTTTTGGTAGGCGTTTGCGATGACCGTCATCTCAATGGAGACATGCTCGCGCTCGGCGGCGATGTGCGGCGCCAAGGCATCGCGTAACCCGTAGGGCATCACTGCAGCGACGGAAGCCGTGATATTGCTGGCCGCCATGAGGGCTTCAGTGTCCTCCCAAATGGGCTTGCCGTTGCGCATGACGGAACCCGCTGCCACGGGTTTCATGCCAACAACACGGTGGCCTTGCGCGGCGAAGGCGCGGATCAACGCCGAGCTCACCAAGGTTTTGCCAACTCCAGTATCCGTTCCCGCGATGAAGTAACCCCGGCTCACGGCAAATCTTCCAATAAGGACAAGGTGCTCTTACCAAGCCATTCGATCTCGCTCTCGTTGGTGATGTAGGGCGGCATGAAATAAACGGTGTTGCCCAAAGGCCGCAGCAGCAGTTCCTCTTGGCACGCGCGCGCCGCGAACTTGCGGGCGAAGTTGGGATCGTTCGTGTCCACATCGAAGGCCCACACCATGCCGCGCCGCCGCCAGTGCTTCGCAAGCGGATGCCGCGCAACATCCGCGAAGGCGCGATCGATGAGCGCACCTTTGGCGAGATTCGATTCGATCACGTTATCTTCACGAAAAATATCCAGCGTCGCCAGGGCCGCGCGGCAAGCGAGCGCATTGCCAGTATAGGAATGCGAATGCAAAAATCCCCTGGCGAATTCGTCGAGGTAGAACGCTTGATAGACCTGCTCCGTGGTGAGCACCACGGACAAGGGCAGATAGCCACCCGTCAATCCCTTCGACAAGCACAAAAAATCCGGCCATACGCTGGCTTGCTCGCAGGCGAAGAAAGTACCCGTGCGCCCAAAGCCCACGGCGATTTCATCGGCGATCAGATGTACCTCATAGCGCTCGCACAGCCGGCGCGCTTCCCGCAAATAGACAGGATCGTACATGGCCATGCCACCCGCGCACTGGATCAAGGGTTCCAGAATGAGAGCGGCAATTTCCTGGTGATGCTTCCCTAACACCGCATCGAGCGCTTGAGCACAACGCAGAGCATAAGCGGACGCGGATTCTCCTGGCCCCGCATTGCGTGCATCGGGATTGGGCACCGTGAGGCACTGCCTGAGCAAAGGCGCGTAGGTGTCCTTGAAGAGGGCCACGTCTCCCACCGACAATGCGCCCAGGGTTTCGCCGTGGTAGCTGTTGCTCAAACTCACGAACTTGGTCTTGGCCGTGCGCCCGCTCTCGCGCCAGTAGTGAAAACTCATCTTCAAGGCGATCTCGATGGCAGCCGCACCATCGGAGGCGTAGAAGCAATGCCCCAAACGATTTCCCGTGAGCGCACCCAATTGTTCGGAGAGTTCCACCACGGGCTCGTGGGTGAAGCCGCTCAGCATCACGTGTTCGAGCCTGTCCAGTTGGTCTTTCACCGCTGCGTTGATGCGCGGATTGGCGTGCCCGAACAAGTTGATCCACCAAGAGCTGATGGTGTCGAAGTAGCGATTTCCCTCGAAGTCGTACAACCACACGCCTTCGCCGCGCGCGATGGGTACGAGGGGAAACTGCTCGTGCAGTTTCATTTGCGTACACGGGTGCCACACGGCGCGCAGGCTGCGCTCCACCCAAGCCGCGTTTCGCGTTGAATCGCGCACGGTTAGCCCGCCGGCTCAGGAGCCAAGCCGCGCAAGGCGCCACCGAGGCGCTCCACATCCTCCACGGAGTGCCCCGCCGATAATGAGATGCGCAGCCGTGCCGTGCCGTGGGGCACCGTCGGAGGCCGAATCGCCGGCACCCAGATGCCCTGCTCCATCAGCGCATTCATGAGGGACACCGCGGCGTTGTTGTCGCCTATGATCAAAGGCTGGATCGGCGTTTCCGAAGGCAGGAGCCTCCAGGGCAAATCCTTCAAGCCTTCTTTCAAGGCAGTGATGAGATGCTGAAGACGCACGCGCCGGTTTTCTTCCGCCTCGATCAATTGCAAGCTTGCGAGCACGCCCGCGGC
>JBJXGQ010000045.1:0-14239 GCA_046160525.1 Burkholderiales bacterium
CCAGTGCGGATTGTTCACACTGCGCCTCGGCCATGCTGAAGCAGCGTCCCAATTGGACCTTGGGTCCGCACAGGATGGATGCGGTGGCGGGTTTCATCATGTCCAGCCAAGCCTCGGTGGAAATACCTGCGGCACCCTTTTGTTTCGCCTGGGGCGCGCTTGCGGGCTGAGAAGCACAGGCGCTTAGCAGTAAGACGGTAACCGTCGCTAGGATTGCTTTCATATAACCTCCACCTCGTCTGTCAAATTCATGATAGAGGGATAAGCGCAACTTCCACACCAGCACCTTACAATCCAAGCCCCCAATTGCCAAATCGGTGAGCCATGACTCCATCCTTCAGCGGCGTATATCCCATTCTCGCCACCCCCTTCGATGAGGACGAGCGCCTCGATCTCGCTTCGATGGAACGCATGGTGGATTTCATCGCCGGGCTCGGGGTGGAAGGGGTTACCGTATTGGGTGTGCTGGGAGAATCCAACCGGTTAATGGATAACGAGCGCGAAGAGGTGATTCGCGTTTGCGTCAAGGCGGCGCGCGGCCGCTGCGCGGTGATCGTGGGAACTAGTCACAGCGGTACACAAGCTGCCTTGGCGCTCAGCACGATGGCACAAAGGCTGGGCGCAGACGCCGTGATGGTCACGCCGCACAATGAACCCACTCCCAACGACGAGCGCGTGTTCGAGTACTACCGCGCCATCGCCCAGGGAATAGGCATTCCCGTGGTCTTGCAAGACCATCCGGCTTCCACTCAGGTACATATGAGCGCGCCGCTGATTCTGCGGATCGTGAACGAAGTGCCTGGCATCGCCGCGCTCAAGGAAGAAGCGGTGCCAACGCCCCCCAAGATCCGGGCCTTGAAACAGGGGATGAAGGCGAGGCATATCCCCATCCTCACCGGCTTAGGCGCGCTCTACGCGCAATTCGATCTGGAGGCAGGTTCCGATGGCTTCAACACGGGCTTCGCTTTTCCGGAAGTGTTGACGGCGATGGTGACGGCGGCGACGGCTGGCGATTGGAAGCGTGTCAAAGCGCTCTATACGCGATTCCTACCGCTCATCGTATTCGAACAACAACCCGGCGTGGCGGTGAGGAAGGAAATTTTGCGTATGCGCGGGTGGGTCAAATCCAATCGTGTGCGCCATCCCGGTACGGCGCTCGCCTCCGCGACGGCGGAACAATTGCGTGCGCTACTTGAACAAGTGTTGCCAGGCGCCGATCTCACCAAGCGCCTAGATAGTCACCTCTGAATATCCTCCAGCTCGCTCGTGCGCTCGCGGTAGACCTGAAGCAGGCAAGGCACATCCAGGCATTGATCTCGCACGCTTTCCTGCCAGCGTTTCTGATCGCTCAAGAGCGCTGAGCGATCCCCGGTACGTGCGAAGGCCGTGCGGAAGGCAAGCGCCATGTCTTGGTCGGCGGCCGCGGCACGCTGGCTGGAGCACAGCAATTTCTCCACGTTGGTCTTCGCCCTGGAGCAGTCGAGCACAGCCCAAGCTGGACTCGCCAGAATAAGGCCGCAGCATATCCACAAGGCTCTCACAGGCAGCGTCCTACGCGCCAATATGCTCGCGGATGAGCGCATTTACCCGAGCCGGGTGCTCGTGTACTACCCAATGAGAGCCGTTGAAAATTCTCTCGATCTTGAGAGTGCGCACATGATTTTCCAACCCTTCCAAGTTACCCGTGAGAAGGGCTTCGTCCTTCTCGCCCCATATCACTAACGTGGGAACCTTTACGTAAAAGAGCTTCGGATCCATCTCCACGGTTTGGGGATTCTCCGCCGTGGGAGGATGTAGCGGGGAGGCGCGGTAGTAATTCAGCGCGCCTGTCACCGCCCCTGGCTGCGCCCAAGAGGCAAGATAGGCGTCACGGTCCGCCTGGGCCGCCGCTCCGCCATTCTTGGCCCACGCATCCAAGGTCATGGCGGTGAGACGCCGGTAGCTCTCCTCCGCGAGCAGCGCGTCAGCCCGCTGTTCACGAAACAAATTCATATAACGGCTGGCTTGCTGCTGCGCGGGGTTATCTCGCAGTTCGCGCGCAAAGGTAACCGGGTGCGGTGCGTTGATCACTATCAGCTTGCCGAGCCGTTCGGGATAAGTGGCGGCAAAGTTCCAAGCCACGGCGCCACCCCAATCGTGAGCCACTAACGTAAACGGGCCCCATCCAAGGTGCTCGGCCAAGAGCTTGATATCTTCCACCAGATACTTGGCGCGGTACTGCCGCACGTCCGTTGGTTTGGAAGACAAGTTATAACCGCGCATGTCCAGCGCAACCGCACAGTGATCCTGGCCAAATTCCGTGAGTTGTTCTTTCCACGCGTACCAGAACTCGGGGAACCCATGCACGAAGAGAATAGGCCTCCCCTGCCCTGCCTGCGCATAATGCAAGCGCATGCCGTTGGACAACTCGGCGTAGCGAAAGGAAAGTTTCATCAGGACCGCGAGCGCTCGATACGCACACCTACATAGCGTGCGCTCGGTACCACGCCGGCCTTCGAGACTTCCAGCTTGACGTGCAGGGCGTTGAACCTCTCGATCAGCACTCCGGCAATGCGCTCGGCCAAGGGTTCGAGCAAATGGAAATCGTGGTTCGCCAGCACTTCCTGGACGCTCTTCACCACTTCGGCGTAGTCCACGGTATCGGCCAATTTATCGGTATCGCAGGCGGCGATTCTGGTGCGCCCGATTTCGATTTCCATGTGCAAGGTCTGCGGTTTACGCCGCTCGAACTCGTAGGCACCGATGGTGGTTTCCAGGCGCAAATCCCGGATGAAAATTACATCCATAAGTCTCGTCCCCTCCCCCGCAAGCGGGGGAGGGCTAGGGTGGGGGCAACGTGGGGAGCTACACAAGCATCAGTCATACTTGACGTACTTAAAGCGCTGGTCATCATTGGGCGTGCCCTCCAAGGGGCCGCCACTCTTGGCGGGCTGCCACTGGATCACCTCCTCGATTTTGCTCGCCAGCGCGAAATCCTTGTCCGTGATGCCCTTGGCGGAATGGGTGGCCAGCTTGACGATCACGAAGGCGTAGGAAACCGTAAGGTCAGGATGATGCCAAGCAGCTTCCGCCAAGTGGCCCACGGTGTTGACCACCATGAGGGTTCCCTTCCATCCGGCCGTCTTGTATTTACGGCGAATCCAGCCGTCTTCCAGGTACCAATGCGGCAATTGCTCCGCGAGCCTGCTTTTGACTTCCTCTTCGCTGTAGACTTTCTCCATGACGCACCTCCCTCCACGAACCGTCTCGATTGTAACGTCTGTTCCCCGCGGCGCCGGGGCGGGCTGTCAACATGTCCGCTAACAAGGAAGCGCGCATCGCCTGGGCCCTATCGGGCTCCGGGCACTTCCTGAAGGAATGTCTTGAGATCGTGCGCGAGTTGGACCATGTGGATTTATTTCTCACGGAAGCCGCGCGCGAAGTGGTGCGCATGTATGGCTATGATCTTGCCAACTTCAAGCCAGGCTGCAAGGTGCACCGAGACAATACCGCGAGCGCCGTACCGGTCATGTTCCTCTACGAGGGTAACTACCGCATCGTGGTCCTGGCGCCCGCCACCTCCAATACGGTGGCGAAGTGCGTCGCCGGCATATCCGATACCTTGGTGACGAACTTCTACGCGCAAGCAGGCAAGTGCCGCATTCCCTCCATCGTCTATGCCTGCGACACCGCGCCCGCGCTCATCACCGACGCCCCGGGCAAGCAGGTTTGGGTATACCCGCGCCCCATCGATTTGGAGAACGTTGACAAGTTGAAGACCTATCGCGATACCTCGGTCGTGTTATCCATCGAAGCGTTGCGCGAGCAGATCGCCGCCCATCTCGCCTAGGCTTAGCCAATGCCCGAGCACATCCTTTTTCTCACCGGGCGCCTCGCGGAGAACAGCTTAAGAAAGGTATTGGCGTCCCTTGATCCCGCGCCTTTCACCTACGAAGTGCGCGACCTCGGTCTGCAAGTAGCCGGACTCATGACCAGCGAGATGGTGCAACGCAGACTGGCGGAATTGAATGGCGCCACTCGTGTGCTGTTACCGGGCCGCTGCCGGGGGGATCTCGTCCCATTGCGCGAGAAATTTGGAGTCCCCTTCGAACGCGGGCCCGATGAACTAAAAGACCTCCCGCAATATTTCGGCGAAGCAGCGCGCGCGGTGGATCTGTCGCGCTACGACATTCAAATCTTCGCCGAGATCGTGGATGCTCCTCACTTGTCCGTGGAAGCGATCCTAGGCCGGGCGCGCGCCTACGCGGCGCACGGCGCCAATGTCATCGACCTTGGATGCTTGCCGCAAACACCCTTCCCTCATCTGGAGGAGGCCGTGGCCGCGCTGCGCCAAGAGGGGTTGAAGTCCAGCGTGGATTCCATGGACACAAATGAATTGTTGCGCGGAGGACGTGCGAGCTGCGACTATTTGTTGAGCCTCAAGCGAGAAACTTTGTGGATCGCCCATGAGGTATCCGCCACGCCCGTGCTCATTCCCTCCGAACAAGGCGATATGGTATCGCTCCTTGAAGCGATGGATACCCTGGCCAAGGACGGACGCGACTTCATCGCCGACGCCATTCTGGATCCCATCCATTTTGGATTCACGGAGTCCCTATTGCGTTACCGGGAGCTTCGCAATGCGCGGCCTGACGCGCAAATCATGATGGGCACGGGCAACCTGACGGAGCTGACGGATGCCGATACCCTCGGTATGCAAGCGTTACTCATAGGCATCATGTCGGAATTGCACATCACTCATATGCTCACCACCCAGGTGAGCAAGCACGCGTCCGGTGTCGTGAAAGAAGCCGGCGCTGCCCGGCGGATGATGTATGCCGCGCGCGAGGCGGATAGCTTACCGCGCCGTTTTGGCGGCGCGTTGCTGGCCCTGCGCGACACCTCGCCCTTCCCCTACTCCGCCAGCGAGATCGCCGAGGCTGCCGCGAGCATCAAGGATCCCAGCTTTCGCATCCAGGTGAGCGAAGAAGGATTGCACATCTACAACCGCGACGGCGTGCGCCTGGCCAACGATCCCTTCGCGCTTTATCCCAAGCTCGGCGTGGACAGCGACGCCTCTCACGCCTTCTATCTCGGAGTTGAACTCGCGCGCGCGCAAATCGCCTGGCAACTCGGTAAGCGCTACGTTCAAGACCGCGAATTGGATTGGGGCTGCGCCAAATTGCGCGATTCCGGTGCGCCCGCCGCGCACCGTAACCCCGCGGAGGGCGGCGAGTGATTTTCGAAACCATCGTCACCACCCGTGCTCGTGGCCGCGACCAGATCGTGCCCCTGGGTATAACGCATGAGAACGATTTCATCGTGCTCGCCCCGTTTCGCCCTTCCACCACCTTGGACTTCCTCTTGGAATCGCGCTGTGCCGTCGTGAACTACACCGACGATGTGCGCGTATTCGCGGGCTGCCTGACGGGGCGCTACGATTGGCCCACGCGCCCCGCGGAGCGTGTCGCCTGCAACCGTCTCGGCGAGACGCTCGCCCATTGCGAGTTGGAACTGGACCACATCGAGGAAGACGCCGTCCGGCCCCGTTTATATTTTCGCGAAGTACACAGCGCCCAGCACGCGCCCTTTCACGGTTTCAATCGCGCGCAAGCCGCGGTGATCGAAGGTGCCATTCTGGTAAGCCGCCTGGGGATGCTGCCGCGCGAGAAGATCGAGTCCGAGATGCAGTACCTTTCCACCGCCATCGAAAAAACGGCCGGCGCCCGCGAACGCGAGGCCTGGGGTTGGTTGGTGGCCGCCATGAAAACTTACCATCAAGCAAGGGAGACACAGTGACCAAGATGCTCGCCAGCGTGACTTGCGTACAAGAAGCCGTGATGGCCCTCGAAGCCGGCGCGGATATTATCGATCTCAAGGACCCCTCCCAAGGTGCGCTGGGTGCCCTCAAGACCGAAATCGCACGGGATATCGTGGAGGCCGTTGGCACCTTGGGCGTTACCAGCGCAACCGTCGGCGACTTTCCGGCCATGGTACCGGCGGAGGTGGTTGCAGGCGCCCAGCGCACCGCCAAACTCGGGGTCAGTTACGTCAAGGTGGGATTCTGGGGTAGCGCTAACGACGCGGCTTGTGCCAGCGCGCTCTCGCCTTTGTGCGCAGCCACACGCGTGGTGGCGGTTTTATTCGCCGACCTTCCCTACGATCCGAAATTGATCGATGTCTTGTATCAATCGGGGTTCACGGGCGTGATGCTGGATACCGCGAAGAAGGATGGCGCGCCCTTGCGCCTGCTCAAAACCGAACTGGAGTTAGCACTTTTCGTTCGCCGTGTGCAAGGCCTTGGCATGCTGGCCGGCCTCGCCGGGAAACTCCGCTTACCCGACGTCGCGCCGCTCCTCAGTCTGCGGCCAGACTACCTGGGGTTTCGCGGAGCCTTGTGCGCCGCCGGGGCGCGTACGAACCAACTCGATCCCAGTGCATTGGCGGGCATTCGCGATGCTGTAAGCGCAGTGCCGAGATCCAAACTTTCATCGGCCGGGAATTTCAGGGCGAAAGTAAATCGGTAAAGGGAACCCATTCCTTACCGTCGAAGCGGGTCATGACGAGTTGTTCGAGGGGCCGGTAATCCGTGGGGGAGGTGTTCGCCTTCACCCCGGCGATCAGCATGGGAAACTCCACGTCTTGCATGCTGGTGGCCACTCGCATGATGTTCTCGCGAGTGAGGTCATCGCCGCATTTTCGCAACACGTACTCCAGCACTTGCGCCATTTGGTAACCATAGGCCGCAATACCGTCCCTGGCATCGCCGGAGTAATACTGCTTGGCCCAGGCGTGATACTCCTTGATGACGGGGTCGTCTTTATAACGCGAGCTGTTGGGGTCCTTGGCATAATAAGCGGTGATCATGCCCACGGCGTGATGGGCGCCCGCGGGTTCCAACACTGTGCGCGGAGACACAGCCGGCACGGCGGTGTAGATCGCCGGCTTCCATCCGATGTCCCAAATCTTGCGCAGTGCTTGCGAGGCATGCTTGCCCGCGGTGGCGGTGAACAAGGTATCCACGCCGGCGGCCTTGAGCGAGACCACTTGCGAATCCACCGTGGCGTAGAACATCTCATAGGGTTCGGCGAGAACGATGGTCGCTCTTTCGCCGAGGCCTTCCTTGAAACCGGCCAAGTAATCCTTGCCAAAATCGTCGTTCAGATAGAGCACACCGATCTTGGCGTTGGGCCGGTGTTTAAGAATGTGCTGGGCATAAAGCTTCGCCTCGGAGCGGTAACTCGGCATCCAACCGATGGTCCAGGGAAACTGCTTGTAGTCGCTCCAACCCGAATCCCCGCCCGCTACAAAGAGCTGCGGCACCTGTTTTTGGTTGAGGTATTTGCGTACGGATTTGTTGGTAGCCGTACCCACGGAATTGAACATGAGCAGCACTTCGTCTTGCTCCACCATACGCCGCGTGTGTTCCACGGTCTTGGCGGGACTGTAGCCATCGTCCAGGCTAATCAGTTTGATCTTGCGGCCATTGATGCCCCCTTCCGCGTTGACCTTGTCGAAGTAAGCCGCCTGCGCCCGGCCAATGGCTCCGTAGGCCGACACGGGCCCGCTGTACGGCATGGTCTGGCCGATCTTGATCTCGCTGTCAGAGGCACCTGGGCTGTATTTTTTCTCCGCGCCAGCGGGTTGGCTGGCCAGGGCCAGCGCCAGACACATCCAAGACCATCGCATCGCTCTCATCCTAACGTCTCCTTTCCGGCTAGGTACAAAAAAGACATTATGGCCCTGTAAGCGCAGCAACCGAGTAGGTTGGGCTGAATGCAATGAAGCCCAACGCCGCCCTCCTTCGTGATCCTTCGTGTTGAGAGAGGTTGTGTTTTCCGCGACCGGCCCTGTTGGGCTTCACATGCGTTCAGCCCAACCTACCTGATCTGCGCTCCCGTGCCAAGATGCGGCTCGGTTTGAGCATCGCCACCTACGCCGCCGAACGCGTTACCAAGCCATGGCTACTCAGGTGGTCGGCCTCGTCGTATTCGGCATCGATGGGCGTGACGGGGCCATTACGCCCGAGCTCCCTCTGCTCCCCGCTCAAAGCGGATAATCATCTCTTCTTGGAAAATTCAGCCATTGCGTCAAAGGCCAGGGTGAGGGAGCTGCGCTACGACGATTGATGTTCGGCCAGATTTGGCGCAATGCACTGCGCTTATTTCGCCCTACGCGGGCTACTCTATCCGACTCACATGGTACCCACTATCCAATTCTCAACCGGGGATCTTCATGAGGGCTGTACGTTCGCCCTTCGCGCCATATGGTGCGTACAGTATCCACTGCATCGTTAAGAACTTGCACGATCGCGCGCAAGCGGTTTCCAGATTCTTCTCCAATTCATCCATTTCTTGCTCTGATGCGGAACTGAGGGAAAGAATGCGTCATGAACAACTTGCGATCTCTTCGTAGCATCCACCGCCCTACCAAAGATCCCACCACTTGCGGCTCTTCTTGAGGTCCGCGACCTTGAGCTTGCTGTTGGGGTAGTTCAAGCTGAGGAGGCGCTGCGCATCGGCGCGCAGGTCTTGCACACCCATGGCATCGTAGGCCGCCACCATCACGAGCAGCGCACGCTCCACCGCGGGCGTTTGCGGATAGTTGGTGACAACGAATTGCGCGCGGTTCACGGCCGCCACATAGGCTTGGCGGCGAAGGTAATACTCGGCGATGCGTACCTCGCCCCCGGCCAGGGTGTTCACCAGATAGGTCATGCGCGCGGAAGCATCGGCCGCGTAACGGCTTTGGGGAAAGCGCGTCACCACCTCCTTGAAGGCATCGAAGGACTCGCGCGCGCCCTTGGGGTCGCGGTCGTTCAAATCGCTCTGAAAAAAACCGCCGATCAGACCGAGGTCTTCATGGAAGTTGATCAAGCCCTTCAAGTAGAAGGCATAGTCCACGTTGGGATGATCGGGGTGGAGCTTGATGAAACGGTCAGCCGCCGCCAGGGCTTGCACGGGTTCACTGTCCTTGAAATGAGCGTAAGCGATTTCGAGTTCGGCTTGCTGGGCGTAGCGCCCGTAGGGATAGCGCGACTGGAGCTTCTCGTAGAGCAAGATGGCCTTCTTGTAATTTCCGGCGGTAAGTTCAGCCTTCGCCTCGCTGTAGATTTTGTCGGGCGTCCAATTCTTCGTTTCGTCGTGAGGCTGGCTCGCGCAGGCGGACAACAGCCACAACAGCAATACGGCTAAACTACGGGTCATGCTAAGTTCCTCAAGAGGAAAGGCCAATGACGGCGATGGCCGCAATGATAACAAGAGTGCCGCCATAACAATCACGCCACCCACAACTGCGCTGCACGGCCTGATTCCGCTCGGCTACGCCGGCCTGCGCCTGGACCAAGCCCTCGCGCGCTTGTTTCCGGATTACTCGCGCTCCTTGCTGCAAGCGTGGGTCAAGGAGGGATTGGTGCAAGTCAATGGCGTGGCACTGGAGACAAAAAGCAAGGTATGGGGCGGCGAGAAGGTCGTCGTGCATGCCGTGGCGCGCCCTGGGCTGGAAGCCCAGCCACAAGATATCGCGCTGAATATCGTCCACGAGGATGACGCCCTCATCGTGATCGATAAACCACCGGGGCTGGTGGTTCACCCTGGCAATGGCAACGTGAGCGGCACGTTGATGAACGCGCTTTTATTTCACGCACCGGCGCTGGCGAGCCTGCCGCGCGCGGGCATCGTGCACCGGCTGGACAAGGATACGAGCGGCTTGATGGTCATCGCCAAGACCGAACAATGCCACACTCACCTTATAAGCCAGCTTCAAGCGCGCAGCGTGACACGGCTCTACCACGCCATCGCCGTGGGCCAGACACCGGCAAAAGGCAGGGTTATCGCCGCCATCGGGCGCCATCCCACGCAACGAACAAAGATGGCGGCCATGGAGCAAGGCAAGGCTGCCACCACGCACTTTCGTGTGCTGAAGCAAACGTCACAATGGAGCTTGCTCGAATGCAAGCTGGAAACTGGCCGCACGCACCAGATCCGGGTGCATCTGGCGCACTTGGGTTTTCCGCTCATCGGCGACCCCACCTATGGCAACCGCGGGCGCGAAGGGAAACTCCCCCTGGCTGCGCGCCAGTTCAAGCGCCAGGCCTTGCATGCCGACCAGCTCGCATTGATCCATCCCGCAACGGGCAAGGAAGTGCAATGGCAGCGCCCCGCGCCGGAGGATTTTCAGCAATTGCTAGCCGCGCTCGAACGCGGCGATTCCACACTCGCATGAGCTTGCCATCCACGTGGATTGTGCCTACGTGGCCGGCGCCAAAGAACGTGCGCGCCATGATCACCACGCGCCAAGGCGGCGCCAGCGTTGGGCCCTACGCCGGCATGAATCTGGGCTCTGCCGTAAACGACGAGCCTGCCACGGTGGAAGCGAACCGGGCGTTTCTGCGCTCCCATCTGCCCAGCGATGCGCGCTGGCTGCGGCAAGTGCACGGCACACGCGCCATCGATGCGGCGCAATGGCACGCCGGCATCGAGGCCGACGCCTGCGTCACGCGCGCGGCCAACGTGGTGTGCGCGGTGATGAGCGCCGATTGCATCCCCGTGTTGTTGTGTGACCCCGAGGGGCGTGCAGTGGCGGCGGCGCACGCCGGGTGGCGGGGCTTGAGCGCGGGTATTCTGGAGTCCGCCGTGCGCGCCATGGAGGTTTCGCCCCCATCCCTCCACGCTTATCTGGGCCCCGCCATTGGCCCGCGCGCTTTTGAGGTGGGAAACGACGTCTACGAGACCTTCACCCAGCACGACGCTAAAGCCGCCACGGCATTTGAAAGCGCTGCCCCAGGCAAATGGCTATGCGATTTGTTTCGTTTGGCACGGCAGCGTCTCGCGGATTTAGGTATCCACAGCATCCATGGCGGCGAGCACTGCACTTACTCGAACCCGGAACTGTTTTTCTCCCACCGGCGCGACAAGGTTACGGGCAGAATGGCCGCCCTCATCTGGCGTCAAGACTAAACCACTACCCATGTCCACCCTGGCTTGGATTATTTGTAGCACCGCGCTAGGCGGTGTGTTGAGCGTTGCCGCCGCCGGGCTGATCGCGCGCTACGCCGATCTCGTGCGCGTGCCGGTACTCATCAGTTATGCCGTGGGGGCGCTGCTTGGCGCGGTGTTTCTGGAGATTCTGCCGCACGCGGTCGAGATGTCCGTGTCGGTGCAGACTTTATTCGGCACGGTGCTGGGCGGTATCTTGTTCTTCTTCATGCTGGAGAAGCTGGTACTTTGGCGCCACCATCACGAATCCGAATGGGAGCACGAGCACGGCTCCCACGCGCATCACGATCACGCCCAGCCACGCAGCGCCGCCATGATCACCATCGGCGACACCATCCACAACTTCGTCGATGGCGTACTGGTGGCGGCCACCTTCATGGCTGATACGAATGTGGGCATCGCCGTGGCCCTTGCCATTGTCGCGCACGAAATTCCACAGGAACTGGGCGACTTCCTGGTGTTGCTGCACTCTGGAATGAGCCGCGCCAAGGCGCTCATGCTCAACCTTGTATCGAGCTTCGCCATGGTGATAGGCGGCGTCCTGGGTTACTTCACCTTGGGTTCCATGCAAGGCGTGATCGGGCCCTTGCTCGGATTCGTCGCCGCCAGCATGCTCTACGTCGCCGTCGCCGATTTAATTCCGGGGTTGCACCGGCGCCTGGAAATGCGCGCCACGGTACATCAAGTCGTGCTCATCGCCCTGGGTGTAATCACCGTGCCCTTGGTACGCTGGATTACCGGGCACGCTTGAGGCAGTGCCGGACCTTTTCAATCTTCTGCCGCATCTGGCGGAAATTCCACGGCGGCTAAACGAACTCATGCCACGGCTTGCACAAGCCGCGTTGCGCCAGCACGAGGAAATCGCTCTACTGCACGCGCGCTTCGAAGCGCAACGTGCCACGCTGTGGCAGAGTTTTTCGCAACCGCAATCCCCTTCCCCGCCACGCGGCCCAAGCGACCCGCGCTTTGCCTCCAAGCTCTGGCGCGACATTCCCTACTTCGACTACCTCTCGCAAAATTATTTGCTCGCCAGCCAGTGGATCATGGATCTGGTGGAGATCTTGGATCTTCCACCCAAGGACAAGGAGCAGTTTCGGTTTGTGGCGCGGCAATGGGCCGAAGCGGCCAGCCCGGCGAATTTCGCGGCTACCAATCCGGACGTGATCGCGCAGGCCTTGGATACCCAGGGCGAAAGTCTCAAGCAGGGGCAGGCCAACTTCCAGCGTGATTGGGAGCGCGCGCGGCTACGCATGTGCGATGAATCGGCCTTCGAGGTGGGGCGCAATCTCGCCACGACGCCGGGCGTTGTGATTTACGAGAACGATCTCATTCAATTGATCCAGTACCAGCCACGCACACCCCGCGTGGGGCGCACGCCGCTGCTGATGGTCCCGCCTTTCATCAACAAGTACTACATCCTGGATCTCGTGCCGGAGAATTCCTTCGTGCGCTACGCGCTCGACCAGGGCCTCCAGGTGTTCATGATCTCCTGGCGGAACATTCCCGCGGAACTCGGAAATTTGGGCTGGGATGACTATGCCGGGAAGGGTATCCGCGCGGCAATGGAAACGGTGCTGGCATTGACCCGAAGCGAAGAACTTCACGCACTGGGTTTTTGCGTGGGAGGAACCCTGCTGGCAAGCGCCTTGGCCTCCGCCGTGCCGCCCGAAAAGGTCGCCAGCCTGACCTTGCTCGCATCATTGCTGGACTTTGCGGACCCGGGGGAAATCGGCCTCTACATCGATGAGCATTACACCAGCCAGTGCGAATCCCAATACGCCCAAGGCGGCATGGTCCCCGGTGCGCAACTGGCGTCCGCCTTCGCGAGCCTGCGTTCGCGCGATCTCATCTGGAAGTTCGCGGTGCAAAACTATCTTTTGGGCGAAACGCCCGCACCCTTCGACCTGCTGTACTGGAACAGCGATAGCGCCAACCTCCCCGGCCGCCTGTACGCCTGGTATCTGCGCCACTGTTACCTCGAGAACCAGCTCAAGATCCCGAAAGCACTGAGCATCGCAGGGCATGCATGCGATTTGTCCCGGCTTCGCATGCCCTGCTACGTGCTGGGGACCGAACTCGATCACATCGTTCCTTGGAGGGGAGCCTATGCCAGCGCCCAGTTACTGGGAGGGGACGTGGAATTCGTGCTCGGTAGCAGCGGCCACATCGCGGGAGTGGTGAGCCCGCCAAACTCGGGCCGCAGGAGCTACCGCACCGCCAGGATGGAACTGCCAGAGGCCAAGGAATGGCTGGCGGCGAGCCATTCCCATTCCGGCAGTTGGTGGCCCCATTGGGTCCAATGGCTCGCGAAGCAAGCCCCCTCGAAAACGCCCAAGGCGGCACCCATAGCCTTGGGAAGCAAGGCCTTCCCTCCCATCGAACCCGCGCCTGGGCGCTACGTGAAGGGTTAGACGCTTATGGGTAGGTTAATGTGGACAGAAATGGAGAAGGCAATGCAGGGTGGTGCTTTGGTTTTTGAGGGTCAAGGGGATTCTCCCGAAAGGTACTTACTTATCTTTCATTGGGATGACTGTGTACGCCGATCTGCCCTTTGGCGACGATGCGCGATTGGGGTGCCCATAGATAACTGTATATCATCGCTCATCGCTTTGTAGGACGGCAAGGCACTATGGTTGAAATGAAAGATCTGCTTCTACAGGCTGGCGTTCTCGTTACGCTGGTCTTGGGCCTGGTCAATCTCTACTTCAATATTCGTACCGCGAAGCGAACAGCTTTCGTCAACACGGTAACCTCCGAGCGCGTGAAGTGGATTGCGAAGGTTCGCGAGAACGTTTCGACCTTGTGCTCCCTGTGTGACCAATGGATGTTTCATCGAACTCAAGAGTCGACACCCGGGCTTCAAAGGCAGATCGAACAGATGAAAAACGAAATTCGCCTGCAGCTCAATCCAAAAGACGTAGAGGATCAAGACATTGAGCGCCTGCTTGCGCGGTTGCCGAGCTGGACCAACTCAATGACTCCGGAAGAGTATTCGAAGCTGCAGGGCAATCTGGTGTCCGCTACGCAGGCTATGCTCAAACGAGAGTGGGATAAGGTGAAGGACGAGGCCCTTTATGGCGATCTTCGCACCAAGTGGTGTCGCAAGAGCTGACAATGCGGTCTAACTTTGCGATTGAGAGGGGCGCCGGCGTCGGAGACTGAAGGCCGGGGGTAGCCCGGCGGCTAGTTCCTTTCTCTTGCTTGCCCAAGAGAAAGGAACCAAAGAGAAGGGCACCCTAATGCCGCTTTTCTCCTGCGCTGCC
>JBJXGQ010000046.1:0-8598 GCA_046160525.1 Burkholderiales bacterium
GCGTGCTGGAATATTTGGCGACGGTGTTGATCGCTCGCTAGGTTGGGCTACGGGCCGCGAGCCTGGCTTGACCGAGGCGCGTTGCCGGTGGAATAGTGTGTCTTTCCCGCGGGTTTTTCGAGTACGCACACAAATGCTTATAAAGGAGATGAACGAATGACTCAGACTGAGGATTCCAATCTAGGCACCAACCCAACCGGAGTGCCAACCGAACAGACTATAGGCCAAGGTAGTCGTTGGTGGCCCAGTCTCGCCGCACTCGCGTTAGGCCTCACGATTCTAGGCATGGTCGGATTCGCCCCCGGTATCGCCCACAACGCCGCGCATGATGTGCGCCACACCGTGGCGTTCCCATGTCATTGACAGGTTCGCGAACTTTTCGGCATATCGCGGTCTCCGCCCTCTTGGCGGGACTCCTTACCGGTGTGCCGATGACGTTCGTGCAAATGTTCACGACGAGCCCGCTGATCGCGCAGGCGGAGGCTTTCGAGAATTCCGCCGCGGTTGAACACGCATCTTCCAGCGGCGCGCAGGGCTCGCACGATCATGGTAATTCCTGGGAACCAGGGGAAGGTCTTGAGCGGACGCTTTATACCGGCCTATCGACGGTATTGGCGGCCATAGGCTACGCATTGATACTGGCGGTGGTGCTTGCGCAATTGAAGCGCTCCGGATGGCGCCAGGGTTTGTTGCTGGGCGCGGCGGGTTATGTTGTCTTTCAGCTTGCGCCGGGCTTGGGGTTACCGCCGCAGCCGCCGGGTGTACCGGAAGCGGAACTCATGCCGCGGCAGACTTGGTGGTTTGGCACCGTGACCGCCACGGCGCTGGGCCTGGGTGCGTTGTATTGGGCGCGAACTCACTCCAAGGCAATCTGGATTCTGGTTGGAGTAGTGTTGTTGGTGGCTCCTCATGTTATCGGTGCGCCGCAAGCCGTGCGAGGAATCTCCGCGGTGCCGCAATCCTTGGCCGAACAGTTTGCTGTCGTGGCATTGCTTACGATGGGAGCGTTTTGGCTCCTGTTGGGAAGTATCGAGGGGCTGATCTTCTCCAAGTTGTCGCGGCGATAACCTCTCGAATCCGGCGTGGCCAGGGCGAGAACTGCCTCGGCTAGAATGTCGCCGCATTTCATTCGAACCTTCGTTCGCTTCGCATCGCAGGCCCGGGTGGTGAAATTGGTAGACACAAGGGACTTAAAATCCCTCGGCCCTTACCGGCCGTACCGGTTCGATTCCGGTCCTGGGCACCAGTACGGATGGAGAAATAACTCGATGGGACACGCATTCGACAGTATTGGCCGGGGGAGTAAACAATTGGCCGCCGCCACGAAGGTAGCTCATAAGGGAAAACTGGTCATCAAGAACGCCGGGATGGTGTTGTCCGGCGATATCGGCCAGCCGTTGCTCGATGCCGATACGGTGGTGGTCATCGATGGAGTGATCCGCGCCGTGGGCAAGGCCAAGGACTGCGACACGAGCCAAGCCGATTCAGTGATCGACGCCAAGGGAACCACCCTATGCCCCGGACTCATCGACAGCCATGTGCATCCCGTCTTTGGCGATTGGACACCCCGGCAAAACCAACTCGGATGGATCGACTCGACATTGAATGGCGGGGTCACGACCATGATTTCCGCCGGCGAAGTGCATCTTCCGGGGCGGCCCAAGGATATCGTCGGCCTGAAGGCCTTGGCGATCACCGCGCAGCGCGCGTTCGACAACTTCCGGCCAAGTGGTGTGAAGGTGCTGGCGGGCGCACCTGTCATCGAGAAAGGGATGGTGGAATCCGACTTTCAGGAACTGGCGCAAGCGGGGGTCTCGCTGCTGGGCGAGGTTGGATTGGGGTCGGTCAAGGCCGGCGCCGAAGCCAGGCAAATGGTGGCATGGGCGCGCAAGTACGGGATTCAAAGCACCATCCATACGGGCGGGCCATCCATTCCAGGATCGGGGTTGATCGACAAGGACGTGGTGCTGGAGGCCGATGCCGATGTGATCGGCCATATCAATGGCGGCCACACTTCCTTGCCAGAAGCGCATGTGTGCGAGTTGTGCGAGCGCTCCACCCGCGCGATCGAGATCGTTCACAACGGTAACGAGAAGGTGGCCATAGCCGCCGCGCAAACGGCGCGCGACCTGAAATGCCTGCATCGCGTGATCCTAGGAACTGACGGGCCAGCCGGATCGGGAGTGCAGCCTCTTGGAATTCTGCGCATGATCGCTTTGCTTGCGGGCGTCGGAGGCATCGCACCGGAGTTGGCGTTTTGTTTTGCCACGGGCAATACCGCGCGAATCCGAAAGCTCAATTGCGGGTTGATCGAAGTGGGAAGGGCTGCTGATTTTGTTTTTCTGGACCGCGCCCAGCATACGGCGGGAAGGACTTTGTTGGAGAGCGTGGCCTTGGGCGACTTGCCTGGTGTGGGCATGGTGGTGATCGACGGCTTGGTTCGATGCGAGCGCAGCCGCAATACGCCCCCTGCCGTGGAAGTGCCCGTGGTCGTCTGAACTGATAGACTAATTGCGTGGCGAGCAAGGCTACGAACATTCACTGGAGGAGGACCGACATGAACGAAGTTACGCGCCGTAAGTTTTTGATGAGTAGTGCCGCCTTGGCAAGCGTGGCGGCGGCTCAAACCATGGGGTTGGGCCAGGCATTTGCGGCACACCACAAAATTAAAGGCACCGATGCGCTGCTGGTGATCGACGTGCAGAATTGCTTTATTCCAGGTGGCAGTTTGGCGGTGAAGGAAGGCGATGTCATCGTGCCGCTCATCAATAAAATCGCCAAGGGCTTCGAGAACGTCGTGCTCACGCAAGATTGGCACACCGCCACCCACGTGTCCTTTGCCTCGACGCACGCCGGCAAGAAACCCTTCGAGTTGATCGACCTGCCCTACGGCAAACAAGTATTGTGGCCGGATCACTGCGTGCAAGGCACCGAAGGCGCTTCTTTGCACAAGGACATCAACATTCCCCATGCCCAGCTCATCATCCGGAAGGGCTTTCACAACGACGTCGATAGCTACTCCGCGTTCCTGGAGGCCGATCGCAAGACGGAGACTGGACTAAGCGGCTATCTCAAGGGCCGGGGTATCAAGCGCGTGTTTGTTTGCGGCTTGGCTACCGATTACTGTGTGGCATGGTCGGCGGTGGATGCGCGCAAGTTTGGGTTCGAAGCATCCGTGATCGAGGACGCCTGCCGGGGCATCGACCTAGGCGGGTCGCTCGCCAAGGCTTGGGCCGATATGACTGCGGCCGGGGTGAAGCGGATTCAATCGGGCGATTTGGCTTAGAAACCACTTACCACGGAACACACGGACTACACGGAAGAAACCTGGGGATCAGGCCGCTTCGGCTAGTTTCGAGGCGCCTGCATTCCCGAAGTAGGTATTCTTGAGCGTACGTTGGTTTTCGTAGATCGAGCCTTGGTGCATGGCTGCGGGGAGGGGCAGGCGTACGGGCACGGAGGTGCAGCGCGGTACGACAGGGTCGTTGCCGCCGCATAGCAGTAGCGAACACCACTTCTCCCAATCCATTTGCCCTTGCGCCAGGAGCGGCCAAGCATCGGCTGCGCGGTATTGAAACAGCAAGAGGCGGCGTTGCTTGTTAGAAGTGTTGACCGCCGATCCGTGAACGGTTCGCACGTGGTGGATGGAAATGCTGCCCGCCTTTCCCGTACATGCCACGGCCTTGGTGAAATCGATAGCGTCGCGCGTGGGGTCCATGGCGCCACAAAAATAGCCATCCACATGATGATCGTAGACGGGGCCCCGGTGGCTTCCGGGGAGGCATAGCAAGGGGCCGTTCTCCAGATCCATGTCGTCCATCATCACGCCCACCGCCGCGAGGTCGTCGTTGGTGTGGGGATAGAAGGCCCAATCTTGATGCCACTCCACGGCCGCGCCGTAGCCGGCGGCCTTCATGTTGAGCTTCGAGGTATCGAAGCGGATCGCGGGACTCACCAATTGCTGAAGGGCAGCAAGAATCTTGGGGTGGCGCATCACGCTGTCGTAAATGCGGTGTTGCACGTGCGGGGCTTTGATCCGGCGTACCCTCGGTTCGCGCGCAGAATGCGCCGGTTCGAGGTCGTAGACACTGTTGTGTTCCGTGACGCCCCGCGCCTTTTCCACTAAGTCCTCCGTGGCTTGCCTCAACTGGGCGACTTCATCCTGGCTCAACACGTTTTCCAATACGATGAATCCGTCCCGCTTGTAGGCCGCTACGTGCGCTTCACTGAGCATGTGTGTCATCCCCATAAATGGCAACGTTTTCATCATACTCTTGGACTGCGTGCCCGGCAATTTCTTGGCGGGCTCGGTTATATAAGCGCTTCGGCGAGCGACCGGGGAGAATGGATGGTCACGCCGCCAAAGGATTTTCCGTAACCTGGTCCGAAGTGTGTACGGTCTCCCGTGACGAGCACATCGCAGCGTAATGACATGGCGGCGTAGAGCACAGGTTTATCTTTTTCGGGTAACCACTCGGTACCCTTCACGGCCGGATCGGGTGCGCGGGCTGGGGCTACGTGCAATCGCGGAATCAGCGAATCAAACACCGCGATGGCGCCGGGGCCCTTGGATTCCAGATTGCGGCGGGCTTCGAGGACGACATATTCCCTTTTGTTCCTCGCGCGGCGAGTGCTTTCTTCAAATCAGTGATGGTAAGGATGGTTTTCATGATTCGCAGTATAGCTGCAATACTGCATTCCAGTTATTTGCAGCTTAACGAATACTTGCCCGGATAATGGCTCCCGTCGCCGCCGAACGAAACACCGCCTCCAGCGCGCCGATCGTGTTGAGCATTGCTTCGGAGGATATGGGGTAGGGCGCACGCCCCTCGATCGCATCGGCGAACGCTACAAGGTTTTCCCTCACCGGCGTTGCCACGGGAAATTCGCGCACGACCGGATGCTCGCCTCTTCGGCAATGAGTGAAGAGCCACCCTTCCGGGGCTTCGAGGTGGGCCTTGTCCTTCACCTCCACCCAGCCATGGCTTCCATACACGCGAAAGTGGGAAGTGAAGGGAGTCACCATCATCACGTTGATGGTGCTGGTGGCGCCGGATGCGTGGCTGATGAGGGCGGATACGGAATCGCCGGAGGGGAAGCTGCTGGCTAACGTGGCGCTGCGCGCGAGCACTTCGGTGGCCGGGCCCAATATTTCCACGGCGAGGTCGAGAAGATGGATGCCCGTGGCGGTCATGCCGCCCGCGGGAGCCTGAGCCGGGGAGAGCCGCCAGTTGTCCTTTGCCAGAGCGAGAAACTTGTCATGGCTGAAATTGGTTTCCACTTGCAGCAAGGTCCCCAGAGCGCCGGATTTCGCCAGCCGCATCATCTCGATCATCGGAGGTTCGAAGCGGCGCTCGTGGCCGATGCCCAATACCACGCCCGCTTTCTTGCAAGCGTCCACCGAGGCTTTCGCTCCCGCGAGGGTCAGGCTCAGGGGCTTTTCCGAGAAGACGTGTTTCCCTGCGCGCGACACCGCGTTGATCTGCGCATCGTGCTCGGTGTGCGGAGTTGCGAGAAACACTGCTTGTACGCGAGTGTCGTTCAGAACATCCTCGAATTTGGTGGAGAACGCGGCGTCCGGCGGCTCGGTGATTTGCGCGCCCGCATCGGGCCGCAAGTCAACCAAACGAATAACCTTGAAGCGCCCGCTGCGCGAGAGTTCGCGCGCGAGCACCTTGCCCCACCATCCCAAGCCTGCCACGGCAGCGTTGATCATCGCGTTTGACCTCCCGCGAGCGTGATCTCTTGCCGCACACCGCGGCATTCCAGTTCGACTTCGGAGCCCACGATGGGAGGGCGCGCCAAATGCACACGCACGCCATGCCGCGTGGCGGGCTGCAAGCCAGGGGCGATCACTGAGTCCCACAAACCTGGAATGTCCTGCACCACGCATAGGTCGGTATGGGTGACCTCGCTCCAGTCGAGTTGGATCTCTTCCAAACGCCCCGTTATGACTTCCACGCAATGGGTAAGGCGTTTCTTCATTCCGGCTGGAGAGACATCGCCTTCGGCCACGGGTTTGCCCCTGGCATCGATGTCCGCCGCGCCCGACACGCAGAAGGTGGTGGCGTTGTGGCTAGAGGGTACGCAATAGGAGAAAGCGTGAACGGAAGGCTCCTTCGGAATATCCCGCGCTGGGGCTACGTTGGTGCGGCACACCGCGCTGTAGCGACCCAGCAGCAGCTCCCACTTTTGTAGCTGTTCGACGTAGGGGCCGTTGAAGGTCCTGAAGGCATCGGGCGTCAATTGCTGCGGTATGCGCAACTCCATGCCGCACAGCGCTTGCACTGGCCGGCCCAGTCCCTTCAGATAAGTCTCGATGAATCCCCAAGCGTCCTTCAGGGGCATCCACGGCTTCATCAAGGCGTGGACGATTTCGTGCCCTGGCATCGCGATGGCCGCGCCGCTGAATACTCCGCCAGAAGGCAGCACGTGGTACCCGCCGGGGATGTTCTCGAACAAGGCGGGAGGATTGATGCGCGCCTTGGTTTGCGCCATTGCCTGGGGCAATAGGTTTGCCGTGCCAAGGGCTAGGCCGGACTTTAGGAAACTCCTGCGGTCGAAGGTCATGGGCGAATTCATATTGCCGCCTTGAGTGAGGGTGGGCTGATTATAGGTGGAGCGTGGCACAATACCGCACCTCTTTGCATGCCCCACGAATCAATGAACGATCTATCGAGTTCGCTGGCTTCCCCTATACGCCCGGCTGGGCAGCACACACCGAGCGTGCGCTGGCCCGTAGCGGAGATCAACGCGCTGTTCGAGCTTCCTTTCGCCGACCTCATGCACCGCGCGCAATCGGTACACCGCCAGCACTTCGATCCCAATGCGGTTCAGCTCTCCACGCTGCTTTCCATCAAGACGGGCGGTTGCCCGGAAGATTGCGGTTATTGCCCGCAAGCGGCGAGGTACCACACGGGGGTTGATAATCAGAAGCTTCTGGACGTGGATGAAGTGGTGGCGGCCGCAAAATTGGCGAAAGCCAATGGCGCGTCCCGGTTCTGCATGGGTGCCGCCTGGCGCGGGCCGAAAGATCGCGATTTGATCCCGGTGCTACAGATGGTGCAAGGAATTAAAGCCCTGGGTCTGGAAGCTTGCTGCACCCTCGGCATGTTGAAGGAGGGCCAAGCGGAGAAACTCAAGGACGCGGGGTTGGATTACTACAACCACAACCTGGACACAGCGCCCGAGTTCTACGGCGAGATCGTGACCACGCGCGAGTACCAGGACCGGCTCGATACCCTGGAGCGTGTGCGCGAGGCTGGCATCAATGTCTGTTGCGGCGGGATCGTCGGTATGGGCGAGAGCCGCATGCAGCGCGCGGGCTTGATCGCGCAATTGGCGAATATGGACCCGGCGCCAGAATCGGTGCCCATCAACAATCTGGTGCAAGTGGAAGGCACGCCTTTGCACGGCACCGATGCGCTGGATCCGCTGGAATTCGTACGCACCATTGCCGTGGCGCGCATCACCATGCCGAAATCCTTTGTGCGCTTATCCGCGGGCCGCCAGCAGATGTCCGAGGCGGTGCAAGCGTTGTGTTTCCTCGCGGGCGCGAACTCCATTTTTTACGGAGAGAAACTCTTGACCACGGGCAACCCGGACGCGCCGCGCGATCGTGCGTTGCTGGACAAGCTGGGGATTAAAACCATATAGCCATGCCTGATCTGTCGGCCGCCCTGGCGCAGCTCAAGGAGAAAGGGCTACTGCGCCAGCGCAGGACGCTCTCCGGTCCGCAGGGCGCGTATGTGGAGATGGATGGCAAGCGCTATCTCGCTTTTTGCAGCAACGACTACCTTGGGTTGGCGAACGATCCCCGCATCGCGAGCGTCGTCTGCCAAGCGGCATCGCGCTACGGAGTAGGTTCCGGAGCCTCTGCGATGATTTCCGGGCACGGTTTCCTCCACGAAAAGCTCGAGCAGGCACTGGCGCAGTTCGTGGGCTGCGAGCGTGCGCTGCATTTTTCCACGGGATTCCTGGCCAACACCGGCGTGGTTCAAGCCCTGGCGGGCAAGGGCGACGCCGTATTCTCCGATGAATTCAACCACGCCTCCTTGATAGACGGCGTGCGCCTGAGCAAAGCCCAGGTGGAGATTTACTCTCACGGTGACATGACACATCTGGAGTTTGCCTTGGCGAGTTCCACGGCACCGAGAAAGCTCGTGGTGAGCGATGCCGTGTTCAGCATGGACGGCGATTTTGCTCCGGTGCCCAAGTTAGTTGAGTTGTGCGAGCGCTACGATGCATGGCTGCTACTCGACGATGCCCACGGTTTTGGCGTTACGGGCAAGCAGGGGCGCGGTACCCTTTCCCATTTTGGCGTGCGCTCGAAGAACGTGATCTACATGGGGACGCTTGGCAAGGCCGCTGGTGTGGCGGGTGCCTTTGTGGCGGCGAGCGCCGACGTCGTGGAGTGGCTGCTCCAAACGGCGCGATCCTACGTCTTCACCACGGCCGCGCCCCCCATGCTGGCCGCGGGCGTGCTCGCAAGCTTGCAATTGATCGAGGCGGAAGAAAACCGGCGCGTGCGTCTTCAGCATCTCATCACTGCCTTGAAAGAAGGCTTGAAGGATTTGCCCTGGAGGCTCCTGCCTTCGG
>JBJXGQ010000047.1:0-3915 GCA_046160525.1 Burkholderiales bacterium
GAGCGCCTTCTGCTTGCCATGGAAGCAGGACAAGCAGCCGGAGGCGACAAGCGCGGCCGCCAATCCGCTTCACTCAAGGTCTACGAACACGAGGACTACGCCTTGCTCGACTTGCGCGTGGACGAACACGCCCATCCAGTCGCCGAACTGCGCCGCGTCTACGAGATCGCGCGGCTGCAACTGCTTCCTTTCGTGAAGGGCATGCCGAAGAAAGGTTCGGCGGCAGGTGCGCTTCCAGAATCCGTCAGCCGTATGCTGCTTATTCCACCGCCCTCACGGCCAGGCGGGGGTGGTAGCGGGCCGGATTCCTGATACCGCAACTCCGGTCACGCGGCTTACGTCTACCTCATTCGCTCACGCCAGCGCGCGCATCACAGCCTTGGGATTACGATCGATCACGTTGAGTAGCACCAGCGCCGCGCCCTGCGGCCGGCGGTCCCCGCGCTCCCAATGGCGTAGCGTGGCCACGGAGAAACCAAAGCGCGCGGCGAACTCTTCTTGCGTCATACCCAGGCTCTCGCGCACCGATGCCACATCCACGAGTTTGGGCGTGTAGGTTCGCGCCTTCACTCGGCGCCCCTTGGCGTGCCCGATCGCTTGCTTGAGCCCCCTACCTATGCTGCCGAATGCTTGTCCCATTGAATTATTTCTCCATCCAGGCCGATACCAAGATATCCACCAGTTTTGCGACTTCGTTTCGTTCAGCTTGACTCAGGTTTGCTCGTTCGTTTTTGGCGAACACCGTTAGCACGTATAACGGCATTCGTTCGCTGTGAAAATAATAGATCACACGCACACCACCACTCTTTCCCTGAGCGCCACGTTTCCAGCGTAATTTGCGAACCCCGCCGGTCCCCTCGATCAGATCTCCAGCCTTCGGATGGGATGCCAAGTAGTCCAGCACGTCGCGGCGCTCTTGCCCGGAAAGCAGTTTGTCAGCCCGCCGAATGTACTCGGGCATCTCGGCCAGCGTAATCATCTAGGGTAATTGTAATCCATTGGATTAGAGACCCTCCGGTGGGTAGGCCAACGCGTTCTAACCCAAGAAATGCTATCCGTGGGTTAATACCAACCCCGTTTGATCCCCGAACCCAGCATCTCGTCGTACACATCGGTACGCCGGTCTCGCAGCAGTTGGTTGAACTCGTTCAAGTTGCGCTTGCGGCGTGCGTCGGAAAGATTCATATCGGCCACGATCATCTCTTCGCGATCGAAGCTCGCCGGGCCCGCCAGGGGCCAGCCGCTGTGACTCACGATGAGGCTGTTGCCTAAAAAAGGCTGGCCGCGCTCGGTGCCCACGCGGTCCGCGGCGGCGACGAACATGGAATTGGAATGAGCACCTCCCATGGCCAGCACATTGGCCATCACCGGCAGATTGGCTGGCTGTTGCGGCATCGGTACCCAGTTGGTCGGCACGCATAGAAGGTCGGCGCCTTGCAGGGCGGCCAGGCGAAATGTCTCGGGGAACCAGATGTCGTAGCAGATGGCGCAGGCGATTCGGCCGAACGGCGTATCGAATACGGGCATGCCCAGGTTGCCCGGCTCGAAGTACAGATTCTCCGCGCCCCAAAGGTGATTCTTGCGATAGGTTCCCATGGGGCCCTGGGGACCGGTGACCACGGCGGAGTTGTAGAGCTTGCCGCCGTCGCGTTCGGCGATTCCGGCGATGATCACCATGCCGTGCTTGGCCGCGGCGGCGCTCCAGGTTTTCGTCGTGGGACCATCGGGTACGGGCTCAGCGAGGGCAAAGGCTTCCTCGCGTGTTTCAAACACGTACCCCGAGTTGCAAAGCTCTGGCAAGACCACGAGCTTCGCGCCGGCTTCGGCGGCACGCGCGATCAATTCGAGACTTCGCGCGACGTTGCGCTCCTTCTCCCCTACCCTGGGTTCCATCTGCAAACACGCCACTCGCAAGCTGCTCTCAGCAACCATTTTCATCTCCGCAAGATTCTCCATGAACCCAAAAACCGCAATTCAACCACAGAGGACTCAGAGATCACAGAGAGAAACAGTGGGTTGATTATCGATACCGCTTCACCAAATAGGCGAGAAGCATATGCGAGTCAAGTCTTTGGTTTTCCTCTGTGCCCTCGGTGTCCTCTGTGGCCAAATACTCTTTCTAGGATAAATCCTAGAGCACCGGCATCGCATCCTTCCACTCATGGGTGCGCTCATAGGCGTGGGCGGCGGCGAGCAAGGTCATCTCGTCGAAGGGTTTCGCGGCGAGTTGCAAGCCGATGGGCAATCCGTCGTGGTCAAATCCGCAAGGCACCGAAATCGCCGGCAAACCTGTGAGGTTGTAGGGAAACGTATAGCGCCAGGATGCGGCCAGTACGCTCTCTTCCTCGCCGCCCAACTTCACCGTCCACTCTCCTGACTTCCAGGCGGTGATGGGCACCGTGGGGCCGAGGATGACATCCACCTGCTCGAACACCCGGCGAAAATCCTCCATGAGCACCGCGCGGTACTGCTCGGCCTTGAGGTAGTCGGCCCCGGTGACGAAGCGGCCGATTTCCACCAGGGTACGCACATCGGGCTGGAAGTGCGGCGTGAGTCCCTTGCGCAAGGACACGTCGTGATAGGCCGTGGAGGAAGCCAGTTCTATGGCGAAGATGGCGCCCAGGCCATATTCCAGATTGGGAATGCGGAAGTCAACGATGGCAGCACCTTGCGCCGAAAAATCGCGGATCGCCGTCTCGACCGCTTGCTCGACGTCCTTCTGGTTGCGCTCGAAAAAATGATTGCGGCACACGCCCACGCGCAAGCCTTTCACGGGACGCTTGAGCGCGCGCGTGTACTTGGGCACCGGCTGGTCGTGGCAGGCGGGGTCCGCCGCATCGTAACCGGCCAGCACTTGCAACAGGTGCGCGCAATCGCCCACGGTGCGCGCCAACGGGCCCGCGTGATCCAGCGACCAGCTATGTGGCACGATGCCCTCGCGGCTGATGCGCCCGAAGGTGGGTTTGAGTCCCACCACGCCGCAGGCGGCCGCTGGCATGCGAATGGAACCACCGGTGTCGCTGCCCATGGCCGCAGTGCAAAACCCCGCCGCCACCGCCGCGCCGGAACCGCCACTCGATCCGGAAGGCACGCGCGTGAGATCCCAAGGATTGCGCACCGGAGGTGTGACATTGCCCCAGGCGAATTCATGCGTGCGAGTTTTACCCAAGAGCACCGCGCCTGCGGCACGCAGACGCGCCACGGCCGCGCTATCGCGCTGAGGAAAACTCACGCCCGGCGCGGTTGTGCCCGCCGTCGTGGGCATTCCAGCGGTGAAATAGTTGTCCTTGATGCCGATGGGAATGCCATGCAACGGTCCCAAATAGTTTCCGCTTTTGATCCGGGCCTCGGCTTGGCGAGCCTGCTCCAATGCATCTTGCGCCACGTGGATGAAACTCATGAGCTTGCCATCGTGGGCGGCGATGCGCTCCAGGCAGCTTTCCGCCACCGCCACGGGCGAGACATTGCCGCTTCGGATCAACGGGGCCAGTTTCTCGATGGGCTGCGCCCACAAAGGCGCCTTCACCCTCCGGGCCCTTTGCGGTAGGCAGAAGTGGGCTCGAAGATCACGGCGGGATGAACATCCGTCAGATCCAGCTCGCGCAACTTCTTGATGTGCGCCAGGATCGCGCCGAAGGCCGCCAGGTTGTGTTCCAGCCGCTCGGGCGTAAGGTCGGCGGCGAGAATGTCCTTGAAGATGTCCGGCGCGGGTCTTTTCATGCGTTGATCTCTCTGCTTGAGGGCGCTTCTAAAAATGCACAGAATGGGTCGAGGCCGAGCCGAGGAGCGCAGGTGTACGAGGAGTACATTGAGCACCGCAGGTTCGAGATCGGCCCATTATGGGAATTTTTAGAGGCGCCCTCAAGAACTCGTCATTCCCCGGCACACATAGGCGTGCGTTTCATTGGCCAGGGA
>JBJXGQ010000048.1:0-4819 GCA_046160525.1 Burkholderiales bacterium
GCCTTTCCGCGCAATCCTTATCACCACCTCGTGAAGCACTATCAGGACGGGCAACTCAAGCGCGGGCGGCTCAACGATCCGGAACTGGATGCGAGACTTACGCTGGACTTGTTCCGCGACCAGCAGCATGCTTTTCTCGCGTGCCAGGAGGCGGCGCCGGATCTGCTGCTCGCGTGGCACTGGCTAACCACTGCCACTGACTCGGAATCCGGGCTCAATGCTTTCTTCACGACAGTGCGCCGCCAATCGCGGCCCACTGCGGCGCAAGCCTATGCAGCGATCGAGAAGCGTTTGTCGGGTAAAGTTTGTCTGACTCACGGGCATGAGATCGCGGCTGATGCGGAAAAGCACGGCTGGGCACTGGCTTATGCCTTAGCCTGGCTGGTGGTGTCCGGAGGAAATTCGGTGATGCCGCCCTGGGTGCGTCATCAATTTCCAGAGGCCGGATTGTTGGTGCGGCGGTTGCGAGATTCTGCCTGCGACGATCAATCATGTGTCTGGTGCCGAGAGCGGCACGACGCGCTAAAAGAACTCGTGCGCTGGTTCGGTTTTCCGGAATTTCGCGCCGAGCCCGCCGGTGAAGATGGCCGCCCACTGCAGCAGGCCATCGTGGAAGCCGCCATGCACGGCCGCCATGTGCTGGGGATCTTGCCCACCGGAACCGGTAAGTCGCTGTGTTATCAAATTCCCGCGCTCTCGCGCTACGACAAGACCGGGGCGCTCACCGTGGTGATCTCGCCTCTTGTGGCGCTGATGGCCGACCAGGTTTCGGCCCTTGAGGCGCGCGGCATCTCGTCGTGCGCGGCGGTGAATGGATTGCTCTCCATGCCCGAGCGCGCCGACGTGCTTGACCGGCTACGGCTGGGAGATCTCGGCATCGTGATCGTATCGCCGGAGCAGTTGCGCAACCGCACAGTGCGCAAGGCGCTCTCGCAGCGCGAGATCGGCGCGTGGGTGTTGGACGAGGCGCATTGCATCTCCAAATGGGGTCACGACTTTCGCCCCGATTACCGCTATGTCGCGCGCTTCATCAAGGAAACGGCGGGGGACGCTCCGGTACCACCGGTGCTGTGCCTCACCGCGACCGCCAAGCCTGACGTGATGGCGGACATCATGGACCACTTCCACGAAAAGATAGGCATCTATCTAGCGCTTTTCGATGGCGGCGCCAACCGCACCAATCTGGATTTTGTCGTGGTGCGCACCACGAGCGCGGAGAAGTTCGCCCATATCCATCAAGTGCTGCTCGCCGATTTGCCCGGGGACTGCGCGGGCGGTGCCATCGTCTACTGCGCTTCTCGCGCTCAGACCGAGGAGGCCGCCGAATATCTGCGCGAAAAGGGGATGGCGGCGGAGCACTTTCACGCCAAGCTGCAACCGGAAACGAAGAAGAGTGTGCAGCAGCGTTTCGTGCGCGGCGAGCTGCGAGTCATCGTAGCGACCAACGCGTTCGGCATGGGCATCGACAAACCCGACGTGCGGGTGGTGGTCCATGCCGATATTCCGGGATCGTTGGAGAACTATCTGCAAGAGGCGGGGCGCGCTGGGCGCGACCGGCAATCCGCGCGCTGTGTGTTGCTCTACACCCCGGAGGATATCGAGCGGCAGTTCAGCATGTCGGCCCGCTCGCGGCTCACGCAACGGGAGATCCAGGCGGTCTTGAGGGCGCTCCGAAACCTGGACCGAAAAAAACGCATGGGCGGAGAAGTCGTGGCCACCGCCGGCGAGATTCTCTCCGAGGAGGAGGAAGGCGCTTTCGAGCGCGATTCCGCTACCGACGATACGCGCGTGCGCACGGCTATCTCCTGGCTGGAAGAAGCCGTGTTGCTGTCGCGCGAGGAGAACCGCGTGCAGGTGTTTCCATCATCGCTGCGCGTACAGTCCGTGGAAGAGGCGCAGAGCAAGCTGGCCAAGGCGCCCATGGCGCAGGAGTACCGGCGCCAGTTGTTGTCGCTCGTGGATGTGCTGATCGCGGCCGATGCGGATGAGGGCATTTCCACTGACGAGTTGATGGGTGTGCCGGGTCTGAACGCGGAAAAGGTGCGAACGGCGCTTTACGACTTGGAGCGCCTGGGTATTGCCAGCAACGACACGGCCCTCACCGCCTTTGTTCACGCGGGCGTGGAGAGATCTTCGCAGAAGCGTTTGCAGGAGGCCGCTACCTTGGAGTCGGCACTGGTCGCGCGACTTCGGGAGTTAGCCCCCGATCTCGAAAAAGGCCAGATGAGCCGCCTCTCGTTGCGTCACGCAACGCAATATTTGAAGGACGCCGGGCACGCGCAAGCGCTTCCCGAAAAGCTCTGGCGCATCCTGCGCGGTCTCGCGGCCGACGGGCGCGGCGAGGATGGCGGCGTCGGCAGCCTGCGTTTACGCAGGCTGGATGCGGAGGAAGTGCAAGTGACATTGCAAAGAGAGTGGTCTGCCTTGGAGAAGACCGCGCGTCTAAGGCGTGCGGGCGCGCAGCGCCTGCTGGAACACTTGCTCGGCCGCCTTCCCAACGCGGCGCGAGGCACGGATCTTCTGGCGCAAACCACTTTGGGCGATTTGCACGCGGCGTTGGCGGGAGACTTTATCTTGCAAGCGCAAATCAAGGAGCCGGGCAAGCTCCTGGACCGGGCGCTGCTGTGGCTGCACGAACAAGAGGTGATACGGCTCAATAAGGGTTTGGCGGTTTTCCGGCCGGCGATGACGATACGGCTTGAGCAGGACAGGCGCGGTTTCGCCAAGGGGGATTTCGCGCCGTTGAAACTGCACTACGACCAGCAGGTGGTGCAAATTCACGTCATGGCGGAGTACGTGCAGCGCGGCCTTCAGGGCATGGCCGATGCGCTGCGCCTGGCCATGGACTACTTCAGTTTGGAGAGCGAGGAGTTCTTGCATCGCTGGCTACCGGACCGCGAGAAAGAATTGGCGCGGCAGACCACGCCCGCGTCCTGGCGGGCCATCGTGGAATCGCTCAACAACCCCGCGCAACAGCGCATCGTCACCGGCGAACGCGAGCAGGCCAACGTTCTCGTGCTGGCGGGCCCGGGCTCCGGAAAGACGCGGGTGCTGGTGCACCGGATTGCTTATCTGTTACGCGTGAAGCGCGAGAACCCGCGCGGCATTTTGGCGCTCGCCTACAACCGTCACGCCGCGGTGGAGATCCGGCGCCGCCTCGCGGGGCTCGCGGGCGATGACGCACGCGGCGTCACCGTGCTCACTTGCCACGCACTCGCCATGCGGCTGGCCGGCGTGAGCTTTGCCGGGCATGCGAACAAGATGGACGGCGATGCGTTCGATACAGTCTTGAGGCAAGCCGTGGCGCTGCTCAAGGGCGCGGATTGCGCTCCCGAAGAGCAGGACGAACAGCGCGACCAGTTGCTTGCGGGTTTTCGCTGGATTCTGGTGGACGAGTACCAAGATATCAACGCGGACCAATATGAACTCATCTGCGCGCTGGCCGGGCGCACGCTGCAAGAAGACGATCGCAAGCTCAGCTTGTTCGCCGTGGGCGACGACGACCAGAATGTTTATGCCTTCGACGGCGCTTCCGTCGAATTCATCCGCCGCTTCGAACAGGACTATGCGGCGAAGCCCTTTTTTCTCACGCAAAACTACCGCTCCACCGCGCACATCATCGCCGCCGCCAATCTGGTCGTCGGCCCGGCCCGTAAGCGCATGAAGGCCGGCCATCCGATCACCATCGACCGTGCCCGCATGAAAGCCCCAGCGGGCGGCGAGTGGCAAGACCGCGACCCAGTTGGCAAAGGCCGGGTGCAGGTCTTGCCGGCCGGCATTGACCTCATGACACAGGCGGTGGCGGTCATGACTGAACTGCGGCACCTCATCGCACAGGCACCGGAAATTGATTGGGCTCGCTGCGCGGTGATTGCGCGCGAGTGGAAATACCTGGAGCCCGTGCGAAGCTACTGCGAACTGCACCATATTCCGGTGCAGATGGCCGGTGAAGAAGCACCGCATTTCTGGCGCTTGCGCGAAACTCAAGCCCTGGCGCAATGGCTGCGCGCATCAACGACGAAGCTTACGGATACCGGAACCATCGGGCTTTGGATCGAGCAGCAATCCGCCAGTCCATGGTGGTCGCTACTGCGCGAGGCGGTGGCGCAGTACGAGACCGAGACCGCGGGCGCCGAAACACTCGTAAGCCACTTCACCGAGTGGCTTGCCGAATGGGGCCGAGAGGTGCGCCGCCGGCAAACTGGACTGATGCTGCTCACCGCCCATCGCGCGAAGGGGTTGGAGTTCGATCACGTAGTGGTGTTGGACGGTGGCTGGAATAAAGTCGGCCAAAACGAAGACCGCGATGCACCGCGCCGCCTTTACTACGTGGCCATGACTCGCGCCAGGAAAACGTTAGCCCTGGCCCGGTTCGATGGGCGAAACGTTGTGCTCGATGCACTACCCGAGAGTGCGGGCATTGTGCATCGCCCACCAACGCAATTACCGGCGCCTCCGCACGAACTAGGGCGCCACTACTCGCGGCTAACACTGCGAGACGTGGATCTTGGATTCGCGGGCCGGCATCCCCCCGCTCACGCCGTGCACCGGCATATCGCGGCATTAAATGCGGGCGATGACCTGGGATTACAGCAAGAGCGGGAGCGCTGGGTGCTCGTCAATCGCAAAGGCGATACAGTTGGAAGGCTTGCCGCTGCCTATTCACCACCCGCAGGCATGCGCTGCATAGCGGCCAGTGTTGCGGCCATCGTCGTGTGGGAGCGGGACGAATCCGAACCGGGATACCGGGATCTTGCTCGCTGCGATCGCTGGGAAGTCGTGGTGCCCGATTCGGTGTTTGCGCCGGAGTCTTGATGGC
>JBJXGQ010000049.1:0-11819 GCA_046160525.1 Burkholderiales bacterium
CTGCGGAGGGACTAGGCGAAGTACACCCGCGGCGCCCACCCTTTCGCCAGGCGGAAGCCGGTTGCATCCCACGAGCAGCGCGCCGCCCGAGGCGCCGGCGGCGATGAGAAAAGCCCTACGGGAGTAGCTGAACGTTTGGCTCACCTTCGGTTTTCTTTTCGGATAACGAGTTTCAAACCGGACCACACATCATCCACGGCGCACACTTTGACGTCAACCAAACCCAGTGGTAGCGCAAGCCTGCGTATGGTGTCTTCCGTGATCTCGCTTGGCACCTTTGAAGACTTCTTGGGCCAGGATACCCAAATCATTCCATCTTGCTTGATCATGGGAAGTGAAGCGCGGAGTGACTGTTCCAAGTGTGCCTCCTTCGTGGAGAAAATGTGGACGATTCCGGTATCTCTGGACAATTTCGGCATGATCTGCGCGCCTAAGGGAAGTGGTGAAATGAGCTTCAGGTACCCTTCCGGAGGATTGACCAGAAAAAGTTTCGTCCCTTCCTTAATGCCGAGTTTCTTGACCAGCGGCTTCCCTGAATATCCGGCCATATCTATCTACCGTTTAGAAGGCTCAACGCTAAGCGTGAGCGGTTGAGAGGGAAAAACCGGCACTCGATGGCCGGGCTCGATGTGCCGGTCAACTCTCAACTGATCGAGCAATTGCCCACACGTCGCAGTCTGCATGATGCTCCTCGGGGTATAAGGCTCTAAGCTTTGCTTGAACGTCTAGGGCTCGTGCGTGCGAACTCAGCAAACCTTTACATGATAGCTCCGTGTTGGAGAACGCGCCTGGGAAGCCCCCGCAATTCGTTAACGCACTGATGCTTCCACCGGCTTCCACCAAGTCATAGCCGAGAAATTCAAACCTCACCGGCGCTTGCGGCGGCGTTGGCGGTTCAGACGGATTGAGAAACACGCAGAGCAGATTTCGTTCAGGAATTTGCGCGATTTCCTTGAGTAGAAAGCCAAGATCGGCGAATAGCCCAAACATGGCGTGTTCGTTCGGCACGTAAGGCCAGTAGTGGCTTTTCATCTCTTTCAATACCACCGGATTGAGTGTGGAGTCGATGGAAACAACCTCGTCCAACTGCGTGAGCCCAGACCAACGAACATACGTCGCCCAAGCCTCTTGGCTCTTCGGCCCAAACTTCTGTTTTGCAATGAACCACGGGCCCATCTATTGACCTCTAGCGTTTGATATGCGTCCAAGTTTATAGTCACGAGGGCTGCGCACCCGCGCGCAGTGTCGCCTGAGCGCAAGGTTACCGCTCATGGTCACCTAGCACCATCATGATCGCGCTGATGTATGCCGCGTTCGGGCTATTGGCCGCTTTAAAGCGTGTGAAGGAGAACCGAACAGGCGGCCCTCGGTCACGGCGCTCTGTCTCGCAATCGCTTGAAAGTCAGGCTGCTTCCGCCTAACATAACGCTCGTTATAACGCGCCGGAGCTGGCCCATATTCACGCTCAAACTCACCCAGATCGGAAATTCCGTCGGCGTTATCCTGCCGAAGGAAGTGCTCGCCCGGCTCAAGCTGGAAAAGGGCGACGAGGTATTTATTACCGAATCGCCGGACGGTTATCGGATTACTCCACATAATCCCGATTTCGAGGACCAGATGAAGACCGCCCGCGAAATCATGAAAGAACGACGGGCCGCGTTGCGTAAACTGGCGAAATGACCGAATGGATTTGGATTGATCCATCCGTCGTTTTAGCGGTACATGAAGAGCAACTTGCCGAACATGGAGGAAGCGTAGGCATCCGGGATGCGGGTTTGCCGGAATCGGCACTAGCGCGGCCAAGAAACCGCGCCGTCCACGGCGCACCGGACATTGCCGAAGTTGCCGCTGCTCATGGAGTAGGTGTCGCGCGCAACCACCCATTCGTGGACGGCAACAAACGGACGGCGTTCGTCTGCATCGAGTTATTTCTCCATCTCAACGGTTATCAACTCACAGCCGGTGATGCGGACTGCATTTTGACCATGCTCGCTGTCGCGGCGGGGGAAATCAAGGAAGTGGACTTCGCCAACTGGCTCAGAGAACACAGTGCTAGGCGCTGAGGTGGTGTGCCGCGGCTCATACCTCGCCCATTCGCGGCGTTTCCATAAGTACAGAGACCCCGGTTAAAGTTACCCTGATCGAAGGCGTAGTAACGCCCATGACCCCCGAACAACTCGCCCGCCAGGAAATCGACCGTCTACTCACCGCGGCCGGATGGAGCGTGCAGGACTTCAAGGCCGCGAACGTACTCGCCACGCGGGAGGGGGTGCGCGGCTCATGGGGCAGAAGACAAAACAATGGGTTGAGATACTCTGATGAACAGGCGTAGCTCGCCATACCAATTGGACCGCGCCGCCACACAATACGGCCTCATAAACTTTCCTCCGCTCATTTCACGCTAACCGCCATGCCATCCCTCGACTTCAAAGGCAAGAGTTTCATCTACACCCACCATCTGGGGGTGCCGTATCGAGAATTGCTGGTGGTTCCGGAGAAAAGCTGCGTGGCCAAGGGCAAGCAGCCCGACCTTGACGACAACCTCATCATCCACGGCGACAACCTCGAAGCGCTCAAGGCCCTGCTGCCGCGCTACGCCGGGCGGGTGGACTGCATTTACATAGACCCGCCCTACAACACCGGCAGCGAGGGCTGGTGCTACAACGACGCCGTGAATGCGCCACTCATGCGCGAGTGGTTGAAAAAGTCGGCCAACCCGGTTGAAAAAGAAGACCTTCAGCGCCACGACAAATGGCTCTGCATGATGTGGCCGAGGCTACAGCTTTTGAAGGAGCTTCTCGCCGAGGATGGCGCGATCTTCGTCTCCATTGACGACAACGAAGTGCATCGGTTGCGGGCGGTGATGGATGATGTTTTCGGGGAGGAAAATTTCGTCGCCACAATTGTCTGGCAGAAGAATTACTCTCCGAAAAACACTGCGAGTTATTTCTCCGAAGACCACGACTTTATCGTGGCTTAAGCCAAACATCGCGATGGATGGAAACCGGGCCTTCTTGCGCGCACGGACGAACAGGACGCAGCATACAAGAACCCAGACAATGATCCACGTGGCCCCTGGAAGAGCGGTGATCTTTCCGCGCGCAATCCATACAGTGCTGGGGTGTATCCGATTACCTGTCCCAGTGGGCGCGTTATCTCAGGTCCGCCGGAGGGCCGTTATTGGGTCATTTCTGAACCGAAATTTCGCGAGTGGGATAAAGACAAAAGAATTTGGTGGGGAAAAGACGGCAGCAGCGTTCCGCAGGTGAAGAAGTTTCTTGCCGAAGTGAAGCAAGGGCGCGTACCGCAAACGCTCTGGTTTTACTCCGATGTCGGGCACACCGACGAATCAAAGAAAGAAGTGAAGCAGATTGTCGGCTTCGAGACTCGAGAAGAAGGAACCATTACGCCAAAGCCTTCGCGTTTAATTCAACGTATCCTCGAAATTGCCACGGACAAAAATTCCCTCATCCTCGACTCCTTCGCCGGCAGTGGAACAACGGCCCACGCCGTACTGGCGCTAAACGCCAAGGACGGCGGCAACCGCAAGTTCATCCTGTGCGAGACCGAGGATTACGCCGACACGCTCACCGCCGAGCGCGTGCGCCGGGTCATCAACGGCTACGGCTACACCGGAACGCAAGAGACTGAGTTGCATCCGCCGGAAAAGCTGACCTGGACGAGCTTTGCCAAAGACAATGCACGCAACAAAATCCTCGACCATATCCAGAGCATCGAGAACCTTGAACGCGTCAACTACGACAAGATTGAAAAGAAAATCATTGACGGCGTATTGACGGTAGTGGGCCAGCGGCAGGTGAAGCAGAAGATGCCGGGGCTGGGCGGCAGTTTCACCTATGTGGAACTGGGCGAGGCGATGGATTTGGAGCGCCTGCTGGCCGAGACGCCCGGTACATTGCCCAGCTTCCCCGCGCTGGCGCGTTACCTGTTCTTCACCGCCACCGGACATACCCTGCCTGCGGCTTCATCCCCGGGTGCGCAGCCCTCTGATGCCCCGGTGCTGATTGGCGAAACAGCGGTATGGCGCATCTATCTGCACTACCGCCCCGATGAAGCTTGGCTGCGCAGCCCCGCCGCCGCTTTCACGCGCACCCAGGCCGAGGCCATTGCCGCGGCGAGCAAGCCCGCAGGCAAGCAGGCGCTGGTGTTCGCCGCCGCCAAGTTCATCAATCATCGTTCGCTGCGCGAGCTGCGCGTGGATTTTGCCCAACTGCCTTACGCGCTGCACCGCGTGCAAGCCGAATAAGCATGGCGACGACGCCAGCACAGATTGACCTTTGGCGCGCTGTGAGTTCGGAGCATCAGCGGCTGGAGTTCAAGGAGGCTAAGACACAGTTCGATAACCGGAAGCTCTACGAATACTGCGTGCCGCTGGCGAATGAGGGGGGTGGACATTTGCTGCTGGGTATCGCGGACAAGCCGCCGCGTGCTGTTGTCGGTACATCCGCCTTCAATGACCCTGTGGCCATGGCTGAGAAGCTATTTGGGGCAGTAGGGTTTCGCGTGGAAATTGAGGCGGTGGCGCATCCTGAAGGCCGAGTGCTGGTCTTCCACGTCCCCTCCCGGCTCCGGGGTACAGCCTATCATCTGGATGGAAAGTATCTGATGCGCGCGGGCGAGACCACGGCTCCCATGTCTGAAGATCAGTTACGGCGAATATTCGCGGAGGGTGGACCGGACTGGCTGGAGGAGCATACCCGGAAAGGTTTGGACAGACAGGAGGTCGTGGATCTGCTGGATACCCAGACCTTCTTCGAATTACTCAGGCTGCCGTATCCCACCGATCAGGCGGGTGTGCTGGAACGGTTGACGAAGGAGCGAATGATTGATCTGGCCGATGGCAGCTTTGCCATCCGGCGCATCGGGGCACTGCTGCTGGCAAAGCGCCTGGCTGATTTTGAGGAGTTGGGTCGCAAGGCGCCGCGGGTGGTCGTGTACCCAGGTACCTCGAAAATGGAGACGAAACTCGACCAAGTGGGGACAAAGGGTTACGCGGTCGGTTTCCAAGGATTGGTCCGGTTCATCATGGGGCAGCTTCCCAGAATGAGGTGATTGAAGTCGCGTTGCGCAAAGAGGTGAAGCTGGTTCCGGAAGTCGCCATCCGTGAGTTGGTAGCAAATGCGTTGATTCACCAGGATATGGCAATGACCGGGGTGTCGGTGATGGTGGAAATCTACGCAGACCGGGTGGAAATCTCGAACCCTGGTGAGCCGGTGGTGCCTGTGGGTCGATTCATCGACGGCTATCAGTCCCGGAACGAACGGATCGCCGATCTGATGCGGCGCATGGGCATCTGCGAGGAGAAGAGCAGTGGCATTGATAAAGTGGTACAGGCAGCAGAGTTCTATCAACTTCCAGCGCCAGACTTCAGGGCCGGGTTTCGGCGGACCATCGTCACGATTTTTGGCCCAAGGCCGTTCGAGGATATGGATCGGAACGACCGCGTCCGCGCCACCTACCAGCACTGCTGTCTGCGCTATGTGATGAACGAGAAGATGACAAACCAAAGTTTGCGGGAGCGGTTCCAGCTCTCAGAGAAGAAAACGGAATCCGCTTCGCGGGCTATCCGCGACGCAGTCGCCGCTGAAAAGATCAAGCTGGCCGACCCGGAGCAGACTTCACTGCGCTACCGGAACTATGTGCCGTTCTGGGCCTGATTTTCATTTAGACGCAAACATCCTTCCAATGCCCACGCCACTCCAACTCATTGAACTTACAGAGTTTATTTGTTTAGACGCAAACCACCCAACCCGATGAAACGCCTCGAATATCAGGAGGAGACAGTCGAGCGATTCACGGGCTATCTCGAAGCGCTTGTCGCGAAGCGCGACGCGGCGGAGAAGTTCGCCGAGCTGGCGCGGCAGAACGGCATGGAGCCGCCGAACCTGGATTGGTGTGGCCAGACTTGGGACGCGCTGAAGGCTTCCGGGGTGCTGCCCAAAGCGCTGGATTCCAGCGGCACGCTGTTTGTGCCGCCGTGGCTGCACCGGCAGGATGGTATCGGGCGGCCTGTGCCCAATGTCTGCCTCAAGCTCCCGACTGGCGCAGGCAAGACTTATCTGGCCACGCGCGGCATTGAGCAATTGCAGCGGCTCTACTACCGCCGCGCGCATGGGCTGGTGCTGTGGATTGTGCCCAGCGACGCCATTTACACGCAGACCTGGAAGAACCTTGCCAACCGCGAGCACCCCTACCGCATGACGCTGGAACGCGCCAGCGGCGGGCGGGTGAAGCTGCTGCGGCGTGGCGATTCTTTCTCTAAAACGGACGTGGAAAATTATTTGTGCGTGTTCGTGATGATGATGGCGGCGGCGGCGCGCAAGGAAACCGATGTCTTGAAGATGTTTCAGGACAGCGGGCGCTACCCTGGATTTTTTCCGCAAGAGGACGACTTCGAGGCGCAGAAGGAATTGCTCAAGCTGGTGCCCAATCTGGACACGCTCGATCTGGCCGAAGGCGCATGGGGCGGCGGGCCGACAGTCAAGCAAAGCCTGGGCAATGTGCTTTGTCTTGCGCGCCCGACGGTGATTCTCGACGAGGGGCACACAGCCTTCTCGCCGATCCGGCGCGCAACGCTGGCGAAGTTCAACCCGAGCTTTATTCTTGAGCTATCAGCCACGCCCAACCGCGCAAGGGAACAACAAAGCAATGTGCTGCACAGCGTAACGGGAGTGGCGCTGAAAAGAGAAGAGATGGTGAAGCTGCCGCTCAACCTGCACAACGCCGGGCAGGGCGACTGGAAAGACACACTCATCGCCGCGCACGGCGAGCTGGAAAAACTGCAAAAGCTGGCCGATGTTGAACGCGACGAAACCGGGCGCTATGTGCGGCCCATTCTGCTGGTTCGCGTGGAGCGCACCGGCAAGGATCAGACGGAGGCGGGCAAGGTTCACGCGAATGATGTGCGCAAGTTTCTGCAAGACCGCCTGGGCGCCAAAGAAGGCGAAGTGGCGGAGAAGAGCAGCGCGGAAGATGAGCTATCGGCGCATGACCTGATGGCCGACACCTGCCCGGTGCGCTTCATCATCACCAAGGCGGCCTTGCAGGAAGGCTGGGACTGCCCCTTTGCCTATGTGCTGGCGGTGCTCGATGAGACCACGGCAGGCACGGCGCTGACGCAGATGATCGGTCGCATTCTGCGCCAGCCGCACGCGGAGTTTTTCCCGGAAAGCCGGGCCGCGCTGAATCAAAGCCATGTCTTCGTGCATCGCCAGAATGTTGCGGAAGCGGTGGGCAAGGTGCGCGAAGGGCTCTCCAGCGAAGGCATGGGCGATCTGGGTGAATTGGTGCGCGCGGCCGGCACGGCCTCGGCCGGCGGCAATGTGGTGACGGTGGAAGTGGATCGGCGCGCCGAATTCCGGCGGCGCATCTTCCTGCCGCGCATACTCGCCCGCGAAGGCAAAGGCTGGCGGCTGTTCGATTACGAAAGCGATCTTTTCCCCGGCGTGCCGTGGGATGCGCTGGAATGGGCGCAGACTGCGGATTTTTCGCCCGACGATGCTGCTTCATTGGCCCATACGCGCGTCGCGGTGGACGTGGATCAACTCGGCCCCGACCCGAAAAAGCCGCTGGGTGTGGCGGAGACAGGCGCGAAACCCGATTTGGATTTCCCCGCGCTGGCGCGGCTTTACCGAAGACCAGTTGCTCGCCAGCCGTTACCGGCTCATCGAGAAAATGCGCGCCGACCTGCTGGCTGACATTCATGTACACACGGAGCGGATTTTCTGCGAATTGCTCGCCAATGGCGAGTTGTCGTTCCGGCTCGAAGGCAAAGGCTTGAGTTGGGAGCTGGCGGAGAAGCTGGTCTTTGAAGTGACTCAGCCGCCGGACTACCAAATCACGCATAAGGCCAGCGGCCAACCTGTCGAGAAATCGCTGTTTGAGCAGGTCTGGAGCAAGCATTTCAACGGCCTGGAAAAGGACGTGGCACTCTACATTGACGACGTAAAAGCAGTCCGTTGGTGGCATCGCATCGCCGTGCAGGCAGACTGGTATCTTGATGGCTGGAAGAAGAAAAAAGTCTTCCCGGATTTTCTCGTCGCGCTGGAAGAGACCAAGGGAAAGCCGTCAAGACTCGTCGTCGTCGAGACAAAAGGCATGCACCTTCAGAACGACGACACCGAGTACAAACGAAAGCTGTTCGAGACGCTGGAGAGGCACAGCGATGGCGGCGCGCCAGTTGGGGAATTGCTGCTGGGCGAGACGTCCAACCCTATGCGCTTCAGGCTGGTGTTTGAAGGCGATTGGAAATCGCAGGTGGATGCGGCGTTGGCAACGGCGTGACGCAACGAGTTGGCATTTGCCTCGTTCATCGGTTTGGCCGGCGGCGAATGAATGAGTGCCCAATTCGGGTATCCTTATGCCCAATATGGGTATGAAAAAGAAAGCCCCGCCAAAGAAGGCGCGCGCTGCAAGCCTCGTAGACGCGCTGTTCTCCGGCACGCAACAGCGCGTGCTGGCTTGGCTGTTTGGCCAGCCCGAGCGAAGCTTCTACGCCACCGAGTTGATTGGCCTGGCGGGTGCGGGCTCCGGTGCAGTCCAACGCGAACTGGCGCGACTGGCGCAAAGTGGGCTCATCACGGCGCGCGCAGTCGGTAACCAGAAACATTACCAAGCCAACCCCGCTGCGCCCATTTATGTGGAGTTGTGCGGCATCGTGCAAAAGACAGTGGGACTGGCCGAGCCATTGCGAGACGCTTTGGCGCCACTCGCCGCGCGCATTCGGGCCGCCTTTGTCTATGGGTCGGTCGCCAAGCGCGAAGACACCGCTTCGAGCGACATCGACCTGATGTTGATCAGCGATGACCTGGCCTACTCCGATCTATACGGAGCCCTGGAAGCGGTGAGCAACCGGCTTGGCCGCACCGTCAACCCGACGATCTATACACCGCAGGAGCTAGCAAAGCGCGTCAAACGCAAGGACTCCTTCACGATACGTGTGCTTGCCCAACCCAAGATATGGCTGGTCGGAAGCGAAGATGCCATCGGCCTTTGAAAACCTGTGCGGCGATGAACGCATCGTCACCGACCTGATCACCGCCTGCCATGCCGTCGCGGTAAAGGTTGAGGCACTGGCCCCCATCGCCGAGAAATGAACACCTACGCCCTCGTCCAGAAACTCTGGAACTATTGCGACGTCTTGCGTCGCGGCACGCGTGAAGCAAGGCGGCCACAGCGTAACCGGGACAGAACGGCAAGCCCGCTGATTTAATGCCCTCGGCGTTCCACAATCTCAGCACTACAGGTAAACCTCCGAAGGCCGGGCCGCCCGGCGCGAAGGAGTTCGTGGGTCTGATGGGCTCAGGTAAGGCTCGGGTCGCTAGTAGTTGGCTTATCTGCGTGCTACTGGCCAGTTCGCCTGCATTGGCCCACCGTGACGGTTGCCACATCAGACACAGCTGCGAAACCGACAATCCGGGTACCTACATATGCGGTGACAAGGGCGCCTGCGACCAGTGCAAGGACAACGAGTATTGCTTGGACCGCCGCCCCCGCCTGGTTTCGCCGCCTGTTACTGAGGCCCCTGCGGCGAGCGAGGGGAAGGACCAGACACCCGATCAACCTTCAGCGGCGCGCGATTTGGCCGCGCCTGAGGAATTCACCGGAAAGGTTCGCAGTGTGACGGACGGCGATACCCTCACGGTGCAGGACCGTGACCGCCACCGAGACACGATTCGAATTCTAGGCATCGATGCACCCGAGAGCGGAAGCAAGGAAATGCCTGGCCAGTCTTACTCGGCGCGCTCGCGGCAGTCCTTAATGAAACTCGTGTCTGGCAAGGAGGTGCGCATTACATGGCGCAGCTATGACGACTTCAAGCGCATCGCGGGGCGCGTTTGGGTGGGAGACGCCGATATCGGTTTGGTGCAGGTGTGTGCTGGGTATGCATGGGTTTATGAGGAATATCTGGACGACCTCACTGAGGAAGAGCGCAAGGCGTACCGAGCTTGCGAAGGGCAAGCGCGCGCCGAACGACGCGGTTTGTGGCGCGACCCGCGGGCTACTCCGCCATGGGAATGGCGCAGGTCGCAGCGGGGAGAAGAGGAAGGTCGTTGAGTTGGGAGTAACTCGTCGTTGTTGAATTCGCCCTTGAGCATCTCCTTACTGATCGTTGCGTAATTCATGACACGTTACTTTCCCTCATCCCCACCCTTCTCCCGGGGGGAGAAGGGCTTATCCTCCCTCGCCCTCCGGGAGAGGGAACGAGGGTGAGGGAAATGACGGCAATGAACCTGGCCTGTCACGTATTTGGGATTTCTTAATAATTCCCCCTCGGCCTCAATGGCTGATCATCCAAGGCCTCTTGGTGGGGAAAGCCTTCCTCCCGTCCGCGCCGCGCACCGTCTGGGATTTTCCGATTCCTGAACCACACCCGCACCCCGGCGTATGCGTGTGCGTAGCCGAGGAACGGGGTTCGTGGGCGCTGCGCTCGTTGACTTCGTGAGCAGCCCGCGCCGTGGCCGGCATGGACGAAAGCGCGGGCGGCGTGATCAGCACGCGTGGTGAGGGCTCTCCGCACTCCGGGCAATCGCCCATGGCGTGCGATTGCGCCATGGGTTTGAGTGCGGTGAACTCGGCGTCGCAATCCTGGCACTGGTACTCGTAGATGGGCACGGCGCGCTCCTTATTTATCGGGAGAGATGGGCATTTGCACCTTTCCATCGATGTACTTCTTGGGCCCGGCGCTGGAAGGCCCGATGTCGAAATCGAAAATTTGCGTGGGCAGCCACAAGGTGGCGCACGCATTCGGGATATCCACCACGCCGCTGATGTGTCCTTGCACCGGCGCTGTTCCCAGAATGGAATAGGCTTGCGCGGGCGAGTAGCCAAACTTGGTGAGGTATTCGATGGCATTCAGGCACGCTTGCCGGTACGCCACGTGCACGTCCAGGTAGTGCTGCTTGCCCTGCTCGTCCACCGAGATGCCTTCGAAGATGAGGTAGTCGTTGTAGTGCGGGGTGATGGGACTGGGCTTGAAGATGGGGTTCTTGATGCCGTACATGGCCATGCCGCCCTTGATGATTTCCACCTTGAGGTGCACCCACCCCGCCATTTCGATGGCGCCGCAGAAGGTGATCTCGCCATCGCCTTGGCTGAAGTGCAAGTCGCCCATGGACAACCCGCCGCCCGGCACGTAGACCGGGAAGAAAATCTTGGAGCCACGCGACAGATCCTTGATGTCGCAGTTACCACCGTGTTCTCTTGGTGGCACCGTGCGCGCGCCTTCGTAAGCCACTTTCTCCTTTGCGGAGCCCTTGGCCTTGCCCGCGTGCGCGGTCTTGGCGAAGGGCGGGTTGGCCAGCGGCGGCACGCGAGTGGGATTGGTTGCGATGAAATCCACTTCGCGCTTGTTCCAGGTGTCGAGCAGCTTCTGGTCGGGTAGGCAACCGATCAATCCCGGGTGAATGAGGCCCGCGAATTTCACTCCCGGAATATGGCGCGAGTGAGTATAAAGACCGCTGATGTCCCAGATGGATTTTTGCGCCAGGGGAAAATGATCCGTGAGAAATCCGCCACCGTTCTTCTTGGAGAAGAAGCCGTTGAAACCCCACAGGCTCTCGGGCAGCGCACCGATGTCGAGCAGATCCACCACCAACAAATCGCCAGGTTCGGCGCCCTTGACTCCGATGGGGCCGCTCAGGAAGTGGACGATGGACAAATCGATATCGCGCACGTCATCGGCGGAATCGTTGTTCTTGATGAAGCCGCCGGTCCAGTCGTAGGTTTCGACGACGAAATCATCGCCCGGTTTCACCCACGCCACCATGGGCACGTCCGGGTGCCAGCGGTTGTGGATC
>JBJXGQ010000050.1:0-5200 GCA_046160525.1 Burkholderiales bacterium
GAGAAATCCACCGCCAACAACATTCCCTTTTCATCGCACGCCAAGGTGGCGTGTATATGAGATGGATGCCGCTTGGTGGTGGACATCATGGATTCCGGCCGCGTGTAGACCATGCGCACAGGCCGCCGTGTTTTCCAACAGGCCACCGCGAGTAACGGTTGCACGGAAAGATCGAGCTTTCCGCCAAAGCCACCGCCGATGGCCGAAGGCACGATGTGCACCTTATCCGGCGCAATATTCAGAATGCGCGCCACTTCTTCCTTATCCATATAAGGCGTTTGTGTGCAGGCGAAGATACGTATTCTGTCCCCCACCATTTCCGCGTAGCCGGCTTCCGGTTCGATGTAGGCGTGCTCCACATAAGCAGAGCGGAATTCGCCCCGCGCGGCATACTGGGCTGTTGCTAGTGCTTGGTCTACATCGCCCTTCACCACCCTGCCACGGCAAAGCACGTTCTCAGCGGCGAATTCGTGCACCAAATCGTCCGAGGCGGCGAGGGCCTCTTCCGTGCTGAGCAACGGTTTCAGCACTTGCCACTGGATAGGAACTTCGCTCTCCGGAATGCGCGCAAGCGCCTCGCGCTCGCCAATCAAACCCAGCACGGCTTCTCCGCGAAAACGCACGTGACCATCGGCGAGCACCGGCTGGTCCTTGGGTTGTGCAAATACGGCGAAGGAATTTTCCGGAACATCGGCCGCCGTGATGATCTCCTCCACGGCGGGGTAGCGTCGCTTGAAAGCACCCAGATCGCCCAAGGCGAAGCGTGCCCTCGCATGTGGCGAACGAATGACCCTCAACCACAAACTGTTCTCGGGAAAACGATCCGCTCCGAAGAACTCGGTACCCGTCAGCTTGGACACACCATCGAGCCGCTGGAGCCTCGCGCCCACGGCGTGGCCCGAATCCGGAGGCGGTGTTAGGAGCGTGGCGCTCACCGCATCCATCACGGCTTCGGCGATCTTGCGGTATCCAGTGCAACGGCAGAGCACGCCGCCCAAACCATCGAGCACTTCCTCTTCAGACGGACGCGGGTTCGCGGCCAACACTGCTTGTGCCGCCATCAGCATGCCCGGAGTGCATATGCCGCACTGCGCGGCTCCGTGCCGCAGAAACGCAAATTGCAGGGCGCTCAATGCGCCGGAAGTGCCCAGTCCCTCGACGGTTTGGACCTCGCTCCCTTCGCACGAGCCCACCGCCGTTAAACAGGCGCACACTTGTTTGCCACCCAAGAGAACGGTGCAGGCACCACAATCCCCCGCGTCGCACCCGGTTTTGGTTCCTGTCAGGCCCAGATCTTCTCGCAATACGTAGGCAAGAGTCTTCGCCGGAGCGCACGCCAAACGCACCGGAGTCCCGTTGACTCGGAAGCTTACGTAGTCCGTAGCCGGTGCATCGGCAAGCTTATTCATGGGGCAGTTCTCGTAATGCGTCTCGTACAAGTTGCAGAGCCGCGCGCCGGCGGTAAGAAGCATCCCCGCGTACATCGTCAATGGGATTGAGCCCCTTCAGGTGGCGAGCCTCCGCAAGCTCCCACGCTTGGTTTACCGGGGCACCCACCACAGCATCCTCCAAATCGCGCAGGCGTTGCGCCACCACCGAGCACGCTCCCACTGCGATCCCCGCTTGCGTGATGCGACCCTTCTCGTCAGTTTCCACGCACGCCCCCACCATGGCGATGGAGATCACCAAGTACCGGCGGGCACCGAGCTTTAGAAAAGTGGATCTTGCCCTCCCCTTGAGCTTTGGCACCAGAACGCCCGCTAGCAACTCGCTTGGCGCAAGCCGGGTCTTGCGGTTACCCGTAAGAAAATCCGTTAAGGGCATCTGCCGGACACCGGATGCCGACACCAACTCCACCGACGCATTCAAAGCCATGAGGACTGGCACCCCATCGGCGGCGGGCGAAGCGTTGCACAAATTACCCCCGATCGTGCCGGCATTCTGAATTTGCGGACCGCCCACTTCGCGCGCCGCCCATTGCAAACCCTTTAGCCACGCGGGCAGGGGCGCTTGCACTATATCCGTCCAGGTCGTGGTGGCCCCGAACCGGTAATGCGCTGGCTCTTCTGTAATACCCCGCAGAGCGCCGATGCCGGTAATGTCCAGGACATCCTCGTCTACCATTCTCCCTACCCTGACGGGATAGAAGTCCGTTCCGCCGGCGAGGATCTCCAAGGGCTGCTGGGCCAAGGCGGCCAGGGCGTCACCCGTATATCGCGGTCTCAGGTAAATCGGCATTGCACGAGTTTGGTATGGAGTGCTCTCTACAAACTATGGAGAAGTTACTTCACTTGGCGAATTTACACAAGCTACCGTAGAATTCCCGGCTGGACAGAAGGACCGTAATTTTTAAGGATAATCCATGACCCATGTAGTGACCGAATCGTGCATCAAATGCAAGTACACCGACTGCGTGGACGTATGCCCGGTGGACTGCTTCAAGGAAGGCCCCAACATGCTCATCATCGACCCCGATGAGTGCATCGACTGCGCCGTATGCATCCCCGAGTGCCCTGTCAACGCCATCTATGCCGACGTGGACTTGCCGCAAGACCAGATGAAGTTCGTCGAGATCAATGCCGAGATGAGCAAGACCTGCGAGGTCATCACCGGCAAAAAAGAGCCGCCATCCGATGCGGACGATTGGAAGGACGTCAAGGACAAGCTGAAATACCTTGAGCGATAGCGCGCCAGCCTCTCGCGCCCGGCCGAAATCCTCCGTGGCCGACGGCCGTACGCGGCGCGACCCGGAGGGTATGCGCCGCAAGATCATCGAGGCCGCCACTGGGGAATTCGCCCGCCACGGCTACGGTAGCGCCCGCATCGAACGCATCAGCGCGCGTGCCCGCACCGTGGACCGCATGCTCTACTACTACTTCGGCAGCAAGGAGGGTTTGTTTCGCGCCGTGCTGGAAAAATCCTACGAGGATCTGGGCCACGCCGAACAAGCGCTCAACCTGCGCGATGCCCCGCCCCTGGAAGGCATGAAGGAACTGGTCGCCTTTACCTGGAACTATTACCTCGAACATCCCGAATTCATTCGCATCTTGAACAGCGAAAATTCGCAACGCGGTGTTCACCTGCGGCGCGCACAACGTGTCAGTGCCCTGGCTTTTCCACTCCTCACTATCTTGAAGAACCTGCTGGACCGGGGTGCCAAGGAAGGGGTGTTTCGCAAGGATGCCGATCCCTTGCAGATCTACATCACCATTGCCGCGCTGGGTTACTTCTATCTATCCAACCGCTACACGCTGTCGCGGTTCCTGGATACGGAACTCATGTCGGAGAAGGCCTTGAACGACCGCCAGGCGCATATTCAGGAAGTGGTGTTGGCGTACCTCTGCTCGGCGCGCAAAGACACTTAGTACTTTTATTCCTCAAGAGCAATCCCAAGCTGCTTTACGAGTGCGCCATGGGTTTCGCTGTCCGCTTTGATCAGGGCACTCACTTCTTGCGGGGAACCGAACACCGGCTCGACACCCGCGGACTCGTAACTGGCCCGCACACCGGGTTCGCGAAGAATCGCGGCAATTTCCCGGTTCAACAGCGCCACAACATCCTTCGGGAGCCCTGCCGGCCCGAGGAGCATTAGGGTCGCCGAGAACCGAAAGCCGGGATATCCGGACTCCGCGATGGTAGGGACGTTGGGGAGCGCCGCGTTACGTTGCGCACCCGCCACTGCCAGCGCGCGAACTTTTCCTGCTTGGATCTGAGGAACCGCCATGGAAACGTAGGCAAACATGCCGGTCCCCTTACTCCAATTTGATTCCCGCTTCCCGTATGATGGCTCCCCAGCGCAGGTTGTCCGCCTTGATATGCGCGGCAAACTCATCGGGAGTCTGGATGAATGGCTCGGCACCTTGCGTGGCGAACCAATCGCGCGCTTCTTGAGTCCTCAAGATCTTCCCGATCTCGGTATTGAGCCGGTTGATAATCTCCTTGGGCGTTCCGGCCGGTGCGGCCACACCCATCCAAGGCAGGTACTCATAACCCGGCACGCCTGCCTCCGCGAGGGTAGGAATCTCGGGTAACACGGCAAGACGCTTGGTGCTCGTAACACCCAGCGCTCTCACTTTTCCGGCCTTCACGTTCTGCAACATCATGGAAACACCTTCGATGGTGTAGGTGAGCTGCCCTCCGATGAGATCCACCTCCGCTTGGCGCACATTCTTGTAGGGAATATTCATGACCTCGATCTTGGCCATCCGGCGAAATAGCTCGCCCGCCATGTAGGGCGGCGATCCGGCCGTGCCGGAGCCCCAGTTGAGTTTCCCCGGCTTGTCCCTCGCAAGCTGCACCAGTTGCACCACGGAATTAGCGGGCACGCTGGGATGAACCGACAATACCAGGGCGCTCACCACCAGCGGCGCGACGGGAGCGAAATCCTTGAGGGCGTCATACCCAAGACGAGGATACAGGTGGGGATTAAATGAAAGCGTTCCTTGATGCACGATCACCAATGTATATCCATCGGGGGCGCTTCTAGCGGCCGCTTCCATTCCGATTACCCCTGAGGCGCCTGCTTTATTTTCGACCACGAAACCTTGCCCCAAGACCGGGCGCAGCTTTTCCGCGAGCCAGCGGGCACGGATATCGGGCGGAGTTCCGGCGTCCCCGGTAACAATGATCTTGATGGGTTCGGACGGGTAGGTTTGCGCGGCAACCGGGCCGGCCTGCGCGGCGAGTGCCAAGGCGAACAAAAAAAGGGGGAATGGATTCATTTCGATACCTCCTTGAGACGCCAGTGTACAGACTTGGAGGAAGCGAGTTGAATGACGCAGTTCGGCCCGAAGGGAACGTTCCCTGATCTGACATTACGATGACGTGTCTTTGCCCGGCGCGCATGGCCGCGCACCGCCACCGCGACCTTTACATCCCCTTGCCAGTCAACGGGCGCTGCGCCGCAACCGACCACATCACGGGCGAGGGAGTCATGAAATCCTCCTCGTCGAGGCGAGCAAGATCTAGCGCGAATTCGGCTTCGTTCACCAACCCCGAGGCGAGGATCGCGTCTCGGAGTTGATGCAAGTTCGCCTTCATGAGTTCGGTTCCAATGGAGCGGCCTTGTGTCATGAGCATCCTGCCTTCCGCTGAAATGCTCTTCAATCCGCGAGCACGAAAGTGACCGGCAAGCGCCCTTCCGAATCCCGGCTCGACTCCTCGGTCCATCATGACTTTGCGCAACGCGGCCGCGGATTTG
>JBJXGQ010000051.1:0-4146 GCA_046160525.1 Burkholderiales bacterium
GATGCGGGAAAAGTCCCGGTCAAATGTAGCAAGGTGGTCTTGCCCAAACGCCGACGCTAGCGTAAGGGCATCGGCGAAATCCATTCCCGCCTCGTACCAAGCAACGGACCGCGCCGTGGCCAAGTAATCCTCCACGACCAAGTTATCCAAGCCAAAAATAGTTCGCAGCGCTATAAGGATCTCGTCCTTGCCGAGCTCATAGAAACTTTCCAGGACTTGGTACGTTTCTAAAAGCACCACGCGCGTGACAAAACAGTGGTTTTGTTCGATGATTTCTTGCGCACGCGCCGAGAGGGTCTTGTCATCATCCGTCAAGTAGCGCACCAGGATGTTGGTGTCCAACGCGATCATGCCGGTTTGCGTGCCCATCGCCGGCGTGCGCTTTCGCGAGTGGCGGCCTTAATGTCGCTCTCGCTCGCCACCTTTCCGCGAGACCTCACACAACCACGCCCATCCGCCGGTGAAACGCGCTTGAACTGGAGAAGCCGGGGCCGAATCAAGTCCTCCACAAACTGGCTTATCCGCCCTTGGCCCACGATCTTGTGTAGCGCCTCGTAAACATCGTCGTTCAAATTAAGCGTTAACTTGCGAAGCATAGTGGCGTCTTGCGCTCCAGATAAATGGCGCTGCTCGCTGCAGCTACGTAAAAGTCTACGTCGGGCCTACGTAGGATGTCAATTAGGCCTCGCGCGCAACGTTTTAACCGGGACGGCGATTCGGGCGCACTCCAATGATGCGGGTGCATTACGCCACGACGCGCTTCACGGTGTTCTTGCGCACGAACTCCGTCATGCGTGCGATACCGTTCTTGATGGCCTCGTTGGACGCCGCGTAGCTGAAGCGAATGTGCTGGCCTTCATCGGGCACGCGCGGGCCGAAGTGAATGTCGGCCAGTACGGCAACCCCCGCTTCGTACAACAACCGCGAGCGGAATTCCTCGGAGTCCTTGATACCTGTCATGCGGCAGGCCTCGGTGACGTTGGGCCACGCGTAGAAGGCGCCGCCGGGATTCTTGCAGGTCACGCCGGGCACTTGGTTGAGCAAGCCAACGATCAGGTTACGGCGCTCGAAGAAGATGTCGCGCATTTTCTTGGCGTCGGTCTGCGGGCCGTTGAGCGCTTCCACCCCGGCCCACTGGCTGATGTGGGAAGCGCAAGATTCGGTGTTGGTCACCCAGTTGGTGAAGTAGGGCGCAAGCTTTTTGTTGGCGGCGAAGCCCAGGCGCCATCCCGTCATGGCCCAGGTCTTAGAGCAGCCGTCGGAGATGATGGTGCGCTCTTGCATGCCAGGGAAAGAGGCGATGGAAACGAACTCGCCCCCGTAAATTAAACGCCCGTAGATCTCGTCGGCGAAGATCCAGACCTGCGGATGCTTGCGCAAAATCTCCGCGATGGCCTCCATGTCCTTCTTCGGAATGATGCCGCCGGTGGGATTCTGCGGCGAATTGAGGATCAGTAACTTGGTGCGCGGCGTGATCTTTTCCGCCAACTCCTTCGGATCGAAGCTGAAATTGCGCGCTTCACGCAGATGGATGGGCACGCCCACGGCGCCATTGGCCTTGATCTGCGATTCGTAGATGGGAAAGCCGGGGTTGGGATAGATGACTTCGTCGCCCGCGCCGTAATCCGTTACCGTCAGCACGGTGTAGCCGATGAAAGGCTTGGCACCCGCGGCGACCACCACGTCGTCGGGTTCGACCTTAATACCGCGCGTACGGGTGAAATCCGCCGCCACGGCTTGGCGCAATTCCAATATGCCGGCGGAGGGCGTGTAGCCATGCTTGCCTTCGCGCACGGCCTTCACGGCGGCGTCTTGAATGTTGAGCGGCGTATGAAAATCCGGCTGGCCGATGCAAAAGGAAATGATGTCGCGCCCATCGCGGATGAGCTTGTTGACTTCGGCTAATACGACGAAGGCGTTTTCGGTGCCGAGGCTTTGCGCGCGGCGGCTGATGTTGGCCATGACGGTTCCGTACCTAGAGGGAAAGGCGGGGATTCTAAGGCAACACGGCGGACAACCACTCGCGCAGTAACGCATTCACCGCCTGCGGCCGCTCCAAGGTGGCGAGATGGCCGCAATCCTCGATGATTTCCAACCGCGCACCGGGAATGAGGGCCGCGATCTCCTCGTGGAATTCCAGCGGGGTAAGAGCATCCTGGCGGCCGCAGATCAGAAGCGTTGGGCAACGGATTGCACCCAGACCGGGCCGAAAATCCGGCCGCGCCATGATGGCCTGCTGCTGGCGCAAGAAAGCCTCCACACCCACGCCCTCGGCCATCTCGCGTATGACGCGCACCAGGGATTCCTCCTTGACCCGTCCGGCATGGATCAGCAAGGGCAGCAAGCGCGTGGTGACGGGAGTAAATCCGCGCTCCGTTTGCGCAAGTGCGATCAGCGAGCGGCGGCGTTCGGTCTCATGGGGTTCATCGGGCCGGGAGCGCGTGTCCAGCAATGCCAGACGCTGCACACGCCGCGGGGCTTGCCGCACCATCTCTTGCGCCACGTATCCGCCCATGGATAGGCCCGCCAAGGAGAACTCTTCCGCGGGCGCTTCGCGAAGGACTCGCGCCGCCATGTCCGCGATGGAAGTATCACGTGTGAGGTCCGCTACCCACGGTAAGCATAGGTCCGCGAGCGCCTCGGTTTGCGGCGCAAACAGCGCCGCGTCGCAGAGCAACCCGGGCAGTAGAACGAGCGCGGGCTTCACCTCGGCGGAGGATTATTGTTGGCGTAGGTGTCTTCCAAGTCCATCTCGGAGAGCACCTCGTCCAGATTCTCCACCTCGGCGACCTTTCCCGGCACCCACACGCCTTCCATGCCGAAATAGCTTGGAACTTCCGTCTGCTCGGCGGGTGCCGAGCCATCCTGCTCAACACCAGCGCGCTCCCACCAACCGGACTTCGCCACCGGCACCTCCAACTTTGCCAGAGGCTCATTGGGCGCGATACGCGTGATCACGGACTGCAACTCGCCGATTCGTTGCTGGGCGCCCTCCAGGGCTGAGCGTAGCTTTTGCACCTCCCGCACCAAATCGTCCGGTGCAGGGCCAGCATTATTGTCGTCATCCACCGGTCGTCTCCTTGATTTGGGGCATTGGGTACTACAATGATCCTTCCACCATTGTATAGACCCGATCATGTCCATCACAAATACCCAAGTGTTGCTCGCCAGCCGCCCAGATGGCTGGGTCACGGAAGCGAATTTCAATATCGTGGAAAAACCCGCCGCCAAGCCGGGGCATGGCGAGATGCTCGTGAAGAATCACTATCTGTCCCTTGACCCCTATATGCGCGGGCGCATGGCCGAGGGCAAATCCTATGCGAAAAGCGTGGACATCGGCGAGGTCATGGTGGGCGGTACCGTGAGCGAAGTGGTGGAAAGCCAGAACGCACGCTTCAAGGCGGGCGATTTCGTAGCCGGCAACTTAGGCTGGCAGACCCATGCCGTTACGGATGGCACAGGGTTGATCAAGATCGACGGCGGCAAGATCCCGCTCTCGGCCTACCTGGGTGTCGTGGGCATGCCGGGTGCGACCGCATGGACAGGATTATTCGAGCACTGCCAGCCGCACGCGGGTGAAACCGTCGTGGTCTCCGCGGCTTCAGGCGCGGTTGGCAGCGTGGTAGGTCAACTCGCAAAACTGCAAGGCTGCCGCGCCGTGGGTATCGCCGGTGGCAAGGAGAAATGCGATTACGTCGTGCGAGAGCTAGGGTTCGATGCCTGCGTGGACTACAAGGCCGGAAGGCTCTACGAAGACCTCAAGGTAGCGGCACCCAAGGGCATCGACTGCTATTTCGAAAACGTCGGCGGCGTGGTCATGGACACCGTATTTCGCCTGCTCAACCCCTTCTCGCGCGTGGCGCTGTGCGGGCTCATCTCCGACTACAACGCCACCGACCCCTACGGCATGAAGATGATTCGTTCCATCCTGGTGAACCGCGTGAAGATGCAAGGCTTCATCGTCAGCGACCGCATGGACTTGTACATGAAAGGCCGCCAAGAACTCATCGATTGGGTCGCCGCGGGCAAAATCAAATACCGCGAGACCGTCGCGCAAGGAATCCGCAGCGCGCCCAAGGCTTTCATTGGCTTGCTCAAGGGAGAGAATTTTGGAAAGCAGGTGGTGAAGCTGGTGTAAGTTCAAAC
>JBJXGQ010000052.1:0-3089 GCA_046160525.1 Burkholderiales bacterium
ATCTGGACAACGTGAGCAAGGCGCACTATGACGGCGACGTGCAGCTCTACGGGACGCAACCCTTCAGGCTGCGGTTCTCCACGGAACCGAATATCGAGACCAGTGCCCTGCCGCTCGACTATCGCGAGGGTATTACCGTCAACGGTGTTGGCGCGCAAGATGCCCCGCCACGGCTCTTCTCCCGGATGATGGCGTTCTTTGGCTTGAAGTCTGGCCTGGGCAAGCTCAATGCGCAAGACCAGAAATCGGAGTTGGTCACTTCCGCGGGCGAAATGCCGCTACCCGAGAACGCTCTCGCGGGGCCCGGCGACATAACAGTCGAGCGCCGGTGAGCGGTGTGGCTACCGTGGTCCGCGTGCTGTGCGCGGGGTTGATTCTTGGTCTGGGCATGACCTCGGCCCAAGCGCAGACCCCGCCATCGCCTAGTTCGGTGCAGGAGCAACAACGACAGTCGCAGGAGTACATCGACCTGCAAAAACGCCTGCGGGAGCCACCACCGGCCGCGCCGGAAGTCATCGACAAGACCCAGCGTCCCGCGCCCGGCGCGCCGGAAGGCGATGTGCGCATCCGGGTGAACCAGATCGTTGCCAGCGACTCGCGAATTCTCAAGAATGAAGAGATCCGCATTGTGACGAGCCGGTACGAAGGCCGCGAGGTGGGCATTGCCGAACTCTTCTCGATGGTCGATGAGATCAACGCCCTCTACAAAGCGAAGGGCTGCCTGACCTGCCGGGCCTTCTTGCCGGCGCAGACGGTGGAAGACGGCAAGATCGAGGTGCGTTTGGTCGAGGCGAAAGCGCAAGAACTTCAGATCGAGGGCAACGCCTCGACCAGTGCCAATTTTCTGAAGCGGCGCATCTCCACTCGGCCTGGCGATCTGTTCGACGTGGGGCGCGTGACGCGGGACCTGGGACGCATCAATGCCACCACCGACTTGCAAACCGCCGTGGAACTCAAACCTGGGAGCCAACCAGGCACGGTGGTGCCGCTGTTGCGCGTCGCCGAGCCCGTGCGCTACGGCCTCACCCTGTTCACCGACAACGCGGGCCCGGAAACCGTCGGCGAATACCGCATGGGACTGAGCTTCACCAACGCCAGCGTGTTCGGTTTGCGCGATGCGTTTTCCCTGAGTATTTACGGCGCCCAGGGTACCGCCGCATTGCTCACTTCCTATAGCGTTCCAGTGCATCCGAGCGGAACGCGCATCGGCCTTGCCTTCGATTACAGCCGCATCAAAGTTATCCGCGGGCCGTTCGAGCCTTTGGATATCAACGGCGACTCCCACCGCGTTGGGCTCGATCTTACCCAGCCACTCATCGCAAAGACGGCTCTGCGTGTGAACGCGCTGGCCCAAATTACCAGCCGCCATTCCGTGACCAACTTCGGAGACGTCAAGTTCTCCGAACTCGATGTGCTCAGTGCCGGCCTCGGCTTCGACTTGCAATCCTTCAATGAACGCGGCGTCTGGTACACCCGCAACATCTTCACCATGGGATCAGGAGATTCCGGCGCCAAGCGCGACTTCAGCCGCTTCAACGCCGATGTGTACCGGGTGCAGACTTTCACGCCGGCCGTTTCCGCGCGCTTTCGCTTCAGCATGCAATGGTCGGGTTCCCATCCCCTGCCATCCACGGAACAATTTCAGGCGGGCGGAGTGGCCACGGTGCGCGGTTACCGTGAAGGCCTGCTGGCCGCCGACGAAGGCGGTTTACTGGGCGCCGAACTGGAGTTCCCAGTCGCTAGCGATGCTCTTCCTACGTGGCTGCGGGTGCGGGGATTCGGCTTCCTCGATACGGGCTGCGTGGTGCAAGTTCGCAATGGCGAGCATTCCGTGCATGCCGGCGATTGTCTCTACGGCACCGGCGGTGGTGTGAGCTTCGCCATCGGCAATCGCTTGACCGGAAAATTGTCCTTGGGCGTACCGCTTCGCAAACCCGCGGGCTACGAAGACGACTGGCGTATCGATTTCTCCCTTCAAGCCCTTCTGTTCTGAGCGGATTTCTTCCTCGCGGTACTCGGCCAGGCAGCTGGCGTGCAGGGCTGACAAGGGCCGCTGTGTTTGCTAGAGTTGTGCTGCGCTTGAAAAATCACAACCCGAGGAGGCGAGAATGAAGACGATAAGACAATGGGTGTTGTTGCTCGCGGGCGTAACCAGTTGGACCTGTGCGGGCGCTGTGGATCTGCGGCCGGTATTGAGGGCGGGGGCTGAGTTCGGGGGAGACAAGCTGTTTAGCCTCGTCTTTACGGATGGTTCCACCACGAACGTCAAGGCGCACGACGGATTTTCCCTGGGCGGTGGCGCGTCCTTCCTTAACGAGAGCAAGTCCTTCGAGATCGAAACCACCCTGTCCTACAAGTTCCACTTCACCAATGCCAGCAACGGCGATGTCACGTGGAGCCGCATTCCCTTGGACGTGGTGGGTTTCTACCGCTTGTCGCGCGTGCGCCTGGGAGGAGGGCTCACCTATCACCTCTCGCCAAGGGTAAAAGGCAGCGGCGTTGCCAGCAACCTCGATATCAAGTTCGATAACGCCGCTGGCGTGGTGCTGCAAGCGGATTATCTTTTCTCCGGAAAGGAATCGGGGCAGGGGATGTATTTGGGGTTGCGGTTCACTTCGCTCAAGTACAAGGAAAAGGGCTCCGGTGTATCCGTCGACAGTAACGGCGGGGGATTGCAGGTGGGGTACCGGTTTTAGGCCGAATGCGACCGGGGGGCGTATCCCGCTTTGGGTAGCGCGAGAAAGTCGCCGGGGGTAGCCCGGCCGCTACTTCCTTTTCTTGCGCGGCCAAGAAAAGGAAGCAAAAGAAGGCCGTCCCACTGAACCGCCCCTATCGGGGTACCCTGCGTTACTCGAAGCGATGGGCGCCTGCGGAACTAGTCCGCGCATAAAGCGCGCGCGGCCGTCGGACAGTCCTCGGCGACATCCCCCATCGCTCCTGCGTTACTCGGCGGTTCAGAAGGGGGAGAAGCACGTCAACATCCAAACCCAAACACCGGCAACCGGCAACCGGCAACCGACAACCGGCAACCGAACCAACCCCCTCCGCAAACCGCTGGTTTGCTTCTCCTTCCCCTGCTTGCGGGGGAA
>JBJXGQ010000053.1:0-5964 GCA_046160525.1 Burkholderiales bacterium
AAGCACACCTTCGTGGCTGGCACCGAGGTAGTGCGAGATGACCGGCACACCGGGGAGCTACCGGGACGATTGATACGGTGATTTATTCAGTAGTGTCCGGTTAAAAGTCGAATAACATCAATTGATTGGCGGTGGGTATCGAAATGGTTCTGGTGGTATCGGGCCGAAAGGCGCATGAAATCTGGGTTTTCTCGAAAATCGAGACCGACAAAATCTGTAGCAAGTGTAGGGCGAGGCATCCAGGTGAAGCTCCTTTTTGATGATGGCGATGAGCGCATAGGTGGCGACCGCGCACCAGATTTGCGTCTTCACGGCGTTCTCGCTCGTGCCCAGAAAACGCTTGATGCGCAAGTGCTGCTTGATCCATTTGAAGAACAACTCGACCTGCCAGCGGCCCTTGTAGAGCGCGGCGATGATCAATGGCGGCAAGGTCGTGTTGTTGGTCAAGAACACCAGCGTGTTGCCCGACTCGGGGTCTTTGAAACGGATGCGCCGCAAATGCCCGGGATAGTCCTTCGCGACGTAGAAGCCGTTGAGCGCGATGCTCTGATCGCACATCACACCGGTAGTCCGGTCGGTCTTGGCGGAGTACACCCGTCTGGCGTTCATGCCGCGTTTGGCGCGCGTGACAAAGAAGGCGCCCGCCTGATGCAATTTGTAGAGCCGGGCGAAGTCCAGATAACCGCGATCCATCACGTAAAAGGCACCCGCTTCGATGGGCAAGATGTCGAGCACGCCGACATCGCCCATCTTGCCGTCGCTGATGTGGATGAAGGCCGGAATAGCGCCGCGCAAATCCAGCAGCGTGTGCATCTTCACCGCCGCCTTGGCCGAGCGAAACGGCGCCCAGTCGAACAGACTCAAGCACAGGTCGATCGTGGTGGAATCCAATGCGTAGACCGTGGCGTCGAGTTCGATGCCCATCGGTTCCTTGGCATAGAGTTGCCTGGCGCGCGCAATCAGGCGCATGGCCAGAGCGTGATAGATGAGCCAGTCCCGGGTGTTCAACGCATCCGAGAGCGTCGAGCGCGCGGGCACTGCCCTCAGGCCCATGTGAACCTATAAACGGCGATTAACCACGAGGGACACGAAGTAACACGAAGGAAATACGAAGAAACATGGCACCACAAAGGCTCACCAATCTGGTGAGAGCGAGGCCGCCTCGATGTTTTTGATTTCCTTCGTGTACCGTCGTGCCCTTCGTGTGCAATAGCTTTTTCTAGGGTGAAACAGCTTGGCCTGATTGGCGGCCAGGCAAACCTCGATGTCGCGCAAGGACTCGCGCCATGTCAACTGCGAGAAAGCCATGACTCGAAACAAGTCCGCGCAGTCCAAGGTCCGTACACCCGCATCGCCACCATGACGCTCGATGATGCGTCCGAAGGTCTTCCACGGCACGTACTCCATGACTTGCGCAAACAGCGTCTTGCCTACATTCATGCCTCACCCCAGGTCGTCTAAACCCGGAATCATCGCAAATGTTCAATCTAAAATTCAAATCGTGGACACCCATGAGTTCAGCTAACCCCGCTTCCGCATTGGCATTTCAGCCTTCCGGTCTTCAATAAGCCGGACACTACTGTGATTTATTAGGAACAAGGAAGCCCGGCCGATCCAGGCGCAAAGCAAGTCTGCGGGGAGACGGGGCCGGGACAATTGATGGCCTATCCCAGCAGCCGGTGCATGCAACAGAACTGATAAACTGCAATGGCAAGCCTGCCTCCATCATTCCCCAAACGATCGCCCACTGTTCCGAGAGGCTACGTGATGACACCCCACGACCGGATCGACATTAATCCTGCGGTGATGTTCGGCAAACCCGTGATTAAGGGAACACGCATTACCGTGGAACTTCTGCTACGAAAACTCGGTGGAGGAATGTCCATCGAGGAGATATTGACGGACCATCCTCATCTACGGCGAGAGGATATTCTAGCGGCCCAAGCCTTCGCGGCGGATTATCTTGCCGAAGACGAGTATGCGAAATCTTAGCCAGCGCACATGAGATTTGTCGCGGACGAGTGTTGCGATGCTGGCATGGTCGCCTCGCTTAGATCCGATGGCCATGACATCATCTACATTTCGGAAACTTGCGCCGGTGCCGTTGACGAGGCCGTCCTACATGAAGCGTATCGCGAGCATCGAATCCTATTGACGGAGGACAAGGACTTCGGCGAGTTGGTCTTTCGACTTCAAAAGCCAGCGTTTTCCATCGTACTGATGCGCCTCTCCGTTGCTTCCCGAAAGCTCAAGTGGCCCCGGCTACGGTACCTGCTCGGGCACTATCCGCAACGGCTTCCTGGCCATTTCGTCACGGTGGACGAGGAAAAGTATCGCTTCCGCCCATTACGTATGAAGCCGGCGGGCGGCGCTTAACCCAACGCGCCCAGGGTTACCGTCATACGTTCGTGGCCGGTACCTAAGTCGTGCGCGATGACCCGCCCACGGGGGAGATACCGGGACGATTGATACGCTGAAGATTCACAAGGCATGACCCCGCTCCCTCATCCAGTTTATGTCGAATCAACCTGGCCTCTTTCAGCCGCGAGTACTTGACTAATACATTCCCTAAGTTTATCTGTGGGGATCATCAACGATCTCACGCCGCAATACCGATCTATCCTCTTGAACGCTTCTTCAATCAGGATCATCAGCATTCCACTTAGGGTAACCATCGGTGAGCGGATCTTCGTAAGATCAACTGTAAGGTCCACGAACAATGTTCTCTGCGTTGCGCGGAAGTACACTTTTGATCGCGGAGGCGAATGCCCGTCCCTAACCCCCCGAAGCACGACAAATATTTCCCGAACATCGCCATACTCAAGTATAGACTGCGAACATTCACGCAGAAGAGAATTTGCATGGTCCACACACGCATCCAGTTCCTCTGCCTCAGGGGAACCATCTAGGTTTGTAGAAATCATCAACCCGAAATGTTCCACGCGTGACCTTAATAATATTCCCGCCGATTACCGGGAGGCAACTTCCCAAAACACCGTAGTCAATTCGTTCATTATCGCTCCCTCAAGGTCCTGACTCGCCAGGCCTCGATGGATGTCTATAGATTCAAACGATCTTCTTCAGCGTATGCCGCCGGTTGCGCGTGTGGGGCCTGACTTCGGAGGGCCAGCGGCCTTTTTCCGCGGCGCTGGCCCAGGCAGCGCTCGTTAGCACCTCCGCACTCTCCAACTCATAGATCGCGCTGTAACGCGGCTCGCCCTCGGCGACGATGATCTTGCGCTCGCCGCCCAGCATCATGGTCAAGGGTTCTGACTTGCAACGCACCGCCGACAGCACTCCTGGTACGGTCAAGATCAGCGGCACGTGTTCCGTGTCGTACACCTCGTTGAAGAGGGCTTCCTTTGCGGGATCCACGTCCATGCTCGCGGTGAAAATGTACTTGGCCTTGGGATGCATGGTGTGATCTCCTAATCGAAACTGAATCCAACGGTGCGCGTATAGAAATGCAGGCCTTCGTCCTGAATGACGAAGGAGCGCATGCGCTGCGTCCCGTGGTTGTGGTGAGAATGCAGTTTGGTGGCCGGCGTGATCTGGGCCGCGCCCGTGGACCAATCCACGCGCTGGCCATCGATCATGGAATGGATACCATCGCCTTGAATAGCAAGTGTCACCGCGGCACCGTTGTGGCGGTGCGGACGTTGGTCGCAACCGGCCGCCAGCGTGTTGATGGCGCAATTGATGGTGGGAATGGTGTTATAGCTGGGGGCCAGCTCCGCACTGGTGAACTGGATGGAGGAACCCGTGGTCTGCGCCGTGATGGGGCGCTTCCAGACCGCCTCGAAACGGCCTTCGATTTCCTCCGCCGGCCAGTGTGTGGTGCCGAACACAGCGTGGTCGCGGGCGGGAGAACGCAAGCGCTCGTAGGCGAGCAGGGGTTCATCGGTGACGCCGAAGAGTACGCAGGTGTCGCTACCAGCTTGGTGCACGGTGCGCGCACCGCCGGGGAAACAAAATACATCCCCTGCTTGCCAGTTGATGACATCCCCGGCATTGGAGCTTTGCCCGGCGCCTGACATCACGTAGAAAATCTCTCCCGCCGCGACAAAATTCGTTTGCAACACCTCGCCGGGGCGAATCCTGAAGTAGCGGCACAGGAGAGTGGGAGTAGTGGCGGGATAGCCGCAGGCAAGCACATCAGAGGAGTCGAGCGGGATCATTCCGGTCGGCGTGGCGGGATCGAAGGCCTGGTCGCGCTCGGCCAAGAACTGGCGCATGGGCACATCCGGCCAGGCGAAATCGAAACCATTCTCGCCCGAGCGGTAGCGGGCACGCTTGGCATAGGGAGACTGCGTGCGGCTGACTTTCGCTTCAGCTTGGGCAACGGGGCTGTTCATAACATCCTCCTTGGTTAATCGGATTTCCGAAATATAGTCCCCCCAGTGCGCCAGTCAACTGGCGCACTCAAGGTAGTTCGCTCAATTTTACGGCGCGGCCTTCGCGGGCGGAGGCCTGCGCCGCGAGGCAAAAACGGAGAATCTCCCTGCCCTGCGCTCCCGAGAGTACCGGCGGGGAACCCTCCAGTAGCGCATTGATGTGATGGCGTGTGGCCTGCACGAAACTGCTCTCCCAACCCGCTTCGACATCGGAGAAGGCGTGCATCTTCCCATCCGCGAACAGGACGACCGGCGGCTGGTCCGCGATGCGCCCATGGCCACGCGTGACGCAGATCACGCCCTTGGTGACGCTGATTTCTATGGGGTCGTGCTGGGCCTAGTGATCCGTGAGTACCGTTAGCTGCGGCGAATAGACGACCTCCAGATTACCGTAGCGCTTATTGGCGAACTTCCAGGAGACTAGCGCGGGGCAGTCGAGCACGAAACCTGGTTCCACTTCAGTTCTATCGATCCATGCGTGCACTTCTTCCGTCATACCCATGAAATGCCATGCAACCGCGAACTTGTGGTGGCCATCGTCGAAAGTCAACGGCCCGCCACCGCTGCGTTTGGTGTCCTGGCGCCAGGTACGCGCGGCTTCGGGCAAATGCCACGCGTTGCACGGATCGCCTTTGTTGGCTTTGATGCGAATGGATAAAGGCTCGCCGATGGCGCCCGCCTCGATGAGCGCCTTGGCCTTCTGTATGGGCGGGTAGAAGAGCGCATTTTCGAACACGCGCAACGTGCCCCTGCTCTCGCGCGCCGCGGCAATCATCCGGTCCGCGTCCGCCAGAGTTGTGGCCATGGGTTTTTGCACGGATACGTGCTTACCGGCGCGCAGCGCGGCGATAGCCACTTCGGCGTGCAAATCGTGCGGGAGAAGAATCTCCACCAGATCGATGTCCGCGCACGCGAGCAGATCCTGGTAGCGCTCGAACACCCGGTCTTCGGCTATGCTCCAGAGAGCAGCGCGGGCACGAGCAACATCAAGATTGGTATCGCAGACGGCCGAGAGGCGCGCACGCCGGTTATTCAGGTACTCCATGGCGTGCAGATCGGAGATCCGGCCGGTACCGATGAAACCTACTCGAAGGGTATCCATCACCAGGAGCGTACACCAAAGCCCCCTACCGCCAGCGAAGGGCTGGCGTCCCCTACGAGATTCGAACTCGTGTTACCGCCGTGAAAGGGCGATGTCCTAGGCCTCTAGACGAAGGGGACCATGTCGCGAAGAAATTGGTGGAGGTAAGCGGGATCGAACCGCTGACCTCTTGCATGCCATGCAAGCGCTCTCCCAGCTGAGCTATACCCCCAACGACAAGGGCGCGGATTATAAGAGAGTCAATCGGGCATTGCAAAGGCTCAAGATGACTTCCCTATCCAGGCAGGCGGGATTCCCTCGATAGGGGCTAAAATTCATTCCGGTTCGCAAGCCGAAAGTCAAACCTCTCCACCCTCTGCCTCCGCCATCCCCATGCCTCTCACCGCCCTGAGTGCTCTTAGCCCGCTCGATGGCCGCTATCGCAACAAGATCGAAACCCTCTCGCCTTATTTCAGCGAAGCCGGATTG
>JBJXGQ010000054.1:0-8487 GCA_046160525.1 Burkholderiales bacterium
CAATCCGGATTCTTCCGCCGCCGCCTTCGCCACCGCGAGAGATACCGCGAGTGTCGCGTTAGCCCCCAGGCGCGATTTGGTCTCGGTGCCATCGAGTTCGATCAAGGTCTTGTCGATGAGCGTCTGCTCTTCCGCATCCAAACCGATGATGGCTTCGCACACTTCGGTGTTGATGTTTTCAACGGCTTTGAGCACGCCCTTGCCCAGTTAGCGGCTCTTGTCGCCGTCGCGCAATTCGATGGCTTCCTTTTGCCCTGTGGAGGCACCTGACGGTACAGCGGCGCGCCCCATGGCGCCCGATTCGAGCAACACATCGGCTTCCACCGTGGGGTTTCCGCGCGAATCCAGAATCTCGCGGGCCACCACATCGACGATTGAACTCATAACCCTCCTTTACTGTTTTGCCTACAAACGGTTCTCTGCGAAGCCGCGGCGTTTGACGGCAGCATCTATCTCCACCAGCGTCTCCAACAATTCGCCCATGAGGTGCAGGGGCCAAGCATTGGGGCCATCGGACAAGGCCTTGGCCGGATCCGGATGAGTTTCCATGAAGATGCCCGCGATGCCCGCCGCCATGGCCGCACGCGCAAGCGCGGGTACGAACTCGCGCTGGCCACCGCTTGCATCCCCGCGCCCTCCCGGCAATTGCACCGAATGGGTGGCATCGAACACCACGGGGCATTGCGTCTCGCGCATCACCACCAAGGAGCGCATATCGGAGATAAGGTTGTTGTAGCCGAACGAGAATCCGCGCTCGCATACCAATACATTGTCGGTGCCGCTCGCTTCCTTCGCCTTGGCCACCACGTTTTTCATCTCCCACGGCGAGAGAAACTGGCCCTTCTTGATATTCACCGGCCGGCCGGCCGAGGCAGCGGCACGAATGAAATCCGTTTGCCGGCACAGGAATGCTGGCGTTTGGAGCACGTCCACGGCGGCCGCCGCGGCTTCGATCTCATCGGTCTCGTGGATGTCCGTCAGCACTGGCACGCCGATGGCCCGCTTGACGTCCGCCAATATGGCCAAGCCTTTCTCCATCCCCATGCCGCGGTAAGACTTGCTCGAACTGCGGTTGGCCTTGTCGTAGGAGGATTTGTAGATGAAAGGGATGCGCAGCTTGGCGCACAACTCCTTGAGCGTGCCGGCTGTATCCATCGCCATCTCGCGCGACTCTATAACGCAGGTCCCGGCGATCAGAAAGAAAGGTTTATCGAGACCGGCTTCGAAGTGGCATAGTTTCACGCCCTTTTCTCCGCGCGGGAGCGGTCCAAGTCCACAGGCACCACTTTACTCGCCAAACCATGCGCGAGCGCGGCGCGCACAAAAGCGGTGAACAGGGGGTGGCCCTTGCGCGGCGTGGACGTAAATTCCGGATGAAATTGGCAGCCGACAAACCATGGATGATCTGGCAGCTCGATCATCTCGCACAACTGCTTGCCTTCCGAGGAACGCCCGGAAACCTTCAGCCCCGCCTTCTCCAGTGCCGGTAGATAAATGTTGTTCACTTCGTAACGATGGCGGTGGCGCTCCATGACCTGCTCAGCGCCGTAGATCTTGCGAGCGAGCGAATCGGCCGCCAGCACGCATGTCTGGCCGCCCAAACGCATGGTGCCTCCCAGATTGGAACTAGCATCACGCCGCTCCACCTTGCCTTCCCGGTCCAGCCATTCGGTGATGAGCGCCACCACGGGGTGCGGAGTGTCCAAGTCGAACTCGGTGCTATGAGCGCCTTGCAAACCGGCCATGTCGCGGGCGAACTCGATCACCGCCAATTGCATCCCGAGGCAAATCCCGAGGTATGGCACCTTTTGCTCGCGCGCGTAGCGGGCCGCTTGAATCTTGCCCTCCACGCCGCGCCGGCCAAAACCTGGCGCCACCAATATGGCATCCATGCCCGCCAAACATGCCGGGCCTTGCGCTTCGATGGTTTCAGCGTCGATGTACTGAATGTTGATCTTGCAGCGCGTGTGCAACCCCGCGTGAATCAAGGCCTCGGAGAGCGACTTGTAGGATTCCGTGAGTTCCACATACTTGCCCACGAAGGCGATGGTAACCTCGTGCTGGGGATGCTCCAGCGCTTCCACCAATTTATTCCAGGCAGAGAGATTGGCCGCACGCGCGAGGATCTGTAGCTTGTGGCAGACAATCTCGTCGAGGATCTGGTTGTGCAGCATCGCCGGAATCTTGTAGATGCTGTCCGAATCCACCACCGATATCACCGCTTCGGGCGCCACGTTGGTGAAGAGCGCGATCTTGCGCCGCTCTTCTTCCGGCAACGGGCGGTCGGCCCGGCATAGCAGAATGTCGGGCTGAATACCGATCTCACGCAACTCCTTGACCGAATGCTGGGTAGGTTTCGTCTTCAACTCACCAGCCGTGGCGATGTAGGGCAGAAGCGTCAGGTGGATGAAACACGTGTTGATCTTGCCTTCCTCGATGCCCATCTGGCGGATAGCCTCGAGAAACGGCAGCGATTCGATGTCGCCCACCGTACCGCCAATCTCCACGATGGCCAGATCGGACCCTTCCGCGCCCTTGCGGATATTGAGCTTGATTTCGTCCGTGATGTGCGGGATGACCTGGACGGTATGCCCCAGGTACTCGCCACGGCGCTCCTTGCGGATGACGTGATCGTAGACCTGCCCCGTGGTGAAGTTGTTGCGGCGGCTCATCTTGGCGCTGGTGAAGCGCTCGTAGTGCCCCAGATCCAGATCCGTCTCGGCGCCATCCTCGGTGACGAACACCTCGCCGTGCTGAAACGGGCTCATGGTCCCCGGATCGACGTTGATGTAGGGGTCCAGCTTGAGCATGGTGAGTTTGATACCGCGCGATTCGAGGATCGCCGCAAGAGACGCGGCGGCGATCCCTTTACCTAGGGAGGAAACAACGCCTCCGGTTACGAAAATGTACTTTGTCACGCCTTGAACTTAGTCATGCCCGCGGAAAGGCAGGAGGCCCCATGTTACCAAAAGACAACTGCATAACAAGCATAACACTTCAGCGATGCGCCGCCTCTTTCGCCAGATAGAGCCAAGTCTCCACCACCGTATCCGGATTCAGGGAGATGGTATCGATGCCCTCCTCCACCAGCCAGTTGGCGAAATCCGGATGATCCGAAGGCCCTTGGCCGCAGATGCCGATGTACTTGCCCTTTTTCTTGCAGGCGGCGATGGCCAAATGCAGCATGGCCTTGACGGCAGGGTCGCGCTCGTCGAAGGAACCGGCAACTATCCCAGAGTCACGGTCCACGCCCAGCGTGAGCTGGGTCATGTCGTTGGAGCCGATGGAATAGCCATCGAAATACTCCAGGAATGCCTCCGCCAATAGGGCGTTGGAGGGGATCTCGCACATCATGATCAAGCGCAGGCCATTCTCGCCGCGCTTCAGGCCGTTTTGTTCGAGCAGTGCCACCACTTGCTTGGCTTCACTGGTGGTGCGCACGAAAGGCACCATGATCTCGACGTTGGTGAGCCCCATCTCGTCGCGCACCTTCTTCATGGCCTGGCATTCCAACCGGAAGCACTCCTTGAACCCTGGGTCGATGTAGCGCGAAGCACCGCGAAAACCCAGCATGGGATTTTCCTCGTGGGGTTCGTAGCGCTGGCCGCCCAGCAGACTGGAATACTCGTTGGACTTGAAGTCCGACAGGCGCACGATGACGGGCTTGGGGAAAAATGCCGCGCCCAGGGTGGCGATCCCCTCCACCAGCTTTTCCAGATAAAAGGTTTTGGGGTCCGCATAACTCGCTGAGCGCGCTTCCACGTCGCGCTTGAGATCCGGAGGTAAATTGGGATAGGCCAGCACCGCCTGCGGGTGGATACCGATCATGCGGGCGATGATGAATTCCAGGCGTGCCAAACCCACGCCCGCGTTGGGCAAGCGCTGAAAATCGAAGGCCAGCTCCGGATTGCCCACATTCATGTAGATTTTGACCGGAGCCTTGGGCATGGCGTCCACGGAAAGATCCAGCACTTCCACATCCAGCTTGCCCCGGTCAACATAGCCTGTGTCACCCTCCGCGCAGGACACAGTCACCTCATCATCCTCGCGCAGATTGCGCGTTGCGTCCGCGCAGCCCACCACCGCGGGAATTCCAAGCTCGCGCGCGATAATGGCGGCGTGGCAAGTACGCCCGCCGCGATTGGTGACGATGGCCGAGGCGCGTTTCATCACAGGCTCCCAATCCGGGTCCGTCATATCCGTGACGAGGACGTCGCCCGCGCGCACGCGCGACATCTCGGAGGCATCCGCCACCAAGCGTACGGGCCCGATGCCCACGCGATTGCCAATGGCACGGCCCGTCACCAAAATCTCGCTGCGCTCCTTGATGCGGTAGCGGCGCTGGGTACCGGCCTTGGTGTGGGCTTCCACGGTTTCGGGGCGCGCTTGCAGAATGTAGAGCTTGCCATCAACGCCATCGCGGCCCCACTCGATATCCATGGGGCGTCCGTAATGCTTCTCGATGATGACGGCGAATTTCGCCAGCTCGGTAATCTCCGCATCGGTAATGGAGAAACTGCGCCGCTGCGTCTCATCCACGTCAAGCGTGCGCACGGAGCGCCCCGCCTCGCGCGAATCGCCGAACACCATTTTGATGAGCTTGGATCCCAGAGTCCGCCGCAAAATCGCGGGGCGCCCAGCGTTGAGCGCCGGTTTGTAGACGTAGAACTCATCGGGATTGACCGCGCCTTGCACCACCGTCTCGCCCAATCCGTAGGAGGAGGTGATGAACACCACTTTGTCGAAACCCGACTCCGTGTCGAGCGAAAACATCACACCGCTCGCTCCCAGGTCGCTGCGCACCATGCGTTGCACGCCCGCGGATAGGGCCACCTCGGCGTGAGCGAAGCCTTTGTGTACACGGTAAGCGATCGCACGGTCGTTGTAGAGCGAGGCGAACACATGCTTGATGGCACCGAGCAGGTTGCCGATACCGTGAATGTTGAGAAAAGATTCCTGCTGCCCCGCGAAAGAGGCATCGGGCAAGTCTTCGGCGGTAGCCGACGAACGCACCGCGAAGGAAAGATCGTCGCTCCCGCCATGAGTCAGCGCTGCGTAGGCTTGGCGAATTTCCTGTTCCAGACGCGCTGGAAAGGCGGCCGCCGTGATCATTTTTCGGATCCTCGCCCCAGCCTCTGCCAGCGCCTTCACATCGTCCACATCCAAAGCCGTCACGATGCCGTCAATGGTTTTGGCAAGTGAGTTGGCGGAAAGGAACTCCCGGTAGGCCGCGGCCGTCGTCGCGAAGCCGCCAGGCACGCGCACGCCCAAGTGTTCCAACTGGCTGATCATCTCCCCTAGGGAGGCATTCTTGCCGCCCACCCGGGCGACATCGGTCATACGCAATTGGTCCAAGGGCAAAACGTAGGCTTCACTGCTCATCTGTTCAATCGTCCATGCAAATTCAAACGTGGTATTTTATGGGCCACCTCAACTGCAACATCATCCATGGCAGCCAAAAGAAGCGCTTTTTTTATTTCCGACCGCACCGGCATCACGGCGGAAATGCTCGGCCACAGTTTACTCACCCAATTCGACCAGGCCGGTTTCGTCGAACGCACCATGCCCTTCATCGATTCCGAAGCGAAAGCGCTCCAGGCCGTCCAGGAGATTAACGCGGCTGGCGTGGCCGACGGCGTGCGCCCCGTAGTCATCAGCACCCTCATCGATGCCAGCATCATCGCCATTGTCACCCAAGCTCATGCCCTGGTGCTGGACTGTTTTCAGATCTTCATCGCACCGCTCGAACAAGAACTGGGCATGCGCTCCGCTCACGCCGTGGGCCGCTCCCACAGCGTGACCAACACGGCGAGTTACTACAAACGCATCGATGCGGTGAATTTTGCCCTATCCTACGACGATGGCCAGTCCACCAAGGACCTGATCAACGCCGATGTCGTGCTAGTAGGCGTCTCCCGTTGCGGCAAAACCCCCACTTGCCTCTATCTCGCCTTGCAGTACGGCATCCGGGCAGCCAATTATCCGCTCATTCCGGAAGACTTCGGCAATATGAAACTGCCTTCGGCCCTGCGTCCCCTACGCGAAAAGCTCTTCGGACTCACCATCCTCCCCGAGCGCCTGCATCAAGTCCGCACCGAGCGGCGTCCAGGAAGCAAGTACGCCGACCTGCATAATTGCCAATCGGAAGTGCGCGAAGCCGAAACCCTCATGCGCAGCGAAACCATTCCCTACCTGGATACCACCAACCGCTCCATCGAAGAGCTGGCCTCGACCATCTTGCACCAAGGGCATTTGCAGCGGCATTTGTATTGAGGTTTCTTGGTCTTTTTGCGGGAGGCTGGACATCGGTCGAGCCCGCGTTCCGTCGTATCAAGGAATTGAAGGCGGCCGCAGTCATGCACTTGCAAGGGCCTATTTTCTACCTTCATCGCCATCTCATGGGCAAATTAAGCCTGAAATACAAACATCGCACGCTCTGCGTCCCGCTCCCCGAAGCGTAAACCAAGCGTAGAATTAATTTTTCATGAAGGCAACACTTCTTCTACACGCTCGCTAGGCTTCATAAGGACCGTCGGTGCTGCATCCAAATCAATTTCAAGTCAATGAAGCCTGGATTATTTTTCAGTTGAACGATGCGCCCATTCGGACGGAGCAGGACGGCGCGTTCCATTGCATTGCTCTCATGGACGCGGCGAGCTGCTTTATGTTGGGCATGGTCATGGTCCCCATGGATGAAGCGGAACCCTCCAAGTTGGAGGCGAAACGCTTGCTCAACATGGGATGGGCCCACAAGAAGCAGTACCCCACCACGCTTTTCATGCCAACCGGCCGGTTTCCGGCGATCCTAACTGCCGAGGCGAAACGCCAGGGGATTTCGCTCGTTCCTGTGCACGAGAGCGAGCTATTAGCCTTTATCGGTGAAGCGCAGCAAGGCTTCAAAGAACGGTTTAAAAGCGGCAATGAAGCCTAGCACCCCGCCTCACGCGGACACGGGCACGAGCGTAGTGCCGTGCAAATGCCGGCGGGCGCGCGCCGGTGGGCGAGAAATTGAGTACCGCTAAGATAAACATCTACGGCCCGGGGCACCTCATCGCGGCGCGCCCCTTCGCTCTGCCTTAGCCATCGCGAATGGCTCCGCGCCTCATTAGCGCCATTCCGAAGCTCGCGTCCTTGAACATAGAGCGTAGCTTGGCTTTTTTTGAGCGGCTCGGATTTATGCGCAGAGGCAGTTTCGCGGAGTACGGCATCATTGAGCGAGACGGCGTGCAAATCCATTTCTGGCTTTATACCGATCCTCGCATTCCGAAAGAGACGGCCTGTCGTATTACTGTTGAGGGCATCGAAGAGTTATTTGCCAGCTTCTCCGAAAAGGGAGTTATCCATCCAAATGGCCACCTCGCGCTCAGACCGTGGGGCGTTTGGGAGTTCTCCATATTGGATCCAGATGGCAATCTGGTCACCTTTCATGAGGCTGGGACTTAACATGGCGGTCGTGCCGGTCGCGCCGCGAGCCGCACACCACCTTTACGGAGAGGCTATAAAATTAATTTCCTTCAGCCAAAATCCCCCACACCACTCGTTAAGCCTCGGTCAATGTCATGCCCAAGCACTCTCCCGACTGCAATATGGTTATAGGCGTGGCGTGGTTTTACCGGGACCATTGGCAGCGGCTTACCGAAGTAGCCGAAAACCGAAACGAGCTGGATGACACCTTTGAAGAGTGGGAAAGGAACGCCCTTAAAGCCGTTCAAACCATGGAGCGCCAAGGCCAGAGCGTCAAGAGGGTTTACATCGATACCGATGCGCTTGCGTCCTGGTGCAAGGCGAAAGGACTATCGGTCCATGGCAAGTCTCGGGCACAGTACGTGTCGTTTCTCTTGCGACAGTGCGATGGAAAGGCCGAGGCTTAACCGCGCGAGGGAAGACGACACTTGGCAAGCGCCGCTTCGCGCGCTAGGTTGGAAGAAATAAGGACCTTATGCGCTATGCGATCGTAATCGAGAAGGCTGAAGGTAATTTCTCCGCGTACGTTCCTGACCTTCCGGGATGCATTGCTACTGGCGCCTTTGTTGAAGAAGCAGAATCTCAGATTCGCGAAGCAATAGAGTTCCACCTTGCCGGTATGCGCGAAGATGGGATACCGATCCCGCGAAGCACAGCCACCTTGCGGGCTCGAATCCGTTATCGAAAATACCGCTTTAAGGGCCGATAACACGCTTCTATGGGACCAATTGCATGAATCCACAACGACTTAGGCGGGTCCGACCCGAGACGAAAATACGGCTTTAAGGCCCGGAAACACGCTTCCATGGGACGAATTGCATGAATCCACAATGGCTTAAGCGGGTCCGACTCGAGACGGAACCCAATTTCGGGAAAATTTTCTCTCATAAACTCAACCAGTAGTGTCCGGTTAATGGCGATGCGACGAGTCGCAGGTGTTTGATCTAATGGGGCAATGAAGCATTTTTTGCATGTCACCGACTTGAACGCCAAAATGAGCGAAGCTTCTGGCTTTCCTCGCTG
>JBJXGQ010000055.1:0-23246 GCA_046160525.1 Burkholderiales bacterium
GAGCTAAAAGGCCGCCCCACTGAACCGCCCCTTACGGGGTACCCTGCGGTACTCGAAGCGATGGGCGCCTGCGGAACTAGTCCGCGCTTTATGCGCGGACTAGTTCCGCAGGCGCCGCGAGACCGCCAGGCAGCGCAGGAGAAAAGCGGCATTAGGGTGCCCTTCTCTTGGGTTACTTTCTCTTGGGCAAGCAAGAGAAAGTGACCAGCCGCCGGGCTGCCCCCGGCCTCCAATCTCTGACGAAGCCACGAGTATCAATATACGAAAATTTGAGGGTCATCCCTATACTGTATAGCATTAAAGAAAATTCCACTACAGCATCTCCAACGCCACCGGCCCCTTCGGCGGCGGGAACAATTTATCGAGTTCCGCGAGCTGTTCCTTGGTTAGAGGATGATCGAGCGCTCCAGCATTCTCTTTCACGTGCTGGCGCTGTCCGGTTTTCGGGATGGCTATCACGTTGTCCTTGGACAATAGCCAAGCAAGCGCTGCCTGCGCTGCCGTCATGCCGTTGCTCCGTGCGAAATCCGTGAGCTTTGGATTGCGCACTAGGCGCGCCTGCTCGACCGGCGAGTACGCCATGATGGGGATTTTTCTCTCGCGCATCCACGGCGCCAAGTCCCACTCGATGCCGCGCCGAGCCAGGTTATAGAGCAATTGATTCGTGGCGACTGCCCCGCCGCCGGGAAGGGAGTGAAACTCCCGCACGTCATCGAAATCCAGATTGCTGACGCCAAAGTGGCGGATCTTTCCTTTTTCCTGAAGCGCGAGCAACGCTTCCAGCGTCTCGGCCAAAGGCACGCTGCTGCGCCAATGAAGTAAATACAAATCGAGGCGGTCGGTGCGTAGGCGCTTGAGACTGCGTTCGCAGGCCGCCTCCGTTCCCTTGCGGGTGGCATTGTGCGGGTAGACTTTGCTAACCAGAAAAACTTGGTCGCGCCGCCCGGCGATAGCTTCGCCGATTAATTCTTCCGATCTGCCATCGCCATACATCTCCGCTGTATCGATCAGCGTGAGGCCGAGATCGAGTCCCAATTGCAATGCGGCGATCTCTTCGCTACGACTTGAGCGCTGGTCTCCCATGTTCCAAGTGCCCTGCCCCAGGGCCGGCACGCATTCTCCAGATGGCAGGGTTACTGTTTTCATGGCTATACCTTTCTGTGCATGATGAGATGCCATTTACCCAAGGCGCGCGACACCTTAAATCAGTAACGCCGCCACGAAGATCCCAGTCATCATGAAGGCGATCACCACTTTCGCGATGAGGCCGGCCATGATGCCAAGCCAGGTGGCCACACCGGCCTTGATGGCGCGGTCGTAATCTCGGCGGGCCAGATATTCGCCGATGGCGGCACCCAATAGCGGCATGAACAACACGCCCGCGATGCCCCCGAAAATGCCAGCCACTGTGCCCAGCGCCGCACCCGTGACCGCTTGCGGGCTCGCCCCCACCTTCTTGGCGCCGAGCGCTCCGCTGGCGTAGTCCAGGCCCCATGACAAAACCGCCAGCACGGTTACCGCACCCACGCTGCCCCAGCCAACGCGGGTAAAGTCGTCGATCCACGCGCCCGTCACGATGCCCGCCAGAACGAACAAGGTTCCGGGAAGGACGGGCAATACGGCACCTGCCAAGCCCGCGAGGATCAGCGTCGCGCTCAACATCCACATCAAGGTATCGCCCAAGGTGTCTCTCCAAAAGTTGATCTTGGTCCGCGAACGGCGGCGCAATGCCAACCTGCGCTCACCATGCAAGCTTTACCGAAAAATGAACGCACGCAGATTATCTGAGTTCCAGCGTCTATTTTTTGTTGCCGGGCGGCGGCGCCGCGTAACTGAGCGTACTCGCCTCCGGCCCTTGGCCTGCGCCCATCAAAACGCTTAGACTTTGAGTCTTCAGACTTTCGCCAGCCGTGCCTACGAGTGGATGGAGAACTACAAATGACCTTGCCGGTGGAAGAGTGCCGGTTGCCAAGCGCGGCGTTGCCAGCGCCTGGGCGTTGTCGCCGGCACTTCTCGGGATGCAGGGCGCAATCCGCATGAGCGTGCACGACAACGCGGACAGTTTCGACTATGTCGTGGTGGGATCGGGCCCGGCTGGGTCGCTGTTGGCAAACCGGTTGACGGAAGACGGCAATGCCCGCGTGTGCGTATTGGAAGCCGGCGTGGCGGACCGCGGCCAGTATGTGCGCATCCCCGCGGGATTCGTGAAGCTGCTCCACGACCCGCATCTGCTGTGGCAGTTCAAGTGCGAACCGGGTGCGGCCATTGGCGGACGCGAGATCAGGATCGTGCAAGGCCGCATCGTTGGCGGCTCGAGTTCGATCAATGGCCTGGCGCACAACCGCGGGCAGGCCGAGGATTTCGACGACTGGTCCAGTCTGGGCAACGAGGGTTGGGGCTATGCCAGCGTGTTGCCCTATTTCATGCGATCGGAGACCCGCATCGGGCCCGCGGACGAACGCTTTCGCGGGCGCCGGGGCGCGCTGCCTATTACCGACCCCAGCTGGCGCAGCGAGCTGTGCGAAGCCTTCATCCGCGGGGCGCAGGAACTCGGTATACCGCGCAACCCTGATTACAACGGGGCGCGCCACAACGGTGCCGGATATTTTCAACGCACCATTCATCGCGGCAAGCGCGTGAGTTGCGCGGATGCGTTTCTGCATCCGGCAATCCGCCGTGGAAGCACCGAACTTCGCATCCAGGCGCAGGCGCTCGCCATCGTGTTCGAAGGCAAGCGCGCCGCCGGGGTGCGCTACCGGCAAGGTGGTAGCGTGCGGCAGGTCAACGCGCGCCGGGAAGTCATTGTGTGCGCGGGGACGATCAACTCACCCAAGCTGCTGCAACTCTCGGGCATCGGGCCGGCGCCGTTGTTGCAACAGATTGGCATTCCAGTGCTGCACCACCTGCCGGGCGTGGGCGAGAATCTGCGCGACCACTTCACCGTGCGCATCGCGGCAAGGGCGAGGAATGCCGTCACCATCAACGAACTGTCGCGCGGCTGGCGGCTAGGATGGGAAGTGGCGAAATGGCTGGCGGGATCTCCCAGCATTCTCGAGCTGAGCCCCTCGCTGGTGCATGTGTTTTGGAAATCGCGGCCCGAGCTCACACGCGGGGATATCCAGGTGCTGTTCACGCCCGGTAGCTACAAGGAAGGGCAGGCCTATGTGCTCGACGATTTTCCCGGAATGAGTTGCGGCGCGCGCCAGCAGCGGCCAGAGAGCGCGGGCTACGTGCGCGCGCGTTCGGCCGATGCGCAGGAGGCTCCCCTGGTCCAGCCCAATTATCTGGCTCATCCCGTGGACCAGCAGGTGCTGCTCGCCGGGCTCAAGTACGCACGCAAGCTGATGGGCACTGCGGCGATGGCGCCGTATTTCGTGGCCGAAACGCTGCCTGGGCCGCAGGTAAGCTCGGATGACGAGTGGCTCGACTTTGCCCGCCGGCGCGGCTCAACCGCTTATCATCTGGTGGGCACCTGTATGATGGGGCCGAGTGGGGACCCCATGGCGGTAGTGGACGCGCAACTGCGGGTGCACGGCATCGAGAATCTGCGGGTCGTGGATGCCTCCGTGATACCGCGGGTGCCCTCGGCCAACACGCTGGCCGCGACGTTGATGGTGGCGGAGAAGGCCGCCGATATGATCCGTGGCCGGGCGCCGCTGCCCAGCGCGGATCTTCTTTTCCGCCAGGACATTGCGGCGGCACAACCCGGCGAAACTCACCCCAGATCTGGAGAGATGCATGTCCACCGATGAATTGATTCGTACCCAAGCCGCGCTGTTGCCGCACGGGTTGCCACCGCTGGGGACGCTGATCGGCGGGCGCAGATTTACAGGCGACGAAGAGTTCGCGGTCCATGATCGCTTCTTGCAAGTGAAGCTTGCCTGCGTGGCGGCGACCACTCGCGACCAAGTCGCACAAGCAGTCGCTACCGCACGCGCCGCGCTGGACAGCTCCCCTCCCCCTTACGAGCGCGCCCGGATTCTAAGAGATGCCGCTGAAGCGCTCGCCCGGCGCCGCCAGGCATTTGTGGATCTGATGGTGGCGGAAGTTGGATTCACACCGGGCGATGCCAGTGGCGAACTGGAGCGCGCGCTCGACACGTTGCAACTGTGCTCCGAGGAGGCCAAGCGCATCACGGGTGAGATGATCGCCCTGGACGGAAATCCCGGCCAGCACAACCGTATCGGTTTCACGCTGCGCACGCCCGTGGGCGTGGTGTGCGCAATCACCCCGTTTAATTCGCCGCTGAATGCGGTATTGCACAAGGTTGCACCGGCGCTCGCCGCGGGCAACGCGCTCATCCTCAAACCCTCCGCCTACACGCCGCTGACCGCCAGCTTGCTGTGCGAGCTGTTCCTGGAAGCCGGATTGCCCCCCGGGCTGCTTGCACTGGTGCAAGGTGGCGCCGAGGCCGGCCATTGGTTGCTGGAGGAACAGGGGATCGATTTCTACACCTTCACCGGCAGTACACGCGTGGGCAAACTGATTCAAGCCGGCGCCGGACTGCGCCGCACGCAACTCGAACTCGGCAGCATCGCCTGCACCATTGTGTGCGCGGACGCGGATCTGGATCACGCCATTCCCCGTATCGCGCGCGCGTCGTTTCGCAAGGCGGGCCAGGTCTGCACCTCGATACAGCGGCTCTACGTGGAGCGCCCCATCGAGCAGGAAGTGCTGCGTCGCTTGTGCGCGGCGGCGCGCGACATGCCTGCTGGAGATCCGCGCAATCCCGCCTTTCGCGTCGGTCCGATGATCAGCGAAGCTGAAGCGCAGCGCGCCCAGAGCTGGCTCGCCGAGGCCACCGGGGCGCAAGCCCGCATTGAATGCGGAGGCGAGCGGACAGGACCCGTCTTGCAACCGGCTGTGTTGAGCCATGTGCGGCCTGGCCTCAAGGTGCTCGACCAGGAAATCTTCGCACCGGTGGTCTCGCTGCTGCCCTTCGACCGGCTGGAACTTGCGGTCAGTGCCATCAATGCCACCTCCTTTGGGTTGGCGGCCGGTGTATTCACGCGCAACTTGGATCAGGCCTTGCGCGCCGCGCGGACCATCAAAGCCGGTGCAGTCCACATCAATGAGACCTCCAGTTCGCGCGTGGACGGCATGCCCTATGGCGGCGTCAAGGATAGCGGCTTCGGCCGGGAGGGGCCGCGCTACGCCATGCGCGAAATGACAGACGAGAAGGTCATCACCCTATCGGCGGGCAGCCCGCCATGAACATGGGCGCGTTCTGAAGCCAAGTGACGCGGATAGGCGGACCGGCGCGCAGAGCACGGACGTCGTAATCATTGGCGCCGGCGCGGCCGGCATGATGTGCGCGATTGAAGCAGGCAAACGCGGGCGCGATGTGGTGCTCATCGATCACGCGGCGACATTGGGAGAGAAGATCCGCATCTCCGGCGGCGGGCGCTGCAATTTCACCAATAAAGATGTGCGGCCGGAGAATTACCTGTCGGAGAATCCGCACTTCTGCCGTTCGGCGCTTTCGCGTTACACCTCGCGGGATTTCGTTGCGCTCGTTGAAAAGCATGGCATCGCCTGGCACGAAAGGAAACACGGCCAATTGTTCTGCGACGATTCCGCCCAGCAGATCATCGATATGCTGAAAGCCGAGTGCGACGACGCGCAAGTGCGTTGGTGCATGCCCGCGGAAGTCACTTCCATCGAAAAGCGCGCAGGCTTCCTCATCGCCACCAACCAAGGTACCTTCGAGTGCGCTTCGCTCGTCATCGCAACCGGCGGCTTGTCAATACCGCAGATTGGCGCCAGCCCCTTCGGTTATCGCATCGCCAACCAGTTCGAGCTCGCCGTCACACCTTTGCGGGCGGCACTGGTTGGACTCACGTTCGCGCCGGACACTCTGGAGCAGTTCGCCGGTTTAGCGGGCATTTCGATCGACGCGGCGGTCAGTTGCAATGGCGCGACCTTCCGCGAAGCGTTGCTCATCACCCATCGCGGCCTCTCCGGCCCAGCCATCCTGCAAATTTCGTCCTACTGGAAACCAGGACAGGATATCTCGGTGAACTTACTGCCGGACCACGACGCGTTGGAAATTCTGGAAGATGCGCAAGCGGCTGAAAAGTTGTTGGCCAATGTCCTCGGCGGGTTTTTACCGCAACGTTTGGCCGATCGCTGGGTGGACGCCAACTTCGAGAACCAGTCCGTGAAGCGCCTCGGCGCCACACGCAAGCGAGAGATCGCCGCGCGCCTGCACGACTGGCACATTCGGCCTAGCGGGACGGTCGGTTACAAAAAAGCGGAAGTCACTTTGGGCGGTGTGGACACGCGTGAGTTATCGTCCAAGACGATGGAGGCACGCAATCACCCAGGGCTCTACTTCACCGGCGAGGTCGTGGACGTGACCGGGCACCTGGGCGGTTACAACTTTCAGTGGGCCTGGGCCTCCGGCTACGCGGCGGGCCAAGTGGTTTAAAGCTTTGCAGGCAGGCTGCGTTTCTAATCGCTCCACGGCACGCGAGCACCAACGACCGCGGCCGGTCCCAGTATTTGCGGATCTTGCTCATAGCCAAGTTCGTCGAGTCTGGCGGCCGTCACCTCGACCAAGCGCTTGAAACTGATGCGCTTGCGCTTGCGCAATTCCAGGCACAAGGCGTAGGTAAACGCGCCATAGCTCGTCACACCATGCCGGTACTCATAGGAAAATTGGTCTTCCTTGCAGGCTTCGAGGATAAGAGGCAGGTAGGGACCAATTTTGGATGATCCGGAACGCCGCTTGCGCTGCCGGTACTGCGCTTCGGTTTGCATGCGCAACAAGGACGCCCGGCCGAGCCGCGTCGAAGTCCCTTGTTCTCCAAAGAAAGCCTTGTTCGCCGCTTCGTCGGACGAGAACGCCTTGTTGAGGCGTTTGAAATCCCGCGCCACCCACATGTCCGCGCTCTTGTCCCACTTCAACTCACGATGCCGGATATCATCGGGTGGATTGAGTCCGCGAACCCGGGCGCCGCCTTGCCGGTGCATGCCGCCAGAGTGGCAGCAGTCCAGAAACATCGCGAAGCGCATGCCATAGGGAAGCTGGCTGTACAGAGAATGAATCTCATCATCGGTGATCGCCTTCTCGGCCGACCAGTCGAAATCCACGGGGACCAGCGTTTCGGCCTTGCGGTCGGGCTCAAGATTTTCGCCGTATTCCGGAATCGAAGCGCCATGCCCGCTGTAATAGAACACACGCTCATCGCCCGCTTTGGGATCGTCCAACAGCCATTGCAGGCGGTCCGTAATGCCCTGGCGGGTGGCCCGCTCATCGAGGCACACACGAATGTTCTCCGGTGCAAAGCCGCACTCTTGCAACGCCGAACTCATCAGGAATACGTCGTTGACGCACCCCTCGAGTCTATCTTGCTCCTGCGGATAGCGGTTGATGCCCACTAGCAGCGCGCGCTGTCCGCTTCGGCCCTGCTTCTTCAGTACCGCCGCGCTTTCGCGCCGCACGCGCGTCGCACCGAACGCCCGTGCATTGATGCGCTGCTCCACTACCGGCCGCCAGACGTCCTCCACCGTATTGCGGTGTTTCAGGTATTCGACGGGAGAATGATCGGCCATGCCCTCTATGTCGAAAGGCGTATCCGTCTGCCTGAAATTGGGGGCGTCGAGCAACCGAACTGGCGCCGTGAAGACGGCGTCCTCGTCGTTGTACAGGTGATGCCAGAATTTCACGGGCAACGGCAAGATCCGGCCCGCCGTGAGATTGCCCACCACGAATGGATTGCCGATCTGGGAGCCCAAGGTAACGTAGCGGCACTTGGCGATGGCAGCGGCGGTAGCAGGCCGCAACGCGTCGGGATGCGAAAAGGCGTTGTAAGTAACGAGCGAACCCAGGCTGTGCGCAAGAACGATGTCGGGCTGTTCCGCCGCCACGGCATCCAGCACGCGAGCGCGGGTTTGCTTCTGAAAATCCTCGTCCTCTGCCCAAGCGACGACGTAACCCGCCGTCCACTTCACGCGGTCCGAGATGTCGCCAAGCACACCCCGGCGCCTGTGCAGCACGGAACTCACCCCGCTGCGCGTGAGCTTCCACACCGCCTGCATCGTTTCCCACACCGACAGATCCACCTGCTCGAAGATGTCGTCGTAGGTAAGAAAGGAAAACTCCAACTGAACGTCTTGCTGGCCTGGGAAAACCGCGAGCAACGCGGCTTTCCAATCCTCCTTCCACGTACTGTTTCGGTGATCACCCAGGCCATGAACTCCGAGAATCTTGATGGTCTTCATAGGTCAGCCTTGGTCATATCGAGTCCCGTGATTGCGAGGCGGGCACTGTAGCGCTGGGACGCCAAGCGGTCAATTGGGGGACGGGACATCACCTCAAAATACTCAACGCAAAGGCGCAAAGATCGCAAAGGACGCAAAGAAACCCCTTGGAGATTTTCTCTGCGTCCTTTGCGTCTTTGCGTTGAGCTTTTGCCGTTTTGGAACACCGAAGGGGAGTAGGCAAGACATCATTTGCCATCATGCCGGAGCCATGGCCGTTTTAGATTTTTAGTTAAAACGCCAACGTGTTGTACGGCCCTCTTTACATGCTACGCAGCGAGCTGCCGGATCAGGCCGGCGCGCGCCGCGGCCGGGGCGAAGCTGAAATCCAGCGTCACGCGGTCTATGAGACCGCCGAAACGCTCCCGGATTTTCGGCACGATTTGTTCTGGCTCGCCCACCACCGCGAAGGTGTTGAGCATTTCGTCCGAAACCAATTTCCCCATCTCGGTCCAGCGGCCTTCCTTCGACATCTTGTTGAGTTCCGGTTGCAGCTCACCCCAACCGTGGGTTTCGAGTACGGCCCGGTAAGCAGGCGTCGAAGCGTAGAACGCAATGCGCTCGCACACTGCCCGGCGGCTTTCTCGAAACGCTTCTTCCGTGGCGCCCGACACCACGAACATTCCGTGGCAAAGCTCGAAATCCGCACGCGACAATCCGCGCTGGCGCAGGCCCGCCTCGATCACGGGCAACGTATGCTCGCGGAGGTACTTCACCGAGGTCAGCGGATGCACGAGCATTCCTTCGCATAGATCGGCAGCCACTTGTGTCATCAGCGGCCCCACCGCCGCGAGAAAAACACGAGGCGGGCCGGCCGTACTGGGTTTGGGCGAAAACGCGGGCGTCATCAGAGTGTGCTGGTAGAACTCTCCGCGAAAATTAAGCGGCTCGCCTTGATACCAATTCCCCCAGACGGCCTGCATGGCCGCGATGAATTCGCGCATGCGCGCCGCCGGATGGGACCATGGCATCGAAAAGCGCCGCTCGATATGCGCTCGAATCTGGGAACCAATCCCGAGAATGAAGCGCCCGTTCGAGAAGGCGTTGAGGTCGTTTCCAATGTGCGCCAAGCTCACCGGATTGCGCGCGAAGGCCACCGCTATGGCCGTGGTCAACTCCAGGCGCTCGCTGTGCTCCGCCGCGAGCAACAGCGGAAAAAAGGGATCGTTCGAAGTCTCCACCGTCTGCACACCGGAGTAGCCGGCAGCTTCCAGCGCAGCGGCCTCGGAAGGAACTGACGACAAATCGGGGGCTAATAGAGCATCCACTTTCATCGCGCGACTCCTGATGGTTTGTTTATTTTAAGGCCTTCCGTACTGCGACACCAGATAATCGGCAATCATCTTGGCGTCTTCGTCTCCTATCGGAGCGCCCATGACCTTGATCAAATTAAATCCCCACCCGGCCCGCGGATCGCTAGCAACGATGCGTCGCAACGGCTTCGTGCCGGGCGAACACGATCCGCATATCAAAGCATTCCAAGCGGTACCGTAGAACGCATTCTCCTATGAACCTACAACCGCTCCGCTGCACTCATCAGAGACTTCGGTTATGCGTGCGAACTCCCCAGGCGTTTGCCGGCCAGCTGCGCAAGCAGCGAGTCAATCAAATTCTGGCTGGCCGCATCTACCGATGTGATCCGAATGCGCGTCACTAGCCTGCCAGATTCCTCGGTAACGGCGACAACCTTGCCGTAGATATCTCCAGACTCCTGTTGGCTGGTGGGATCGCGGAGCCGTATCTTTACGTTGGCCAACACTGGGCACTCAACATCAAGGCGGGCATCCAGGATACGAGCACCCAACCGGCAGACGGTTCCGGCAATCTCGCCCGCTACCCGCTTGTCTTCCATCACCCAGCCTCGCAACGGCAGTGTTAAGTCCGCAAGCAGATCCTCGCTTCCCGCCAGGCGCTGCGCGAAACGCCCGCGAATTGCGCGCAATTCGTAGAGCGCCACCGGCTCTTCGATGCCCTTTAGCTCCACGAAAACCGGCTCTGCGACTTCGGCGAAACCACGGATCCGGTCAAGCGTTTTGGCAGTCACGAAGATTTGCCCACCCACCGTGCACCCCTCGACGCGCGCGGCGAGGTTCACCGCCGCACCTACGACCGCGTACTTAGTGCGTTGCTCGGAACCGATGTTGCCCACGACCACATCTCCCGTGTGGACACCGATACCCATTTCGAAGCCCGGACGGCCGCGTGCGGTGTTATCGCGATTGACCTGTTCCATGGCATTCTGCATCGCGAGTGCGGCCGCTGCCGCGCGTTCGGCATGGTCCTCGTGGTCGAGTGGTGCCCCGAATACGGCGAATATCGCATCGCCGATGAACTCGTTAATGGTTCCGCCGTGCTCGATGATAATACCGGCCATCCGGCCCAAGTAGTCGTTCAGAACCTCCATGACCAACGCCGGATCGCCTTGCTCGGCAAATCGGGTGTAGCCCCGAAAGTCGGACATGAGAACCGTGACCTCACGCTTGTGACCACCGAGCCGAAGTCCTTCGGGAGATTCCAGGAGTGTCCTCGCGACTTCAGGGGAGACGTAGCGGCCGAAGGCATTGCGGATAAAGTCCCGCTGGCGCAGTCCTTCGAGCATATTGTTGAAGGCATGGGTGAGCTGGCCGACCTCATCTTTTGAGCGTACAGGAATCTCCCCCGCGATGTCGCCAGCGGCGACACGCGCCGCCCCCTGGGTGAGTGCGCGAATGGGCTGGCTCAGCCGGCGCGCGAAGAGCAGGCCGAAGACCAGCGCAGCAACGGTGCCGGCGGCCGACGCCTGAAGGATCGCCCTATCGGCGTCTCGCAAGCGGTCGAAGTACAGATCGACCGAATAGTCCACGGCCAGAACGGCGGCCGTCGCCCCCTTCGCATCCATTATCGGAGCAAATGCGCTGATCCATGCTCCCGTCGCGGTGCGGTAAACACGAGTGTAACGCGCGACTCCATCTTCAAAGAGCCACGTCAATGGTTCCACCAGTTCGGGCGCGAGCGCAATGGGGTCGCCCGGATTTCCCTCTCCATCACCATCTACGATGAGCCGCGCCTGCCGCTTCGCCGGGTCCAGATTCGCGAGGGTGCGCACAGGGGTAGTAAGAAACACCTCGTTGCGCATAGTGTTGAGCGTCTGGCGCAGGCTGGCGTAGGCTTTGGAATCCCGCAAGCGGGTGCGCTGGACTTCCGCGTGCAGCTTTGGATCCACCAAAAGACCGCCCACGCGCGCGATGTTTAGAAGCTGCGTCCCGACAGTGTCCTCTATCTCGTGCTTCTGCCGTTCATGAACGAGAACCCCTATTAAGCCGGCCGTGATGAGCGTCAGCAGCGCGAATGCTGTCGCGAGTTGGACGTCGAGCCGCTGCCAGGGACGCAGGCTTGACGCCTCCTCCTCCGCGGGGCTAGACATTCAGCTACGCTTGGGCTGAAGGCTCCCTCCGATAACCTTCGAGCATATCCCGGCGGGAATGTAGACCCAGGCATCGGCTTGGCCATCGCGCTTCGAGGTGCCGGCGCAGGTCGAGTTCGCGGTCTGGCAATCGTTTTTGCCGGCCTTCACGATACCGAAGCACTTCTCGGCATCGAAGTTAGGCTTGGGTGCCGGACCACCCTGGACTACCGCGGGCATGGCGAGGACCGCCGCTACAGCAGAGGCAATGACAGTGTTCAGCTTGTTCATGACGATTCTCCTTTTATCGGCGAGTCCGAGATGGAACCATAGCATAGGTACTAACTGGCGGACAGCTACCGTCCGAACCCGCGACTCAAGCCGCGTGCGCTTTTGCGCATGCGCTCGCGGTCGTTTCCCGGATGATTTCCGCGAGGCGCTGCGTGCCCGGACCGGCCGTGTCGGGATCGGAGATGACGAGATACAGTTGGACGAATCTCTCGCCACCTTCGCGCAGCGGGAGCGCACGTAAGGTGTGAGCCGCGAGTTCGTCGCGTATCTTGTACTCGGGAAACCACGCGTAGCCGTACCCCGCTCGCGCCGCGATGATCCAGGCGGACATATTGCTGACTGTCCAGCGCTGGGTGGCTTCGATGGAAGCGCGGGCAGCGCTGGTTTGCCCCGCTTCGCGAACGACGCTACGCCGCGAGCCACGCTATTCGGTATTGCGCCGGGCACTGGCCTTCCTGCCTCGCGCTCCCTTCCCCAATGCCGCCCGCACCGCCTCGTCCACATGCTCCAGGAAGATGAACTCCATCTTGTCGCGCGCTTCCTTGGGCACGTCGTTTAAGTCCTTTTCATTGCGCTTGGGCAGCATGACCCGCGTGATGCCCGCACGCAGAGCCGCGAGGATTTTCTCCTTGATGCCACCCACGGGCAGCACCAATCCGCGCAGGCTGATCTCTCCAGTCATGGCGGTGTCGTGCCGCACGGAGCGGCCGGAAAGAAGCGAGGCCAAGCACAAGAACATGGCGACGCCTGCGCTTGGGCCATCCTTGGGGATGGCGCCCGCGGGGATATGGACGTGAATATCGGATTTATCGAGCCCGCTGGTATCGATCTGCAATTCCATGGCGCTCGACTTGACCAAGGTGAGTGCTGCTTGCGCGCTTTCTTTCATCACGTCGCCCAATTGTCCTGTGAGAATCAAGCGCCCGCTTCCCGGTGTGCGGCTGGCTTCGATGAACAGGATGTCGCCTCCCACCGGCGTCCACGCCAAGCCCGTTGCCACGCCCGGAGCGCTGGTGCGCGCGGCGACTTCGCTCTCGAACTTTGGCGGGCCCAGGATCTCTTCGACTTGAGGGGCACCGATTTCCACCATGGCTTCGCCATCGGCCACTCGGACAGCGGCGTGGCGGCAAAGCGCACCGAGCTCTCGCTCTAGATTCCTCACGCCCGCTTCGCGAGTGTAATCGCTGATCAAGCGTTGGATGGCCGCACCGGCGATGGTGCAACGCTGCGCCGTCAATCCATTCTCGGTTAACTGGCGCTTCACCAAGTAGCGCTGGGCGATCTCCAGCTTCTCCTCAGCGGTATAGCCGGGCAGGTGGATGATTTCCATGCGGTCGCGCAGCGGCCCTGGAATGGTATCCAGCATGTTGGCGGTGCAGATGAACACCACGCGCGAGAGATCGAAGGGCACACCGAGGTACGCATCTCGGAAGCTCACGTTCTGCGCGGGGTCGAGCACCTCCAGCATGGCGGACGAGGGATCGCCATGGCCGCTGCGGCTGAGCTTATCGATTTCGTCCAGCAGCATGACGCAATCGCGTGTGCCCGCCTTCTTTATGGCTTGAACGATATTGCCCGGCAGGGAGCCGATGTAGGTTCTGCGATGGCCGCGAATCTCGGATTCGTCATGCACGCCGCCCAGGGACACGCGCACGAACTTGCGCCCCATGGCCTTGGCGATGCTCTGGCCGAGCGAGGTCTTGCCCACACCGGGAGGACCAGCGAAGCACAGGATTGCGCCATGGCCATCGGGGTTGAGTTTTCGTACGGCCAAATACTCCAGGATGCGGCGCTTGATCTTCTCCAGGCCAAAGTGATCCTCGTCCAGGATGGTACGCGCGGCGGCAAGGTCGATGACGCCCTCGCTCAGCTTGGACCAGGGTAGCTCGATTAGCCAATCGAAATAACTCCGGGCCATGCTGTATTCGCTGGAGGCTTCCGGCATGCGCGCGAGGCGCTTTAGTTCCTTGCGGGCATGGGTTTCGACTTCCGGCGGCATCTTGGCTTCCGCCAGGGCCTTTTCCAGTTCCTGGATTTCGGCGGCGGCCCCGTCGCCCTCGCCCAATTCCTGGTGAATGGACTTGAGCTGTTCGCGCAACACGAATTCGCGCTGGCGCTTGTCGAGGCTTGCCTTGGTCTTGTCGTCGATCTCCTTGGTCAGGCGCAGCACCTCGATGCGCTTCACCAGATGATCGAGCACCTTGTCGAGCCGCGCGCGGATGTTGAAGCTCGCCAGCAGTTGTTGCTTTTCCTCGAGCTTGATGTCCATGAAACCGGCCACCATGTCCGCCAGGGGGCCGGGGGCGTTGTAGGCCTGCAAGGCGGTGGCCAGTTCCGGCGGGGCTTGCGGCAGAAGTTCCAAGGCTTCGTGGGCTTTCTTCTTTAGTTGGATGAAGCGCGCCTCGATGTCCTGGCTCGCCTCCTCCCCGTCGTTAACACGCTCGATGCGGGCAGCCATGAAGGGATAACCGGTCAGGTATTCCTTCACGATGAAACGCTGCATGCCTTGGCAGATGACATGGTGGGTGCCATCGGGCGTGGCGATGAGGCGAACGATCTGCGCCACCGTACCCACATGATGCAACTCGGAGGAGGAAGGGTCTTCTTTTTCCGGATCCTTCTGCAGCAAGATCCCAACGGGGCGCTCGGTGCGGATGGCCTGCTGCGCGGCGGCCACGGAAGCCTCCCGGCCCACGCTAAGCGGCAGGATCATGCCGGGAAAGAGCACGAGGTTACGCACCGGAATCAACGCGATGGCATCCTCTGGCAATACGAATACGGGCCGCCCGCCAGGCAACGCGGGGACGTTTTTGGTCTGCGGCACCGCCTCGATAGGGGGCGGCGAGTTACTTTCTGCTTCCTGCGCCAAGAGGTTCTCCGGGGAACAAGGGAATGTTCCTCGGATATCGGGGTGATTGCCGGGATTTCAACTGCCCAAATCGGGCACTACCGCCGTCGCTTCGATTTCCACCTTGGCGGCATCCTCGATCAAGGCGGGCACTTCAAGCGCCGTCATGGCCGGGAAGTGGTTGCCGATGATTTCGCGATAGGCTGCGCCGATGGCGCGGTAGGCGCTGACGTAAGCCTTCTTGTCCGTCACGTACCAGGTCATGCGCGCAATGTGCTCCGGGCGCCCGCCAGCTTGCGCCAATATCGTGACGATATTCTTCAGCGCTTGCCGGGTTTGTTCCGCCAGATCAGCGCTCACGATCCGGCACTGCTCATCCCAACCGATCTGGCCGGCGATGAAGACCAACCTTCCCTGCGCCGCGATGCCATTCGAATAACCCCGCGGGCGCGCCCATCCAGGTGGTTGCAACACTTCCAGTCCCTTTGCCATGGCTGCTCCTCTTGTTCAGCTCAAAAATATTCACCACAGAGGCACAGAGACACAGAGTAGAAACCCGGCACGAAGATACCTCGAATGCTGGTTGATGCGAAGAGCAGCAGAATTCAATGAATTACTCTGTGTCTCTGTGTCTCTGTGGTTAAAGTGCCCTTCCTAGCATTTCTCTATACCCCCAAGTACCGGTGCCAAACCCCATGATTGGCATCCAAATCCTTGGAACTGCCTGTCCACACTACGCGCCCGCGCTCGATGATCGTATGGCGGTGGGCAATCTTGATAAGTCGCTGAACGTACTTGTCGATCAGCAGAATGGTTTGGCCTTGTTCGCTCAGCATCTTCAGACACTGCCAAATCTCTTCCCGTATGAGCGGCGCCAAACCTTCGGTAGCTTCATCGAGCACCAGCAGATGAGGGTTGGTCATCAGCGCGCGGCCAATGGCCAGCATCTGTTGTTCGCCACCGGACAACTGGTTGCCGAAGTTCTTTTTACGCTCCTGCAAGCGCGGAAACAATGCGTAAACACGCTCCGCCGTCCAGCGCTCGTTGCCCCGCCCGCGATGATTCGCAAAGGCCACCAGATTCTCCTCCACGTTCAAGTTCGGAAAAATCTGCCTGCCTTCGGGAACCAAGGCCATCCCTAACTTCGCGATGTGGTAGGCGGGACGCCCGCCGATGTCTTCTCTACGAAACCGGACCGTACCTTTCCATCGTGGCGTGAGGCCCAGGAACGAGCGGATGGTCGTGGTTTTCCCCATTCCGTTACGCCCGAGCAACGTAACGATTTCCCCCTCATCGATGCGCAGATCGATGCCGAACAGCACCTGGCTCGTGCCGTAGCCCGATTCCAGTCCGGCGATTTCCAGCAACGCGCTCATGCCGTTACCTCATCGCCTAAATAAGCCTTCTTGACCTCCGGGCTAAGACGCACGGCCTGCGGCGTACCGGTCTCGATCACGCGCCCGGCCACCAATACGGAGATGCGATCGGCCAAACGAAACACCGCATCCATGTCGTGCTCGATCATCAGCACCGTGCATTGATTCTTGAGCACCTTGATCAAGCTCACCATCTGCTCGGAATCCTCCAGCCCCATGCCGGCCAAGGGTTCGTCCAACAACAATAGTTTCGGTTCCGTCGCGAGCGCCAACCCTACCTCCAGGCGGCGCTGCTGTCCGTGCGAGAGATTCCTGGCGAGCACCTCTGCCTTGCCTTCGAGCCCCACGCGCGACATCACCTCGGCCGCGCGCTCGAATAAAGCGCGCTCCTTTGCCGCGGGGCGCCAAAATCCCAAGGGGGAATCCGACAAGGCTTGCACCGCCAGGGATAGATTGTCCAAGACGCTGCAATTCAAAAAAACGTTGGTCACTTGGTAGGATCGCGCAATACCCAATTGCACGCGCCGGTGCGCGGGCACCGCCGTCATATCGTGGCCGGCGAATTCGATGCGGCCGGCGTCGCAGGTAACGGTGCCGGTGATCTCATGCACCAGCGTGGTCTTCCCGGCACCGTTGGGACCGATCAGCGCGTGCAGTTCGCCGCGCGCGACCGCGAGGTTGACCCCGTCGCTCACGGCAAAGGCGCCGTAGCGCTTCACCACGCCCTCCAACCGCAGAATGTCGTTACCCACGGGCGCGGCCCCACAAACTCAGCAGCCCATTGCGCGCGAACAACACCACGCCCAGCAGCACGACACCCAGCCCGAGCTGCCAATAGATCGTCTGCGAGGACAACACTTCTTCCAGCAACAAGAATATGGCCGCCCCCAGCACGCCGCCATGCACGTACCCCACCCCGCCCAGTAACAGCATGATGAGTAGCATGCCCGACTGGTTCCATTGCAGTAGAGTGGGACTGGCGAGCTGGCTCTGGTTGACGATGAGCGCCCCCGCCAACCCAGCCATGGCGCCACTGATCACGAAGCACAGCAGCTTGTAGCGGTAAACGGGAAATCCAATAGCCTCCGCACGGCTCTCGTTCTCGCGGATAGCTTGAAGCGCACGCCCGAAGCGCGCGTTCACCAAGCGGCGTACCAGCAGCATGCATAGAACGACTACGACCAACACGACGTAGTAGAACACCTCATCGGATTTGGCGTTCAGCCCGAAGGGCAATTCCGAGCGCTGCGCGAGGGGCAGCCCGTCGTCGCCGCCATACTCCCTCAGCGAAACGAACACGTAGTAGATCATCTGCGCGAAGGCAAGCGTGATCATGATGAAATACACGCCGCGTGTGCGCAGGGAAATGGAGCCGATGACCAGCGCCACCATGGCGCTCACGCCCACCGCCGCGGGCCAGGTGATCCAGGCGGGCAACACACCGTGGTGCATGAAAATTCCCACCACGTATGCGCCGGTGCCGAAGAAAGCGGCTTGGCCGAAGCACACCATTCCTCCGAATCCCACCAGGAGGTTCAGGCTCGTCACCGCCAAGGCAAAGATCAGAATGCGGCTGCCCAGCACCGTATAAAAAGGCTGGTCGATGTAGCGCATGAGGATGGGAAACAAAACCAGCATGGCAAGCGCGCACAACTCCACCCGCGGCTTTGCCGGATGATGCAATTGGGCACTGGCCGGCAACGCGCTCATCCTCTGGCCGGAAACAGGCCTTGGGGCCGCCAGAACAACACACCCGCCATCAACACATAGATGAGGATGGAAGCCAGCGCGGGCCCGAGATTAGACGCCACCTGGGGCGAAAACACTTCGCGCAAGGTCATCGGCAGAATCGTGCGCCCAACCGTGTCCACCACCCCCACCACGATGGCACCCACGAAAGCGCCGCGAATGGAACCGATGCCACCCACCACGATGACAACGAAGGCCAGGATCAAGATGCTCTCGCCCATGCCCACCTGTACTGCGAGCAGCGGACCGAGCATGGCCCCGGCCAGCGCGCTGAGCGCCGCGCCCACGGCGAACACGGCGGTGAAGAGCCCTCGCACATTCACGCCCATGGCCATGGCCATCTCGCGGTTGGACGCACCCGCGCGCACCCACATCCCCACGCGCGTATGACTCACCAGAAAGTACAGCAACAGCGCCACTGCGATACCCACACCGATGATGAGCAGGCGGTAGATGGGATAGGTCAGGCCCGGTATCACCTCCACGGGGCCAGACAAGGCTTCAGGCAGATTCAGCGCCACCGGTTGCGGCCCCCAGATGAGCCGCACCACTTCGTTCAAGATAAGAATCAGCGCGAAAGTCGCAAGCACTTGCGAGAGATGATCGCGTTCGTACAAGGTACGCAGCAGCGTGATCTCCAACGCCACCCCGATCACCGCCGTCCCCGCCAGACTTCCCGCCACGCCCAGAACGAATGATCCGCTGTAAGTCGTGAGGGCCGCGGCGAGATAAGCACCGATCATGTAAAGCGACCCATGCGCCAGATTGATCATGTCCATGATGCCGAAGACCAGCGTCAGCCCGGCAGCGAGCAAAAACAGCATCAGCCCGAATTGCAATCCGTTGAGGGATTGTTCGGTTAGGAAAATCACATCCATGGTGAGGCGTAAGGGGTGAGGGGTGAGGAGTGAGGAGTAGGGCTAATGAGAGGCGAAGGAGTAGTACGGATCACGGATAGCGAGATCTCAGAGTAATGTCCACTACCCCAATCGGAGAGGGGCCGGTAATACTCCTCACTCCTCGCCCCTCACTCCTCACCGCATCTTGCAATCCTTCCCGTAAGCATCCGCGTGATTCGGCAGCACGACTCCCACTAGCTTGTTGGTGATGCGCCCGCTGGGCTCCTTCACCACCTGGCGCAGGTAGAAATTCTGGATGGGGAAGTGATTCACGTTGAACTTGAAATCGCCGCGCACGGATTTGAAGTTGGCGGCGCCCAGGGCTTTGCCCAAGGCAGCTTTGTCTTCTATCTTGCCCTTCACGTCGCGCACGGCGGAATCGATGAGTTGCGCGGCGTCGTAACCTTGCGAGGCGTACACGGTGGGAAGGCGCCCGTACTCCTTTTGAAAATCCGCCACGAACTTCTTGTTGGCTTCGTTGTTCAGATCGTGCGCCCATTGCGAGGTGTTGAACACGCCCACCATGGGCTCGCCCACGGCCTTGATGATGTCCTCGTCGGCAATGAAGCCCGGCCCCACCAGCACGGTCTGCTTGTTGAGGCCAGAGGCAACGAACTGCTTGATGAAGTTGATGCCCATGCCGCCAGGCAGAAACACATAAGTCGCTTGCGGTTTGGCCGCGCGGATCTGCGCGATTTCCGAAGAGTAATCGAGCTGCCCGAGCTTGGTGTAAATCTCCTCCAGCACCGGTCCGTGGTAGTAGCGTTTGAATCCAGTGAGGGCGTCCTTGCCCGCTGGATAATTGGGCGCGATGAGCACGGTATTGTTGTAACCGCGATCCTGAACGTACTTGCCAGCGGCCTCGTGGGCACCGTCGTTCTGCCAGGCGGTGCTGTAAAGCCAGGGGCTGCATCCTTTGCCCGAGAAGAGCGCCGGTCCCGCATTGGCGGTGATCAGATAGGTCTGTGCATCGAACACAGCGGGCGCCACGGCCAGCATGACGTTGGTGAAGACGATGCCGGTGACGAAATCCACGCGGTCCTTCTTGAGAAACTTCTCCGCCAACTGCTTGCCCGTATCCGGGTTTTGTTGGTCGTCGGAGAACAAGACTTCCACGGGTAAAGCGCCCAGCTTGTTGCCACTGTTCTTGAGCACCAGATTGAAGCCGTCCCGGATATCCAAGCCGATGGCGGCCGACGGGCCTGATAGCGTGCTCAAGAATCCGATCTTCACTTTGTCCGCCGCTTGCACGCCCGCGCTGAGCGCGCACGCGATGACCGCGGCTGTCGTTATTGCTTTCATTGCTCAATCCCCTCTTGTTAAGACCCTGATCCGCCCTAGTATATAGGGTGTGGTTACGCACCCCATGCATGACGGGCGTCATGCCGGTTAAAAATGCCTCGGCGCGGCGAACACTCCTTCCCCTGCTTGCGGGGGAAGGTTGGGATGGGGGAATGAATGACCCGGACTGATTCGTTAACCCCCACCTTAACCCTCCCCCGCAAGCGGGGGAGGGAATGGATCGTGTGCGTCTCGGGAAACAGCCATTTGCCGGGGTCATGCCGGTTGAGGTCAACTCCTCGCGTCCTTCGTATCCTCGGTGGCGAAATTACGGTTGTCAGCTTCAATTTCCCTCAAACACAGGTTTGTCCTTCGCTACGAAGGCCCGGTAGGCGCGTTTGAAATCCTCCGTTTGCATGCACAACGCTTGTGCCTGGGATTCGGCTTCGATGGCCTCGTCCACGCTCATGCTCCACTCCTGGTGCAAGCACTTCTTGGTCATGGCGTGGGCGAAGGTGGGTCCGTGCGCCAATTCACCGGCGAAGAGTTGTGCTTGCGGCAGTAAATCTCGCGGCTCGCACAAGCGGTTGAAGAAACCCCATTGCAAACCCTCATCCCCCAGCAATGCGCGCCCCGCTCAGCACCACCGCCCGCACGTCCTTGGCGTATTGCAAGCGCCGGAACAAGTCCCTCGCCTCGGCGTAGGAATCGAAAGTCATGGGGTTCTTGCGATCAGGGCGGTTGAAGGTAATTGTCCCGACTCCTTCTCTTACCCTCCAAAGGAAATGCCGCGCCTCATAGTCTTCGAGAAATTCAGTGTTCGCGCTTTCCAGGCCACCGCTAATAGATTGCTTCATTTCGGCTCTTCTCCTCTACATCACCTCGCCACCGGACACGGATAGGGCCTGCCCCGTCACCGATTCCGATCCGGGCAGGCACAGCCACATCACCGCATTGGCGACTTCTTCCGGCTGCACTAAACGACCTTGCGGATTGCTCGCGGTCACCGCGGCGCGCGCCTCTTCTTCGCTGCGCCCTGTCTTGCTCCGAATGGTGGCCACCGCTTGGCGCACCATGTCTGTCTCCGTATAACCCGGACACACCGCGTTAACGGTAATGGGCTTAGTAGCCAGTTCCTTCGCCAGCGCGCGCGTCAAACCAATGACGCCGTGCTTCGACGCGCAATAGGCGGCCACATAAGCGTATCCCACGAGGCCCGCCGTGCTGGCGATGTTCACCACCCTTCCCCACCCGCTGGCGAGCATGCCGGGCAGCACTATCTGCGTACAGCGAAACACCCCCGAAAGATTCACATCCAAAGTGCGCTGCCAGATATCCTCATCGGTCTTGCCAAAGGGCTGGCTGCTCACCTGCCCCGCGTTGTTGATGAGGATACCGATAGGGCCGTGCCGATGCGTGGCCACGGCGAAGCCGTCCTTGACGGATTGCGATTGCGCTACATCCATGGGCACCGAGAACGCATCCGCGCCCAGCCGCTTCACGGCATCGTCCAGCGCCTTCTGGTCACGCCCGGTGATGCTGACGCGCGCGCCATGGGCAACGAGCGCCTGCGCAACCGCGTAGCCAATGCCACGGCCCCCGCCCGTCACGAGTGCGTGCTTTCCGGAAAGTACAGTTGCGGTGATCATTCGTCCCTCCTAGCCCGCATTATCGCGGCTTCCGTAGGGTCGGTTAGGCGCAGCTTCATCGCGCAGTAACCCACGGTTGCGACCTCGGCCAATACAAGCGCCGCCTCACCATCGAAACGCCGGTGGGTTACGATGCTTGCGCATCTAACCCACCCTACGAGATCACGCTTCATCCCTCCCGCGTCACGCTTCCCGCACCTCACACTTCCAACAACTTCGCCGCGATTTCCTGCGGCGTTAATCCGATGCTAGCCGCCGCGATCTGGCGCTGGCGCTCCAGGTTGCGCTCCAGTTGCTGCTTGCCGGCCAGATACTGCTTGGGCCAGGCAATATCCTCGTAGCCTAAGCGCGCCACTTCGTTCAGAGTCCACGCGGGGTTCGCCAAATGCGGCCGTGCCACGGCGCACAGATCCGCGCGGCCCGCGGCGATGATGCCGTTGATATGGTCGGCTTCGAAGATGGCGCCCACCGCCAAGGTGGCGATGCCCGCCTCGTTGCGGATACGATCGGAGAAGGGCGTCTGGTACATGCGCCCGTATAACGGCTTGGCGATGCGCGTGGTCTGTCCCGACGACACGTCGATCATGTCGCATCCGGCTTCCTTGAACATGCGCGCGATCTGCACCGCATCCTCCGGCGTATTACCGCCCGGCGCCCAATCGTGCGCGGAAATACGCACCGACATAGGCCGCTCTTGCGGCCACACTGCTCGCATGGCGCGAAACACTTCCAGTGGATAGCGGCAACGGCCTTGAAGACCGCCGCCGTACTCGTCTTCGCGCAGGTTAGTAAGCGGGCAGATGAAGGCAGAAAGGAGATAGCCGTGAGCACAATGCAGCTCCAGCCAATCGAAACCTGCTTGCGCGGCACGCACCGTTGCCGCGACGAATTCACCGGTCACCTGCACCATATCGTCGCGGGTCATAGTGCATGGAATTTGATTCTGCGGCCCGTAGGGCACGGGGGAAGGTCCCAGCACGGGCCAGTTGCCTTGCGGCAAGGGCTCATCCATTCTCTCCCATCCCAATTGCGTCGAACCCTTGGGCCCCGAATGGCCGATCTGCATGGCGATCTTGGCATCCGTTTCGCCATGCACAAAATCCACGATGCGTTTCCACGCGTCGCGCTGGGCATCGTTCCACAGTCCGGGACAACCCGGCGTGATGCGTCCTTCGGGTGAGGGACAAGTCATCTCCGCGAACACCATCCCCGCGCCGCCCAGGGCACGGGCACCCAGATGCACCAGGTGAAAATCCCCAGGCACCCCCTCCTTGCAGGAGTATTGCGCCATAGGAGACACCACCACGCGATTCTTAAGCGTCACATCGCGCAAGCGGTAAGGCACCAGCATGGGCGGCGGCGGGCGCTTCGCGTGCACAGGCGCGCCCATACGCTGCGCCGTCCAGGCTTCGAAGCGTTCCACGTAATCCTTGTCGCGCAAGCGCAGGTTCTCATGGGAGATGCGTTGCGAGCGCGTGAGCAGCGAATAGGCAAACTGCTCGGCTT
>JBJXGQ010000056.1:0-3698 GCA_046160525.1 Burkholderiales bacterium
CCAAATCCTGGCCCAGCAACCCCATGAACCGCTGTAGGTTGCCGCCCTCGATCAGGAAGCAGTCGCGGTCAATTTGCGGGAACGAATCAGCGCCCCGCTTGAACCGATTGCGCACGGTTCCCTCAATGGTCCGGTAGGTGCCGAGCAAGACGGCGCGAAGCGCGTCGTCTGGCACGACCTCCACCGCGAGCGTCGTGGGTGCCATCGGATCAGGCTGCGCAGTCTGCTCGCGTAGCTGCCGGGTCACACGCTCTGTCATGCCGATCAGGAACTCCTGAGCGGTTGTCCCCTGAATTGCGACGAGGCTCCCGACCGACGCACGCGGTAAGAGTGTAGCGTTTTCCACCGCGATGAGTACGCGGCTCGTGTCCACGGAGGCGATCTTACCGAGCTTGTTCGGCGCATCGAACGTCAGAATGGGTGCATCGCTCATGTCAGTAGCTCCTTTGCCAAAACGCCCAGATCCCAAAAATCGTGCCCCTGCTGCTCGAACCGGTGTCCCTTTGTCACCATCGCGACCCCCGCCCATGCCGTCGGTTTCGAGAGGCAAACGCAACGCGGCGATTCCGCCGCCAGCTTCGCGACTTTCGAGCTCACCGATTCGTTCAAGATCAGCGTTGGCGTGCCGTCCTGAATCCGTTTTACGAGATGGGTTTGCAGGTGATCGTCATTGAACCCGTACCCCACGACCAGCAGACGCCCGGCTTCCTTGATGTAGTCGTTAGCTAGTTCGCGATGCTTGTCGAACGGCGAGTTGTAGCCAGCCCGGTACTTGTTGATGCCCGGCGTAATCATGAGGCGTTCTGCGTCCAGATCCACACTGCAGCGACGCGCTTCGTTTCCAGATCGGTACCAGTCAAAGCTCCCATGCGGTTTCAGGACGATCGCACGCGGGAAGTGGGCGAGCACAGTAGTCTTGGCGCGCGTTGTTATGCCCCGGCATGATCCCATACAACTTCGGGCATGGTCGAACGCGCCCGCATAGTGGCCGACGGCTGTGGTGTCTACATGGAAGCCCGCCATTTCGCATGCCACCTCGATGAGCCGATCATAGTTGGGTGTCAGGATCGGCAGCCCATCCGTCGGCTTCAACACCTTGGCCAGGAAAGTCGTCAGACGAAGGGTGCGCTCCCCGCGGAGCACCGCGCTCATGACTTCGCGTTCCTTAGGCAACAGCAGTTCGCATGTCTCTTGTCCAATCCAAATCTCAAGCGTGTCGGATGGCGGGTGCTTAAGCAGCGCTGCTTCCAATCCTTCGTCGGTATCCAGTACAACCTTGATCCGGTTCCACAGCGCCGCGTCGGTTCCCGCCAGTGTGCCCGCGCCGTTGCTGAGATGCGTTGCAAGCGCTGGCATTCCCGGGATCCCCTCAGCGGCGGATAGCCCGGACCCGATCACCAACGCGAGACCGTCGGTGAAGTGATCCTGCACAAACTTGATCAGAGCGTCATAGTCCACCATAGCTCAAGCCTCCGGGGCGGCAGTCGCTTCTTTACCCCAGACCCGGACGAGAGTGGCCTGAATCTTCTTCTCAAACCGGGAAATCAGTTCACGGTTCGCGCCAACCAACGCTTGCTCGGCTTCGATTTCGGCAACAATCGCTTGTTGCATTGCGAGGGGCGGAAGGGGAATTGCGTATTGTTTCAGAACTTGCGCGCTTAGGTTGCTTTGATTACCGCCTCTCGCGTCACTGATAGTTCTCAAATCTTCGTATCGCGATTGAAGTACCCGATAAAGGAAGGCGGGGACGAAAGATCCGTTCTTCGGCACGAATGCTGCGCACGCCTGATTTACAGCAGCGTCAATCCCCAATGTTGCCACACGGCCTCGGGTTACACCCTCTCCGTACATGGCCATCAAAACGGTTCCTTTCGGCACAATCCACGCCGATGAATTCTTGAGCCCTTCCAAGGTAATGAACTCGTTCGCACATTCAATATCGTTGTAATTAATTAAGGTCGTCGTTACCCAAGGAATGCTTCCATTCCAATAGTTAGGATTGCTTCGCGCGGGGGTCCCGCCGGAGCGAATCGTGCAAACGTCGCCAAGTTCCACCATCGGCCAGTCGGGGTGGATGGGGATGTGGGGGCGGTAGTGGTCGAGGACGGCGCGGGCACCGTTGATGACTTTCTGGTAGCCCTCGATCTCCGCCACGATCTCCTTCTGCACCGCCAGCGGCGGCAGGGGGATTTGGATTTTCTCAAGGTTGCCCTTTGTGATGTGAACGAGGCCCACTCCGCCATGGAGATTTTCTTCGACCTCAACTACCGCCCGATTCAGTGCGTGCAGTAGATACATCTTGGTTGCCCGAGCTTCGTCGAAACCAACCTTGAAGATGTGCTGGTTGAGAATCGCCTTTCCGCCATTCCAAATGTGTGCACCGAAAGACGTGCCGCGCGAGCCGGACCATGAGAACAAAAGTTCGCCCTCGTTGGCAATGAACCGGTCGCGCACCTCGCCAGTGTAATAATTGAACTCACTGTCCGGCGAGTTGAGGTTCTGGATGCGGATGATTGGTAACCCACCGCTACCTGCGAGTTGCCAGTCTTCCGGTTTAAACGCACGTCCGTTGATAAGTTCGCAGATTTCACCAATCGGGACCGTTGGGTAATTTGAACTGCGAATATCGCCTTCCCGATACCGCTCGCCGCTGAGGTTGTAATCACCATTCGCGGCGATCTTTGCTTTCGGCACGATCAGGGCCTGACCGCTTTTGATCAGAGAATCCAACATGGATGAACAAGATTTACAGGATGTTTCCTTTTTATCCTGCCCATCCTGCCTATCCATGTGTATAAATTCTTTCAACGCCGCCAACACTTGCGGGAGATCGTTCTTGTCAAAGGCGCGGCGCTGGGCACCGAGGCCGAAGCCGTCGTTCTCCACTTTGAAGAAGGCGATGGTATCGGCAGCCTTAGCGAGGGATTTGTCGAGGATGAGGATGCTGGTCTTCACGCCGGAGTAAGGATTGAAACAGCCCGCCGGCAGCGACACGACCGCGACGAGTGAATTCTCGACGAGCATTTTCCGCAGCTCTTTATAGGCACCCTGGCTTTGAAAAATGATCCCCTCGGGCACGATGATGCCGGCGCGGCCGTTGGGTGTGAGGTGTTCGGCCATGTAGTCCACGAAGAGAACTTCGCTGCGTTTGGCCTGGATGGAGAATCGCTTGTGCGGTTTGATGCCGCCTTTCGGGGACATGAAGGGCGGGTTGGCGAGGATGACGTCGGCGAATTCGTTCCAGCGCTCTTCCGAGGTCAGGGTGTCGTATTCGTAGATGTGCGGATCGGTGAAGCCGTGCAGATACAGGTTCACCAGCGAGAGGCGCACCATGTCAGGCGAGATGTCGTAGCCCTTGAAGTTCTTTGCGAGGCGGCCTTTTTCGTCGGGGGTTAAAGAGCTAATTGACATGGATGGACAGGATTCACAGGATTTTTCGTCTTTATCCTGTCCATCCTGTGCATCCATGTTAAGTCTGTTTGCGGCAAGGATATGTTTGTAGGCGGAGATGAGAAAACCAGCAGTGCCGCAGGCGGGATCGAGCACGGTCTCGTGCTTCTTCGGGTCGAGAACCTCGACCATGAAATCGATGATGTGGCGCGGAGTGCGGAACTGCCCGGCGTCGCCCTGCGAGCCGAGCACGGAGAGCAGGTACTCGAAGGCGTCGCCGAGGCGTTCACTGTGATCATATGAAAATT
>JBJXGQ010000057.1:0-11192 GCA_046160525.1 Burkholderiales bacterium
CGCCCCGGTATAGCGCCTTGAGGATCTCCACGCGTTGCTTTTCTCCCACCGACAAGGTACTGACTTTGGCGGAGGCCTCTACCGCCAGTCCAAAGCGGCGGGCAAGATCATCGAGCTTCGCGCGTGCTGCCGTGCGGGCGCTGGAAATCCAGAGCAAGGACTCGGTGCCGAGCAGGATGTTATCGAGCACCGTTAGATTCTCCGCCAGCGAGAAGTGCTGGTGCACCATGCCGATGCCGGCATTCAAGGAGGCCTTGGGTTGCCCGGGCGCTAGCGGTTGCCCAAAAACTTCGATGGAACCCGCGTCGGCCATGTAGTGACCGAAGAGAATGGACACCAGCGTGCTCTTGCCCGCGCCGTTTTCTCCCAGCAATGCCAGCACCTCGCCTGCGTTTAGCGAGAGCGAGATGCCATCGTTGGCGACCAAGCTGCCGAAACGCTTGGTGATGCCTTCGAGTTTGAGGATGGGGTTCACGGTGCGCTGGCCCCTACCTCTGCTCCCGACTTTGCCCCCATCTTTGCCCCCACCCTAGCCCTCCCCCGCATGCTGCGCATGCAAGACAGGGGACTTGTGACGGCGCAAATGCCGCGATTCCCTCCCCTGCGTATAGCGGGGGAGGGTTAGGGTGGGGGCAGCTGTGGTGCAACACGACTCAACTACATCGTGGACTTGGGCTCGCTTTCCGTCACTTTTACCTGTGCCTTGCCTTCACGCAGCGCTTTCTCTTTCTCGCGCACCTTCTGCATCACGCCGGCGGAAACCTTACCCTCGAAAGTTCCCAAGGGCGCCATCTCGGAGCCGCCAGCTTTCATCATGGAAAGATGGCCGTAGTCCTCGGCGGCGAACTTGCCGGCTTTCACTTGTTTGATCGCCTGGTCGATGGTGGGCTCCATGTTCCAAAGGGCCGAAGCCACCACCGTTTGCGGATACTTGTCTTGCGTGTTGATGACGTTGCCGATGGCGAGCTTGCCGCGCTCCTTGGCGGCATCCGACACGCCGAAGCGCTCCGCGTACATCACGTCGGCACCCTTGTCGATTTGCGCGAAAGCGGCTTCCTTCGCCTTGGGCGGATCGAACCATGAACCGATGAAGGTCACCATGAACTTGACCTTGGGATTGGTCTCGCGCGCGCCGTCCATGAAGGCGTGCATCAAGCGGTTCACCTCGGGAATCGGATAGCCACCGACCATGCCGATCACGTTGGACTTGGACATGGAGCCCGCGATCATGCCGGTCAAGTAGGCCGGTTCCTGGATGTAGTTATCGAACACGGAGAAGTTTGGCGCTTGAGGTTTGCCCGAGGAGCCCATGAGGAAGGAAATCTTCGGATAGCTCTTGGCGACTTTGCGCGCGGCGGCCTCTACAGCGAAGGATTCTCCCACGATCAAGTGATGTCCCGCCTCGGCGTACTGGCGCAGCACGCGCTCGTAGTCCGCGTTGGCCACGCTCTCGGAGAATACGTACTCGATGTCGCCACGGTCCTTCGCGGCATTGAGCGCCTTGTGGATGCGGCTTACCCACTGCTGCTCCACGGGCACGGTGTAGATTGCGGCCACCTTGGTCTTGGCTTGCGCGTGCACGGCGCCGGTAAGCCCCAGCGTGAGCGCGGCGATGAGTAACTTGATGAGTGCTCTCTTGTTCATTTCTCCTCCTTGGGTTAGATGGACTGGCATATCAGTTTGCCACGCCGGCTCGTTCCAGAACCGCGTGCAGTAACACGTTGCATCCCGCTTCGATGTGTTCGGATTTCGCATCCTCGATTTCGTTGTGGCTGATCCCGTCCTTGCACGGGATGAAGATCATCCCCGCGGGCGCGAGCCGGGCTACGAAAATCGCGTCGTGGCCGGGCCCGGAGATCGTGGGCATGTTGGAGTAACCCAATTTCTCCGTGGCGCGCCGCACCGCGCCGATGCAGGACTCATGGAAGGGCACCGGCGGGTAATAGGAGACTTCCTTCAACTCGATGGGCAATCCCGTGTCCTTGCCAACGCCCGCAATGAAGGTGCGCAGGTCCGCGTCCATGCGGTTGTGCGTGTCCTTGTCCGGGTGGCGAAAATCGATGGAGAATTTCACCTGTCCGGGAATGACGTTACGGCTGTTGGGGAAGACTTGCACGAAACCCACGGTGCCGCGCCCGTTGGGTGCGTAGCGGTTGGCGATGGCTACTACCTCCCGCATGATCTTCGCTGAGGCCTGCAATGCATCCTTGCGCGTTTCCATGGGCGTGGAACCGGCGTGGGATTCCAATCCTGTGACGATGCAGTCGTACCAGCGCAATCCCATCACCGCTTCCACCACGCCGATGACTTTCTCGTTGGCTTCCAGCACGGGACCTTGCTCGATGTGCGCTTCAAAGTAAGCACCGATGGGATGCTGCCCCGGTTCCTCGGTACCCACGTAGCCGATGCGCGCGAGTTCTTCCTTCACGGTTTTTCCGCTCACGTCCTTGGAGTTGTAGGCGTGCTCCAGGGTGAAGTCCTTGCAGAACACGCCCGAGCCCATCATCACGGGCACGAAGCGCGAACCTTCTTCGTTAGTCCAGAAAATGACTTCCAAGGGCGCGTCCGTTTGTACGTTGCCGTCATTCAATGCACGCATCACTTCGAGCCCCGCCAGCACGCCGTAGTTGCCGTCGAACTTGCCGCCGGTAGGTTGCGTGTCGATGTGGCTGCCCATGCAGACGGGCGCCTTGCTGTTGTCTCGGCCCGGGCGGCGCATGAAGCAGTTGCCGATCTTGTCCACCGTGACGCTAAGTCCCGCCGCCTTGGCCCAGGATACGACGAGATCGCGCCCCTGCTTATCCAGGTCGGTGAGTGCCAACCGGCATACGCCGCCCTTGGGCGTGGCGCCGATCTTGGCCAATTCCATGAGGGAATCCCATAGGCGCTGGCCGTTGATGTGCAATTGGTCTGGCGCTGTGCTCATCGTGGGTTTCCTCCGAGATGCAACCGTGATCGTGGGATTAATCGTAGGGTGGGTGAGATCGTAGGGTGGGTAAGATGCGCCAGCATCGTAACCCACCTTTCGCTGGACGGTGGATTACGGCGCGATAAAGCCGCGCCTTATCCACCCTACGGGCCAAACAAATCTTCTCGGGCGCAGCGTATTAAAGCGCTGGCTGGCGCCGGCTCCCCGAATGCTTTGGACGGTACACCGGAGACTATCACCACGGGCAATCCTTCGCTGCCCTCCCCCATGATAAGAGTGGCGGCGCTGGCGATCTGGTCCGCCACGGCCACCTGAGTGATGCGTAGCGCGCGGCCGAAGCGGTCCGGTTGCCCGCGCTGGTCAGCCAGCGGCATCAGGCCGGCACACCCGATGCACACGCCGCACACGCCCAGGCGCCATGCACGTCCGAAACTGTCGGTGATGACGACCGCGACTTCGACACCCAGGCGCTTCCTGATCGCATCGCGCAGGTGCGCCGCGCTGCGGTCGGGATTTTCCGGCAGCAGCAATACGCGTTCATCGCCCCCTTCGATATTGGATTGGTCGATGGCCGCGTTGGCCACCACGAAGCCCAGCCGGTGCCGCACGATGAGAACGTCCTTCGCACAGCGCACCACGGCCGTGGATTCGCGCAATACCACTTCCACGTAACGCGGATCTTTACCGCACTTCGCCGACAGTTCCACAGCCTTGGTACTAGGCTCAACGCTGGCGAGTTCCACGTAGCGGTTCTCGGATTTCGACACGATCTTCTGGCACACGGCCACCACATCGTTGCGTGCGAGCGCGACAGCGTTGCGCTCCAGGGCATCGATAAGGACGTCCTCGATCAAATGGCCGGGACGGACCTCTCCGATTCCTTCCAGGGCCCTGAGCGTGAGAGTGCTAGCCGAAGCGCTCACGCAGCAAGGGCAGCACGCTTTTCGCATACAGCCGCAGAAAGCGCTCTTGATCGGGTCCCGGCGCGTGGAAGACGAGGTGATTGAAACCCAGGGCAATGTAGGGCTTGATGTTCTCCACGTGCTCCTCCGGGTCGGTGGAGACGATCCAGCGCTTGGCGGTGCGCTCCACCGGCAGCGCGTCGGAGAGCCGTTCCATTTCCATCGGATCCTCCACGTTCATTTTCTCCTCCGGCGAGAGCGCCAGCGCACCCCAGTGCCGCGTGTCGTGCAGCGCGCGGTGGTGCTCGGTATCGAAGGACACTTTCATTTCGATCATGCGGTCGATATCATCCTGGGCGCGGCCGGCCTTGGCAAGACCCGTGGTCAAGCTGGGCATCAGGGTATCGCGATACAGCCCTTCGGCTTTGCCGCTGGTGCAGATGAACCCTTGCGCGTGCTCGCCGGCAAACTGGGCGATGACCGGCCCCGCCGCCGCCACGTAGATGGGCACGGCTTGCTCCGGGCGGTTGTAGATGGTGGCATTTTCCGTGCGGTAGTACTGGCCGCGAAAGGACACGCGTTCTTCTTGCCACAACTGCTTGATCAGCGCGATGGATTCGCGAAAGCGCGCCGTGCGCTCTTTTTGTTCCGGCCACACCATGCCGCTCGCCGGCGTTTCATTGAGCGATTCGCCCGTGCCCACTCCCAACACCACACGCCCAGGGAACATCTCTCCCAGGGTGCCGAAGGCTTGCGCCACCACGGAAGGGTGATAGCGGAACGTCGGTGTGAGTACGCTGGTGCCCATCACGATGCGCTGCGTGCGCGCACCCAGCGCACCCAGCCACGAGAGGGAAAACGGCGCATGGCCGCCCGTGTGGCGCCAAGGTTGAAAGTGATCGCTGATGAACACCGAGTCGAAGCCCAACTCTTCGGCCAGGCAGGCGTATTCCAGCAATTGCTTGGGCGAGAATTGTTCGGCGGAAGCTTTGTATCCGAGTTTGAGCATGGTCCTTCTACATTGTAGGGTGGGTTAGGCGCTTGCGCCGTAACCCACCGGTGATTGTGTGGCTGTGCAATGGTCGGTTACGGCGCAAGCGCCTAACCCACCCTACGAAACGTTCGATCAACCGTGTAACGCTGGGATCACTTTCGACCCGTACGTGGCGATGATGTTTTCCTCATCGCCGTTGTCGAGGTAGATGTTGAACTGCGTGATGCCCGCCCCCTTCAGCGCACGCAGCTTGGCCACGTGCTGCTCCGCGGTGCCCAGCACGCAGAAACTTTCCACCACATCCGGCGTGATGAAATCCAGGTAGGCATTGTCGCTTTGGCCGTGCTTGGAGTAGTCGTAACCGCGCCGCTTCTCGATGTAGCCGGTAAGGCTCGCGGGAACAGCTTGCGAATCCTTGCCGTATTTCTCCACGATGTCCGCCACGTGATTGCCCACCATGGCGGGGAACCACTTGGTGGCTTCGAAACAGCTTTGCGCGGAGCCAAAGTAGGCGGGCGCGGCGGCCATGGAGCGGAACTTCGCCATGTCGCGCCCAGCGGCGCGTCCGGCGGCCACGGCTTGTTCCGTGAACCATTTGCATAGACCCGCATCGGCGATCTGTAGTACCAGCCCATCGGCGTTCTCGCCCGCGCACTTCAGCGCCTGCGGGCCATAGGCCGCGATCCACGCGGGCATGTCGTATCCCGCCGCCCAGGGAAGTTTCACCGGATTGGGACACTCGGGATAGCTTACTTCCTCACCTTTCGCCATGGCCTTCATCGCGTGCACGAACTTGGCGACGCGCTCCAAGGTCGCGGGCTTATTTCCCATGACCCGGCGCGAACTGTCGCCGCGCCCCACGGCCACGTCCATGCGCCCGCCGCTTTGCTTGGCAAGCGACGCAAACAAGGAGCCCGCCACCGACCAATCGCGTACATCGGGGTTGGTGACCAACGGCCCGAAACGCATATTGCGCGTGTGCTCCATGCACATGGCGATGGCCGGATAGCACTCGCGCCACAGGATGTGCGAATCGTAGAACCAGCAGTAGCCAAAGCCTGCGTGCTCGGCCATGCGCACAAGATAGCGCGCCCTGTCCGGTTCCACGAAGCCCTTGAAGGTGATGCCGAACTCCACGCGTGGACCTATTCGCTACGCGGGATTCTCGATCCGCGCCGTTCCGGGGTGTCGAACAACTCCAAATCCCCAGGCGTATCCACGTCGCGCGCGAGATAAGGCAGATGCAAGCGCTGCGTGCGGTAACCGCGTTGCTTGGCGGCAATCTCGTGCATGAGGGCCGAGCCGGGACCGTAGCGGAAGGGGCAGGCGTTGGGGGCGGGTAGTAAAAGTGCGTTGGTGCCGCCGTCCACCGCCTCGGCGATCACCACGGTGCGCCCGATGCTGGCGACGAACAGGTCCTGCACCTCGCTCGCTTCCCACACCGCGACGTCGGCGGCGACGATGAGAGTCGAGGTAAACCCGCGTTCAACGGCCCACAGCGAGGCGGCTTCCACGGCGGCGTTCAAGCCCCGGCGGTGGGTTTCGCGCAGCACTTGTGCTCCTTGGCGCAGGCTTGCAAAAGCTATCGATTCGGATTCCGTGACCACCAACCTCGGCATGCTTGGATGCTGCTTGGCAAAGAAGGAAAGTGTGTTGCCGAATAGCATCCGCGCCAAGTTCTCGCGCTCTTCGGCGTGCATCGCGCTGCTCAAGCGCGTCTTGGCGCTTGCGGGGTCTTTCATGGGAATGATCACCAACGTGCTCATGAGACCACCTGCGCGGGGGCGCGATGCAAGAACGCCACGGGACTCACCCCAGGCTTGCGTTCCACCAGCGGGGGAATCTCGGGCGGATCGTGGTCATCGAAAACTTCCAGAGTGCGGTATAGCGTGTCGCGCTGCACGGGAACGCGGCCCGCCGCGCGTATGATCTCCACCATTTCCAGCGGCGTGATTTCTTGCCCGTGCTTGGCGCCCGCCGCGCGCGAGATGCTCTCGTTCATGAGCGTGCCGCCCATGTCGTTGGCGCCGCAGGCGAGGATGGCTTGCGCCGTTTGGGGCCCCAGCTTCACCCAGGAGACTTGAATGTTGTCGATGAACCCCGCGAGCATCAGGCGCGCCACCGCGTGCATGCGCAGATGCTCATCCAGGGTGGGGCCAGGCCGTGCATTCTCATGCTCGGCGAAAAGCCGCGTCTGGTCGTGGATAAAACCCAGGGGCACGAATTCGGTGAAGCCGCCCGTGTCCTTCTGGATGGAACGAACCAAATCGATGTGCGCCGCCCAGTGTTGCGGCCCGTCGATATGGCCGTACATGATGGTGGCGGTGGAGCGCAGGCCCACGGCGTGCGCGTCGCGCACGATGCTCACCCAATCCTCCGCGGAGAGCTTGTTGCGCGTGAGCTGAAGGCGAATCTCCTTGTCGAGAATTTCCGCCGCCGTGCCGGGGATGGTGCCCAAGCCCAGCGCTTTCAATTCACTCAAGAACTCACGCGGAGTCGTGCGCGCCTTCTTCGAACCGTACCAGATCTCGAAGGGCGAGAAGGCGTGAATGTGCATGCGCGGCACCTTGGCCTTCACCGCTTCCACCAAGCGGTGGTAGTAACCGGCGGGCAAATCCGGATGCAAGCCGCCTTGTATGCACACCTCGGTGCCGCCGCGCTGCCAGGCTTCCTCGGCACGGCGCGCCACTTCGTCCAGGGACAGCCACTGCGCCTCGGGCGATTCGCGGTGCACGCCGAAATTGCAGAAGCGGCACGCCATGTAGCACACGTTGGTGAAGTTGATGTTGCGTACCGTGACGAAACTCACGTTCTCGCCCACGCGCTGGCGGCGCACCTGGTCGGCGGTGGCCAGCAGCGCGGCAAGATCGGCATCCTGCGTGCGGAACAATACTTCGCCGTCTTCACGGGAAATCTCGCGGCCCTCCAAAGCCCCCTCCAGTAGGGAGCGCACGGCAAAAGACGCGTTGCGCACTATGTCCATCATGACAGCACCTGAACTTTCGCCATGCCGCTGGTACTCGCCATGCCCGACACCAGCGGGAAAAGAGCGGGGTCGAGAAAATGCTCTCCGTGCTCGGGCTTGAGATAGTGCGGATAGACGGTGAGGCGCTCTTGCAATTGGTATCCCTTTGCTTGCGTGCGTCTCGCGAGTTCGGCGACGGCGGGCCATGCCCGCTCGGGGTTGATGTGATCCAGCGTGAGGGGCGAGATGCCGCCCCAATCGTTGATGCCGCAATCCAGATAGGACTCGAAGCCTTCTTCCAGATTGGGCGGTGCTTGCAGGCTGATTTGCGGCGAGAGCAGCAGCCGTGCAACGGCAAGGGTGCGTTCCATCTCATCGCGCGAAGGTTCCGGAAAGTTCGCCATGGGCGTGCCGGGTTTAGCGCGAAAATTCTGCACGATCACGTCCTGGATGTGGCCATACTTGCGATGAGATTGATCGATGGCCGCGAGGCTCTCCACGCGTTCCTCCCAAGTCTCGCCGATGCCGATCAGGATTCCAGTGGTGAAAGGCACGCCGGCTTTTCCAGCCGATTCCAAAGTACGCAGGCGTTGAACGGGCGTCTTGTCGGGACAGGCGTGATGCACCTGCCCCGCGCCGGTCAAGCGGCGGCTCACGTTCTCCAGCATCATGCCCATGCTGCCGGAGACGGATTTGAGCGCTAGCAAATCCGCCACCGTTGCCGTGCCCGCGTTGACATGCGGAATGAGCGAGGTTTCGCGCAGCACCAGGGCGCACATGTCGCGCAGGTAATCGATCGTGCGCTCATATCCCAGCTTGGCCAGCGCCTCGCGCGCTTCCGTATAGCGTAGTTCGGGTTTCTCTCCCAGCGAAAACAACGCTTCCTTGCAGCCCAGGCGCTCGCCCTTGCGGGCGACATCGAGCACTTCATCCGGCGTCATGTAGCGCGCGCCCGCCTGTCCTGGCACCTTGTAGAAAGTGCAGTAGCCACATGTGTTGCGGCAGTAGGTGGTGAGCGGGATGAACACCTTGCGCGAATAACTCACCGTCTTGCCCCAATGCGCATCGGCCAACGCGCGTGCGCGTGCGCGCACCTCGCCAAAGTGCTCAGCACCCAGGTGCGCCACGGCGTTTGCGTCTTGAATCGTGATCCCCTGCTTGTTCATTTCGTATCTATCATTCACTGCGTTTAGCCCCCCTCACGGCGGAGCCTACACGATGCCCTCCCCGAAAGCGGGGAGGGCATGCTCACTTTAATTGCGGGAACGCGAACTGCGCTCCCTTCGCAATACTATCGGGCCAGCGCTGCATCACTGCCTTTTGCCGCGTGTAAAAGCGCACGCCCTCCGGCCCGTAGGCGTGATGATCGCCGAACAAACTTTTCTTCCATCCGCCAAAGCTATTGAAAGCCATGGGCACAGGGATGGGCACGTTCACGCCCACCATGCCCACGGGAATGTGGTGCACGAACTCGCGCGCCACACCGCCGTCGCGCGTGAAGATGGCCACTCCATTGCCGTACTCGTTCTCGTTGATCAACTTCACCGCACCGGCCAGATCCGGCACGCGTACCACGCACAGCACCGGCCCGAAAATCTCCTCGCGGTAGATGCTCATGTGCGCTTGCACGTTGTCGAACAAGGTGCCGCCCACGAAGAAACCTTTCTCCAAGCCGGCCACCTTGCAGTTGCGGCCATCCACGTTAAGTTTAGCGCCTTCGGCCACGCCCTTGCCGATGAGCGTTTCGATGCGTTGCTTGGCCGCACCCGTCACCACCGGGCCCATCTCCACGCCGGGCTGATGACCTTCGCCGATCTTCAGTGCTTTCACACGCGGCTCCAGCGCACTCACCAACTTGTCGGCCGCGTCGCCCACCGCCACCGCCACGGAAATCGCCATGCAGCGCTCGCCCGCGGAACCGTAGGCCGCGCCCATCAACGCATCGCAGGCTTGTTCCAGATCGGCGTCGGGCATGACGACCATGTGATTCTTGGCGCCACCCAGCGCTTGCACGCGCTTGCCATGGGCTGCGCCGGTGGCATAGATGTACTTAGCGACTGGCGTCGAACCCACGAAACTCACAGCCTGAATATCTGGATGGGCGAGGATTGCGTCCACCGCCACCTTGTCGCCTTGCACCACGTTGAACACGCCGTCGGGCAGCCCTGCCTCCTTGAGCAGATCCGCCATCATCAGGCTGGGCGAGGGATCCCGCTCCGAAGGCTTGAGGATGAATGTGTTGCCACAAGCAAGGGCGACAGGGTACATCCACATGGGCACCATGACAGGGAAGTTGAACGGCGTAATTCCCGCGCACACACCCAAGGGCTGGCGTACCGACCACGCGTCGATGCCGCGCGCCACCTGCTCGGTGATTTCCCCTTTCAACAACTGGGGAATGCCCGTGGCGAACTCCACCACTTCGATGCCGCGCATGACTTCGCCGACGGCATCGGAGAAGATCTTTCCGTGCTCGTTGACGATCAACTCCGCCAGCGCGTCGCGCTTGTCTTGCAGCAACTGAAGAAAACGAAACAGAATGCGCGCCCGGCCCAGGGCAGGCGTTTGCGACCAAGCGGAAAAGGCTTCCTTGGCCGTGGCAACCGCCGCCGCCACTTCCGCCTCGTTGGCCAGATGCAGCCGCCCCGCCACACCCCCGTGGGAGGGATTGAAGATGTCCCCATGGCGGCCGGACTGCGAAGGCACGCGCTTGCCACCGATGTAATGGGTAACGTCGTACAGCTTAGTTGTCTGGGCGGAGGGTGGGTTTAATACGGCGGACATGGTCTGGCCTCGGTCGAAATGTTCTGGGTGGATGGTAGCACTGGACAATGGCCGCGGTGTGCCGGCCGGGCGCCTTAGTAGTGGTAGCGCAACTGCGCCAGAAGAAGGGCGTCCCCATCGATCTTGTAAACCATCCGGTGTTCGTCTGTGATTCGCCGTGACCAATATCCAGACAGGGCATGCTTTAGGGGCTCAGGCTTGCCGACCCCCGCGAACGGCTCGCGCTGTGTCTCGCGTATCAGCTTGTTGATTCTCTCTAGCATACGTTTGTCTTGCTTCTGCCAGTAGAGGTAATCTTCCCATGCCTCATCCGCGAAGATAAGTTTCACTTGGCCAGCTTTCGCGCAACGCCTTTGCCGGAGTTCAATTGGCTGGCGGCCGATAACAGGCGCTTCGCATTCGCCGGGTTCCTCAGTAGATATGCCGTTTCTTCCAGCGCCTTGAAATCCTCGAGTGATAGCATTACGACGGACTGCTCGCCGTTGCGAGTGATGATCAGAGCTTCATGGTTATTGCACACCCTGTCCATCGTGCTGGCGAGGTTTGCGCGTGCCGCGGAGTAAGTTATGGTGTCCATTGGGGAGTATTCGTTTAGCGTACGTCTTATTGTACAAGGCG
>JBJXGQ010000058.1:0-5269 GCA_046160525.1 Burkholderiales bacterium
CGACGCGGGTTGTTTCCCAATCACCTCAAACAGAAACGAACGTGGGCACGCTGCGCTTTGCCCACCCTACCGGTTGCGGGTGCTGACGTTCGGCACCAGCGTGTCAGATAGTTCAGGCGTGGGCATCCAAAGAACAGACTACGATTTGAATGGCGATGGATCCCCCGATTTCACGCGAAACGGAACCCCGCTCCCGATGACCTTTCCGATTTCGGGTCCCGGTATCCAAGTGTCGACCATAACCGTAACCACGGTGCAAGGGTATATCTTTGCAAAGACCTACGCCATTCAGGTAATCGACCCCTTGGCGCGCGATGCGCAACTGCGCGCGGTCTTCACCGGCATGTTGGACAGGCTGCGGGCCAACGACATCGAGGGCGCATTGAGCGCGCTCACGGGCCGTACCGCCGAGAAATACCGCGTCGTGTTCAATGCGCTGCGCCAAGCGGGCCTTCTCACAAGTGCGGCGGATGGACTTGGGACCATTAACAGCGGCACGCTAGTAACTGATCTGGCCGAGTACCAAATCACGCGCAATACGCCCAACGGCCCGCGCTCTTTCTACCTGTACCTGCTGCGCGGCGAGGATGGTATATGGCGCATCGACGGGATGTAGGCGATGGATCCCGGCGATAGGGCGCTACTCAACTTCGTGAAAGGCCTGGGATACGTGATCGGCTTCCTGGCGATCGTCATCGCGCTCGGAGTGCTCTACTTTCGGTACTACGACGGAATGACAGAGGCCATTTCTAAACCCATTGAAGGGGTGGTAATCGATCACGTGACGGAACAACCCATCGTGGGGGCGGTGGTCGCGGCGAATTGGCTTGTGGGTTATTCCAACTGGCATGGCGGGGGAGAGGCATGTTACCGCGGCTTGGCGGTGGAAACGGATGAGCAGGGGCGTTTCTACTTTGATGCCTGGCGCAAGAAATTTCCCAGCAAAAGAACAAGCTTTGCAGTTGACTTTGCCGTATACCGGAAAGGGTACAGCTACGTATCGTCGTTCTATGTTAATGACGCAAGAGTGCTCGGCAAGTTCACCAAATGGCTTTGGCTAATCAACTCGCGCACCCAAATGATCGATTCGAACGATGTGCGGCTGCGGATGAAGCCGTTTCACGGGGGGCTGGACGAGCGGATGCAAGAGCTTCATAGCCATGCCTCAATCACTATGTGTGCTTTGGGGAGTGTAGAGCTGGGATTGAAGCCAGATCACGCTATGTTCTACCAGAGAATTCTGGAAGAGATGCGCCAATTTCCTGAGGGCTATAAGGATCGGGACGTGGAAATTAGATGGCTGGAAGGTTACATTCAAGACTTTACGACACGAGATTTCAAATGAAATTTGGATCCCATGTACGCTCGTTTGCGTTGGTTTTTGCCACGATGAATATGCTGATTGGCATTGGTTCGTGGCAAACAGTTCTTGCCTACGAAGTTGTCACCCACGCCGCGATTACTCAGAAAGCCTGGGCGCGAGCTCTTGCTGAGGATTCGGCACTTCTCGACCGGTTGGATTTGCGCGACGATACCGACGCCTTTCAAATTACCACTGAGGATTACCACGACGCGGGTGGGGATGGAGCGAGATTGCGTGCCATAAGCAGTGCCTATGAGGGTAACAAGATCGAAAAGGTCTCCGGCCAACCGAAGAGCATCGGCGGCTGGCTGATGCGAGGGGCGATTCGCGAAGACGATGATTCCACGGAATGCTGCGATCCCAAAGACGATTCTTTCGGCAACTTTCACCGCGTCTTCAGCCATTTCTTCGATCCTGTGAATGACCTGGGACTCACCGTTGGAGGAGTAACTGCGGGACCCTCCGCACGCAGATGGGCATTGGATAGCACGGCTACCTCCAACTACTTGCCCTTGTTGGACAACCCAACGCGTCACAACCATTTCAACCTTGAGACTGTGCGCGAGGCTTTGCACATCGGACTCACGGGATACGACTCACAGGGTAATGTCAAGGCGGGCGATTCGCTGGCACGGCGGCGCTATCTGGCCACGGCCTTTCGCGCGCTGGGCAATGTGCTGCACCTTAACCAAGACATGGCGCAGCCGCAACACACCCGCAACGATCCGCACTCTGGGAAGGTGCCCATTATTGCGGGCCACAAGAGCGCGTACGAGCGCTACACCGATGCACGAGTGACCGGAGAAAATACGGCAGTCGTTCGAGATGGAATTCCACTCGATGTCCAGGCGCTCCCGGTTTTCTACGACGGCTACCCCACGCCGAAGTTGAAGATGTTCGCTGACTACTGGGCCACAGGCGATCTCAAGGGCTTGGCCAACTATAGCAACCGGGGATTCTTCTCCGCGGGAACGCTGCCAGGTTCGAACGGCTATGCATCGCCGAGTAACGACATCACTATCTACTCCAGCGTGATTTCGCCCACCGAGAAATGGGACGGTACCGCTACCCCGGAAGGGTCACCGCCGATGGAGCTTCTCTTCGGGCCGGTGAACGATGCGCTATTTCCCGAAAGGAGTTTCCCGGGCGTGCCACTCCTCGCGCGTAGCATGTGGGATGAGTTCATTCAGGAAGTGCCTATCGGCGTATGGAGCGAGTACGGAACGGGATACGCGCCCACGCTGATGCTCACCCGAGCGAACTACGACACGATGGCCGACTTGCTGATCCCGCGCGCGGTGGCTTACTCAGCCGGGCTGATTCAGCACTTCTTCCGCGGAAGGATGGAAATCTCGCTCCCCGATGAAGGGGTGTACGGGATCATCGATCATGCGCCGTCGAGCAATGGGTTCCCCAATGGGTTTTCCAAGATCAAGATGAAGCTCAAGATGAAGCTCAAGAACACCACCCCTCGAAGCGGATCGGCAGCCGGGGACGCAATCGAACCCATGGGCGGCTCCGGAATGTTGCTCCTGGTCGCGAAGTATCACAATAACACCTGCTACCAGCCCGATTTGTCCGGCGAATACGGGTCGCCAGGTATCGACTGGCGCACCTGCCGCTCGGAGGAAGAAAGCATCGCCGTGTCGGACCTTGTTCCTGTTCCCTTGGGGATCAACGGCGAAGCACAACAGATGACGTTTACTTTTCCGGCTCCGATCCCCATCAGCGCGACCGACCTCAAGCTCCAAGTCGTTTACCGCGGCCCGTTGGGCGAGGATACACAGGCCATCGTGGTTGCCACCAAGGATATTTCCGAGCCCCATTACATATATAACTACCGGCGCTGGGACCAGTACACCTATTCCTTTCACTGGCCTGTTCTTAATGGAATCGGAGGCCCGCTTTCCTATGCACAATGGTGTACTGGCGGAACGCCTCCTGGATTCCCTTCGGTCACGGCGTGTAACGAGGCCGAAGGGCACACGGTCAAGATGGCCTACAGCTCCACTTCCTCGCCGGTGCCTGGGTACGATCCGGCCAACCCGCCCATACCACAGGATACCTACCGAGACCTCTCCTTGGAGCCTCCGCTGTCTCCCGTTGCGGTGATGCGGGCTCCAATTGGGACACTTACACGTATCGCGGTACTGACGGACGCAATACCCGCTAACCCGGCGGTTTGGGTCGAGGAGAGGATCGACGTTACGCACGGCGTGTCGACATTCATGTGGATCACTGGAATAGCCGCCACCACCACCAACCAGATGGATCTGAAAACGAAGAACCTCGTGCCGTCGGTGACCTATCTGCCGGGACGTGGCGTATATCTTCCTTCGGGCGAGAACACCGTCTTGACCAGCGGAACAGCCAACCCCATGCCGAATTTGACGCTCGTCCCATCGGAAATCAAATTCTAATTACCCCTCTCCATGGGTAGCCCGGCATGCAGGGTGCGGGCACGCGGTTGGCGGTGCTTGCCACTTGCGGGCCAACGATACCGAGGGCGCTTTGCGCGCCCTCACGGGCCGCACGGCCGAGAAATACCGCATCGTGTTCAACGCGATGCGCCAAGCGGGCCTACTCGCCAACGCCGTGGATAGTCTGGGCACCATCGCCAGCGGCACGCTGGGGGCGGATCTGGCCGAATACCAGATCACGCGCAACACACCCAACGGCCCGCGCTCTTTCTACCTGTACCTTCTGCGCGGCGAGGATGGCATGTGGCGCATCGACGGGATGTAGGCGATGGATCCCGGCGATAGGGCGCTACTCAACTTCGTGAAAGGCCTGGGATACGTGATCGGTTTCCTGGCGATCGTCATCGCGCTCGGAGTGCTCTACTTTCGGTACTACGACGGCATGACCGAGGCCATCTCCAAACCCATCGAGGGGATGGTGATCGATCACGTGACGGAACAACCCATCGCGGGGGCGGTGGTCGCGGCGAATTGGCTTGTGGGTTATTCCAACTGGCATGGCGGGGGAGAGGCATGTTACCGCGGCTTGGCGGTGGAAACGGATGCACAGGGGCGTTTCCACTTTGATGCCTGGCGCGAGAACTTTGCAAGCAAAAAAACAACCTTCAATATTCAATTTGCCGTTTACCGCCGAGGCTATTTCTTCGATTACACCGTGTATGACCGAGGAAAGATTGACCAGGGATTTATCTTTGCCAAATTCACCAAATGGCTGTGGCTGATCAACTCACGCACCCGGATGATCGATGCGAAGAATGTGCGGCTGCGGATGAAGCCGTCTCCGGGCACGGTGGAAGACCGAATGAGAGAAGTAAGATCGTTCACCGCTAATAGCGATTGTAGCCTGCCCGGTCCAGATCCAATTAAGTATCCCGACTATGCTTTGCTCTATCAACGGATTCTGGAAGAACTGCGTCAGTTTCCCGATTCCTACGAGAATAAGGAACAGCAAATGCGGTATTACCAGGAGCGACTCCAAGGGTTTACAGAACGAGACGAGCAATGAAAATGAATACATGTTTTCACCGTACTGGGTTGTATGTTGCGGTTGCGTTATTGAGTGGGGCTTATGGAGAAAAATTCGCTATCGCTTACGAAATCACTACCCACGCCGCGATCACGCAAAAAGCCTGGGTGCGTGCTCTAGCTGAGGATTCCGCACTTCTTGACCGGTTGGACTTGCGCGACGACACCGATGCCTTTCGGGTTCACACCAGGGATTACCACGATGCGGGTGCGGATGGAGCGAGATTGCGCAGGGGGTAACAATACAGGGGGAACCTATCCTCGGCCAGCCCTAGCGTTGTCCAATGGGGTATGAGTCTGAACAGGAGGGCGTGATTCCAACGGGGTTTGAGTCTGAACGGGCATCTGGGATCGATCATGATGCGGAGCATGGTGATCGACATGAACGACGAACAGTTGC